>DASVLI010000069.1:0-29930 GCA_036384955.1 Occallatibacter sp.
GTCAATGTCCTGAATTGTGAGGGCATACGGAGATTCACAAACCTCCCCGTCTGAATAGACGGTTGAATTCATCGCAAGGATAGCGCGAATTCGCCGCGCACGCCCGGAAGCCCTCTCCAAACGTGAAACGCACCCCCTCAAAATGGGAGTAGGATGCAAAGCAGAACCATGGAAACTGATCGAGCAGTGCATGCAGCCCGTGGCGGCGCGTTTGCGCCGGTCTTTCAACTTCTGCGCGACGCGATTGCGCAGAGAGCCTTTCCCGGATGCGCCTTTGGCGTGCTGGCGGGCGGCCAGATCGTCCTCGCGGACGCGCTCGGCGCTTTCACCTACGACGACGGCGCGCCTCTCGTCACCGCGCAAACTATCTTCGACATTGCCAGCATCACCAAAGTGGCGGCCACCACGGCCGCAACCATGCTGCTGGCCCAGCGCGGCAAGCTGGACGTGGATGCGCCCCTGGGCGAATTTCTGCCCGGCTTTGTCATCGGCCGCACGCCCGGCGACAAGGCGCGCACCGTGACGCTGCGCCACCTGCTGGCGCACAGCTCCGGCCTGCCCGGATACGTGCCGCTGTTCAAAACCTGCACCACCCCGGCGATGCTCTTCCGCGCTACCCTGCAAATGCCTCTGGAGGCTGACCCCGGCACGCGTGCCGAGTACTCCGACCACGGATTCATGCTGCTGGGCAAGGCGCTGGAAGTGGTGACGCGCGAATATCTGGCCGACTGGACGACCCGCGAGATTTTTGCGCCGCTGGGCATGAGCGCCACTGGCTTCTGTCCGCCGCACGGTCTGCGGGAGTTGATTCCGCCGACCGAAGAGGACAAAACACTCCGCATGCGCCGCATCCAGGGCGAGGCGCAGGATGAGCACGCCTGGCTGCTGCACGGCGCGGGGGGACATGCCGGCCTCTTCTCCAACGTGCCGGACCTGCTGCGCTTTGCCGGAGCGATTTTGGACGGAGCGCGAGGCGGCGAATCGATCTTCGATGCGGCAACCGTCGCGCAGTTCGCCGAGCGTCAATTGCCAGCCGGCAGCTCTCGCGCGCTGGGCTGGGATACGCCTTCCGAGGACTCCTCTTCGGGCACGCGCTTTTCAGCGCACTCCATCGGACATCTGGGTTTCAGCGGCTGTTCGCTGTGGATTGACCTGGACGCCGCGGTTGCCGTGGTGCTGCTGACCAATCGCACCTGGCCCAACCGTCAAAGCCAATCGATTCGTACAGTTCGCCCTGCATTCCACAACGCAATTCGAGAGGTGCTCGCCGACGGTAAGTGACGGACGAGTTTACCCCTTACAGAAATCACTGGCCAATCGTCCAATTCCGGCTACAATAAATCGGGGTCGCACTTGATGGCGAGCAGTCCAGTGATGCAGGAAATGTCGGAAGCAACCAAAAAAGACGACGTCCGGAAAGATCCAACGTCGCTCCTTCAGCAGCTTGTCACCGAAGGCCAGAACGAAGCCTCCCAAGGCTTTGACACCAAGTCCGCTCTGGATATCGCGCGCATCATCAACCACGAGGATGCGAAGGTGGCGGCGGCTGTCAAGAAGGCCATCCCCGAAATCGCACAGGTCATTGACCAGGTGGCGCGCAGCTTGCGTGACGGCGGCCGGCTGATTTATGTCGGTGCGGGATCGAGCGGCCGTATTGCCGCGCTTGACTCGTCAGAGTGTCCACCCACCTACTCCACCGCTCCGGGCCAGGTGCAATACATCATGGCCGGCGGACCGAAGGCGCTTGCCTCGGCCGTGGAAGTAAACGAAGATTCCGAAGAACTGGGCCAGCGCGACATCGCGCGCCGCCGCCCCACCCGCAAAGATGTTGTAGTTGGCCTTTCTGCTTCTGGCCGCACACCCTACGTGGTAGCCGCCGTAGCCTATGCCCGTGCCCGCGGCGCCAAAACCGCTGCGGTGACCTGCTACCATGGCACGCCGCTTGAAGCGGCCGCGGATATCGCGGTTGTGGCCGACGTGGGCCCCGAGGTCATCTCCGGCTCCACCCGCATGAAGGCCGGCACCGCGCAAAAGATGGTGCTGAACATGATCACCACCGGTGCCATGACCCGCATGGGCTACGTGTACGAGAACCTGATGGTGAACGTGCACATGCAGAACTCCAAACTGGTGGAGCGCGGCATCCGCATTCTGATGAGTGCCTGCAATATCGACCGCGTGACGGCAGTGGACACCATCAAGAGCGCCGGTCGCAGCGTGCCTGTGGCGCTGGTGATGCTGAAAGCCAGGGTGGACAAGCCCGAGGCGGTGCGCCGCCTGGCCAAAAGCGACGGCAACGTCCGCCTGGCCATTGAAGACAACGCGGTGGATTTTTAGAAATCAGCCAGTCGGTTTCTGGAAGTCCAACTACTGGTTCTGCTGCATCGGCAGGATTCTCAGACGGGTACGTTTTGGTTCAATTGTGACCAGGGCGCCGCGCTCAAGTTCTTCCTTCATCTGCCGCAAAGCGCGAATCACAATCTCGCCCTGAGTTTCCGGACGCAAATCCTCTGCGCGTATCTGTACCACGCTTGGCTTGCGGGCACCCTTCATCGCCAACGCAATTCCAAAGTCCAGGTCGCTGGTCAGGATAAGGAATCCAAACTTCGCCGCATATTCCATGATTGCGAAGTCAGATGCGTAGGCGAGGCCAACGCCAGACCAGTGGATGGCCTCCATTCCGTGCGACACGAGTACCGCCTCCCATTTGGGTGACAGGTTCATGTCGATCAGAATCTTCATGCGCTTTCGAGCAGCACTTCGCGTTCTTCCGCTCTCCATGCCGCATAGCGGAGCGCCTGGAGCACGTCTTCTCTCTCAAGGTAGGGATAGTCGGCCAGGATGGACTCGATGCTCTGCCCGGAACCGATCTGGCTGACGACCATGCCGACGGTCACGCGCATGCCGCGAATGCACGGGCGTCCGCCCATCACCTCGGGGTTCTGCGTGATCCTATCGAATTGAGACATGACCAGACTCCTGTCGTGCTTGAGGTCGATGGTAGCCCATTCCCGATGCGGCGACAAGCGCTTAGGCAGATGCGGCATTTCGATGAAACAGGCTGTTTCCGATAGCCAGAATTCCCCAGACCAGCAGCATCAAGAAATCAATTGGCACCAGCCAGAATATACGATCCTTGATGTACCCCGTCTGGAAATGAAGCTGCACGAACTGCCCATTCACGACTGCCAGGTCGTATGTAGACACCTGGATGACATGCAGGCCCCAATACAGCGCCAACAGTGCCGGCAACAGAAGAAAATGAATACACACCAGACGCCACCAACGATTTGCAAGTGCTCTTCTCTGCTTACGCCATGAGTTGATTAGCAGTCCCCAGATCAACAGAGCCCAAACAGATACCGTTGCGCAAAGAAGCCACACAGACCGGCCGTGGAGGATGTAGCTCAGGGAGTCTTCGACGGCAATGGACACAGTGAACCCCAGCCATGCTATGCCCCATGCGGCAATCAGACTCCAGAAGCGAACGGTTATATCCTGGATTCTCACAACTATGTCTCCTGTATCCCGTGGGCTGGTTCATCGCATTCGCGCGCTGCCGCAATTTACACTGGAAGTTCAGGAGTACTGTACGCTTCATGGATAAATTCGTCATTCGCGGCGGCAATCCGCTGGTCGGCACTATTCGCGTTTCGGGCGCGAAGAACTCGGCACTTCCCTGCATGGCCGCGGCCATCCTTACCGAGGACGAAGTCACGCTGGAAAACATTCCGCAGGTGCGCGACATTGAAACCGAGCGCCGCCTGCTGGCCTCCATGGGCGCCGAGGTGGAGCTGGGCTACGGCCGCGCGCAGCACCGCACCAAGATCTGCTGCAAGGTTCTCTCCGACCCCGAAGCCAAGTACGAAATTGTGAAGACCATGCGCGCCAGCTCGCTGGTGCTTGGTCCGCTGATTGCGCGCACGGGAATGGCGCGTGTGGCCATGCCTGGCGGATGCGCCATCGGCGGCCGACCCATCGATCTGCACATCAAGGGCCTGGAAAAGATGGGCGCAACCATCTTGCAGGAGCACGGCTACCTTGAAGCGCGCGTGACACGGCTGAAGGGCGCGCATATTGTCTTTGACAAGATCACCGTGACCGGCACCGAAGACCTGCTGATGGCCGCCGTGCTTGCCGACGGCGAAACCGTGATGGAGAATTGCGCGCGCGAGCCCGAAGTCACCGACCTGGCCGAGCTGCTGGTAGCCATGGGCGCGAAGATTGAAGGCGCGGGCACATCCACCATGCGCGTGCAGGGCGTCACCAGCCTGCATGGCGCGCGGCATCGCATCAATCCCGACCGCATCGAGGCCGGCACGTTCCTTATCGCCGGCGCTATCACCGGCGGCGACCTGATTGTGGACAATTGCAATCCGCGGCATCTCAGCGCGGTCATCACCAAGCTTGAAGAGGCCGGAGCGCGCATCGAAACACTCGGCCCGGACACTCTCCGCGTGCGCCGCGATGGCGCGCTGCGCGCCGTCGACATTTCGACCGAAGAGTATCCCGGCTTCCCTACCGACATGCAGGCGCAGTATATGGCGCTGGCCACGCAGGCCGAGGGCGTCAGCCTGGTGAAGGAAAACATCTTCGAAAACCGCTTTATGCACGTGCAGGAGCTGGTGCGCATGGGCGCCAACATCAAGGTAGACGGCCGTTCGGCCACGGTGCGCGGGCCGGCAAAGCTCTCCGCGGCCGCGGTGATGTGCTCGGACCTGCGCGCTTCGGCTTCGCTGGTGCTGGCCGCGATGGTGGCCGATGGCGAGTCGATTCTGGATCGCGTCTACCACATGGATCGCGGCTACGAGCGCATCGAAGAAAAGCTGCGCGGCGTGGGCGCGCAGATTCGCCGCATGGGCAATGTCTTCTCTCCGCGCGAGCCGGAGGAAGTAGCAGGCTGATTAATCGGGAAAGCTAGCGCCAGCTGACAGCCAGATGCCAGCGCAGGTGGTGGTCGGCGGTCTTCAGCAGTACGTGACCGTACTCGCGCAGCTCCTGCAGTACGTCGTGCGTCTCCGAGCCCAGCGCGGCCGGGGACTCTTCAAGAAACTGGGCCAGCGTGGCGATCGTGCGCAGTCCGTCTGCGGGATCGAACCACTGCGGCGCCGGCAGATGACGCGCCCACTCGGGATTGCCCGCGCCCTGCTCCAGCAGCAGCGCCATGGAATTTTCGTCGGCGGAAAAGAAGTCCAGTAAAGTGCTGACGCCAAGGCGGTTGGCCAGCCGTTCCAGGGCATCTTCGTTGCGCGCCAGTGCGCGCCCGTTTACGAAGATGTCGTAGCCGGGGTCTTCGCCTTCAACCACGATATAGAGACTAGCTGCCATCGCCTTGAGTTTAATGACCTTGCCCAACCACGCTACCAGATTTTCCGCGCCGCGCATCCAGGGAATCACGGTACGGAAATTACGAACGATTACCCCGGTGCATCCTTGAGTCACCAAAGATAACCAAAGAGCTATGTACGCATTCAGGACAGCTCCTTCAAAGTAAAGGCTGTAGCATGAAGAATTGAGGTTCTGGCGTTGGTCTGGAGTAAACTCCCCGATTTGCTCGCCGTTTTGGTGCTGGCATGCGCGTTTGCCTCCGCAGCGCGTCGCAGCTCAACGCGCGCAGCAGCCATCTGGCTGGCTGGATGGATCATGATCGCGCTGCATTTTGCCGCGTCCATGCTGCTGCCGGGCAACGGCGCCTGGGGAGCCTTCATAAAGGACACCCAACTGGCCGCACTTGTCTCGGCCGGAATCCTCTTCAGCTACGCTTCGGTTCCCTATCGCAGAACCCGCTCGTCGGTGTGGATGCTGTGCATGCTGCTGGGAACTTCCCTGCTCTACATCGTGGTGGCGAATGCCGGCCCCGCATTGCATTGGGCGCTGGCTCCAGCCGCGTTCTGCTTTGCCATCGGCCCCATTGCCGTGGCCTTTACTGACCCGCGTTCTCTCCGCCAGCCATTGCGCTGGTTCATCATCCTGCTCTACCTGCTGCTGGCCATCTTCCTGCTCGCGGTGCAGAATCGTCCTGGCATGGGGATTGAGGCGGCGATCAACGGCATGTTGTTCGCCATCTACGTCGGCTGCTGCATTCACTTCTGGTATGCCTATCGCCAGTTCACCGCCAGCACCGTAATTACGGTGGCAGGGTTCGCGGCCTGGGCGCTCACCTATCAGGCCGACATGCTTGTCCAGAACTGGCTGCCTGCTTTAACGGCAGCAAGCCCAGTCTGGGATTTGCCCAAGTACATCGTCGCCGTCGGCATGATTTTGATTCTCTTCGAGGGGCAGTTGGAGCACAGCCGCTATCTGGCGCTGCACGACGAACTGACCGGGCTGCCCAATCGCCGGCTCTTCCTTGACCGGCTGGCCATTGCCGTGGAGCGCGCGCGCCGCATGGGCTCAAAAACCGCGTTGCTGGTTGTGGATCTGGACCACTTCAAGCGTGTGAACGACTCGCTGGGACATCATGCGGGCGATGTAATTTTGCGCCAGGTGGGCGCCATCTTCACCAGCCGCGTGCGCCGCTCGGACACAGTGGCGCGCACCGGCGGCGACGAATTCTGCGTGATTCTGGAAGAGCCCACCGACCGCGCGCAGGCCCGCCAGGTGGCGCACTCGCTTATGGTCAAGCTGAACCAGCCGCAAAGCGTGGAAGGCCACACGGTGTGGGTGGGCGCGAGCATCGGCATCGCCATCTTCCCCGACGACGCCAACGACATCGAGGCGCTGTGCATTGCCGCCGACCTGCGCATGTACGGCGACAAGAAGAGCGGCGAACGGAACAAGGTGAGCGCCATCGACTCCAAATCCAAGGGGCACGCCGCGCTGAAACCTGCACCTGAAACCGAGGGTGAGTAACCCCACGCAACCTGTTGGACTGTCGAAATCGGTACAGCGATTTCCCGTGTCATTCTTTCGCGCAGCGAAATATGAGTGAGTACAGCGTTTGCAGGCAAAGGGAGCTTATTATGGCTTGCATGCCAGCCAGATTGTTATCGCGACATGCAGTTTTTCTGATCATTGCCCTCGGTAGCGCAAGCGCAATCCTTTCTCAGCCAGAGTCAGGAAATGGACTGCGAACCCTCCTGCGCGGAAACGACATGTTCGGCGCGCGTTTGCTTGCTCAGGTGCATTCCGAGGCCCCAGACAAAAATGTCGTAATAGCGCCGCTTTCGCTCACCGTTCTTCTGGGCGCAATTCAGTCGAGTTCAAGCAGGGATGAAGCCAGGGAGGAATTCGGCCGTGCCTTTGGATGGGGGGCCTACCCAGATCTTCGCTTTCCAGCGCGCATGGTTCTGGCAGTGATGGAAAAGCCGAAGCAACCAATTCCCGCCAAGGCTCGCCCTGGCCTTATGTGGGACGGCCAGACGTATGAACCTGAATCACTGTGGATGGAAAACCGGCTCCTCTATCGATCTCCGAAGGCTGGTCGCGGATTGCTCGACCCACGCTTTATGGAGAGTGCGTCCAGTAATTTTGGCTTGCAACTGGTCAGCACGGGCGAGAGGCTGCCCAGCGAATCAGATTTGCGCGGCAGCAGGCAGAGTGTTGGGCACCTTCCGCCGGTTTCACCACTGAATCAAGTCCGGCTCAGCTCTGGCGTTCATATGCGGCAGAGCTGGGAAAAAATCTTCATGCAAAGCGAACCAGAGCCGGGAGAGTTTCGACTTCAGTCTGGAGAGAAGCGGAAGGTACTGCGGGTCTACAGTGAACTCTGGAAATATCCGCACCTGAAAAACGACCAATTCGAAGCCGTTGCCCTGCCCTGCGGTCGCGTAGAAGTGACGTTCGTCCTTCCTGCTCCGAAGTCAACGATTCAGGAACTGGAGCAGTTTCTGGTCACGCATCCTGATGCACTCGACGGCATGAGTACCTCACGCTATGGGACTGTGACGCTCACGCAGTTTGAGATTAATACCACGACACACCTGGAGAGTGCTCTAACGGTGATGGGCATCCTCGACATCTTCGAGCATCTTGACGGCATTAGCAGTGGACAGACTTTTCGCGATCCTAACGACTTCTCAAAGGGGATGATCCCTGCGGTGAATTCCAAAGTCAGCGACCTCGCGCAGTCGATTAATTTCGGCGCGGACAAGCACGGTGTTCACGCCGATGCGGAGACGTTGATAGGAGCCATACCTGCCGGAATTCTGTCAGCGCCGAACGTTTTCCAAGTATCGCTCGACAGGCCTTTTGTTTTCTTGGTTCGTGAGAGAACCACCAATGCCCTGCTCTTTGCCGGAGCGCTGATGGATCCCGGAGACGCGACTACTGCCAAGGGCGGCACGAAATCCGCGCGCTAATTTTTGAGCAAAACAAAAGGCCCGGACTCTCGTCCGGGCCTTTTAGTCGTTCAGCGGCTTAGTTGCCTTGGCCGCCGCCAGTGCCGGGGCGTGTGCCGCGACGGCGACGACGACGGCGATTCGCCGGTACGCCGCCTGCTGGACGGGCTGCTCCGCCGCCCTGGGCCGGAACAGCAGGCGCGCCATCGGCGCGGTTGAAGTTCGGCTCGTTCTCCTCGTCGATCTCTTCGCCTTCTTCTTCATCGAAGTCGTCGCCGCCTTCGATCAGAATCGTGCTCTGGTTGGAGCGCGGCTGGCGTTCGTCGAACTCATGGCGTGGGCGCGCCGGAGCTGCAGGAGCCGCGGGGGCTTCAACCTGCTCTTCGCCTTCCGCCTCGGGAGCGGTGCCGCTGGCGACTGCCAGCTTGGCCTTCTGCTCCTTGATGAGCGCCTTGCGGCTGAGCTTGATGCGGTTGCCTTCGAGCGCCAGAACCTTCACCATCACCTGATCGCCTTCGCGCAGTTCGTCCTTGACGTCCTTCACGCGGTGCTCGGCGATTTCAGAGATGTGCAGCAAGCCGTCGGTGCCGGGGAAGATTTCGACGAATGCGCCGAACTCTGCCAGGCGGACAACCTTGCCCAGGTAGGTCTTGCCCACTTCCGGCACGGCGGTGATGTCGTTGATCATCGCCAGAGCCTTCTTCAGGCCGTCGGCGTCGCTGGAGGCAACGCTCACGCGGCCCGTATCGTCGACGTCGATCTTGGCGCCGGTCTGCTCGACGATGCCACGGATGGTGGCGCCACCCTTGCCGATCAGGTCGCGGATCTTGTCGGTGGGAATCTGAACGGTCTCGATGCGGGGCGCGTACATCGAGCGCTCCGAGTTCGGACCGGCCAGTGCAGCGTCCATCTTGTCCAGCAGGAAGAGACGGCCCTGACGAGCCTGCTCCAGAGCCTGCTGCAGAATCTCGCGGGTCAGGCCACCAATCTTGATGTCCATCTGCAGCGCGGTAATTCCCTTGCGGGTTCCGGCTACCTTGAAGTCCATGTCGCCGTAGTGATCTTCAGCGCCGGCAATGTCGGTCAGGATGGCGTAGTCGTCGCCTTCCTTTACCAGGCCCATGGCCACACCGGCCACCGAACCCTTCAGCGGGATGCCTGCGTCATACAGCGCCAGGCTGGCGCCGCATACCGAGGCCATCGACGAGGAGCCATTCGACTCCAGAATGTCGGAGACCACGCGCATGGAGTAGGGCGACTCGGTCACGTCGGGCAGCACGGGCGTAATGGCACGCTCGGCCAGCGCTCCGTGGCCCACTTCACGGCGGCCCACACCGGTCATACGTCCTGTTTCACCAACGCTGAACGGCGGGAAGTTGTAGTGAAGCATGAAATTCTTGCGCTGCTCGCCTTCGTAGCTCTCCAGGCGCTGGCCGTCGTCGGCCGTGCCCAAAGTGGCGGTAACCAGGGCCTGCGTCTCGCCGCGGGTAAAGAGCGCCGAGCCGTGGGTGCGCGGAAGCACGCGGGTTTCAATGCTGATGGCGCGAATCTCGTCGAAGGCGCGGCGGTCGGGGCGGATGCGCTCCTTGGTAACCTGCTCGCGGAAGGTACGCTCACGCAGATGCTCGTAGTAGGTGCCGAGCTTCTTCTTGGCGGACGGATCGTCGGCCGGCAACCCGGCGGCCAGTTCGTCCTTGATCTGCTTGACCAGCGCGTAGCTCTCGGTCTTGGCGTGGACCTTGGTGTCGAGGGCATCCTTCAAACGGTCGCCAATCTTGGCCTTCAGCTCCGCGTAGTAGGCTTCGTCAAACTCAGGCGCCGTAAAGGCACGCTTCTTCTTGCCGCCCAACGCAACCAGCTCTTCAATGGCAGCGACAATCTTCTTGATTTCGCCATGTGCGAATTCAATGGCGGCCAGGATGACCTCTTCGGTCTCTTCCTTGGCGCCGGACTCAATCATCACGATGCCGTCCTTGTGGCCGACGACCATGATGTTCAGTGTGGTGGCAGCGCGCTCGGAGTAGGTGGGGTTAACCACAAACTCGCCTTCCACGCGGCCCACGCGCACGGCTCCAACCGTGGTGCTGAAGGGAATGTCAGACAGCGCCAGCGCAGCCGCGGCGGCATTGATGCCGACCACATCGGGATCGTTCTCCTTATCGGCGGAGAAGACCAGCGCGATGACCTGGGTCTCGTTGCGGAAACCATCAGGGAACAGCGGACGGATGGGACGATCAATCTGGCGGCAGGTGAGAATTTCCTTTTCGCTGGGGCGGCCTTCGCGCTTGATGAATCCGCCGGGAATGCGGCCGCCGGCATAGGTGTACTCGCGGTAGTCAACCGTAAGCGGGAAGAAGTCGATGCCCTCGCGGGGATCGGGGGATGCAACGGCTGTTGCCAGGACGACGGTTTCGCCCGTGGTGACCAGTGCGGAGCCACTGGCCTGTTTGGCAATGCGGCCGGTCTCAAAGACCAGACGCTTGCCGCCTGCAAGCTCGACAGTTACTTCATGCTTGGTAGACATAGTGTCCTCTTTTCATTTTGTTCACTTGGGAAACTTGGATAAGGAAGGCGCCGCTGCGCGGGCGAAGGCGGGAGATGCGTGCCACACGGATGTGCGCGTGGGCCCGGCAGAGACGATAGCTCTGCGCAAGCCCCGGCACGGTTGTGGGTTCGCCAGGTGCACCATTGCCCCAGATAATGTGTAATTCAGGGGCCATGACCAGGAGACGGTCTGGGCGCTTCCGATTCAAATGGGTGGCTTTCCAGCTTACTTGCGGATACCGAGTTTGCCGATTACATCGCGGTAGCGATCGGAATCGTGCGTCTTCAGGTAATCCAGCAGACGGCGGCGCTTGCTCACCAGCATCAAAAGGCCACGACGAGATGCGTGATCTTTCTTGTGGGTCTTGAAATGCTCAGTCAGTTCACCGATCCGCTCGCTCAGGATCGCGATCTGGACCTCGGGAGATCCGGTATCGGACTCATGGGTGCGGAAGCGTTCAATCAGTTCAGATTTCTTAGCAGTCGCCAGCACGGCGTGTGTTACTCCTCTTACGGTCTCAGTCCACTCTTAAGTGTCTGGTATGAGAGTACCATGAATGCGCCGTGTGCGCGAATTTCTGGGCCCGCCTGCCAACCTGCCTGTACCGAATTAAACAACTGATTCCCGCAGGCTTACTTATCGGACTGGCGCCAGTAGTTAGCGCGGGCCACAATGCGCGCGCCGTAGTCCTCGCGCGTGCGCACGCGAATAGTGTGCAGTCCCGGCGTTGGATCCGAGGGGCTGAAGGTGATCAGGTACCGGTTGCGCACATGCTTGGCTGCGCTCAATACTCTTGCCTGAAAATTCTTGTCGTTGACGAAGGTGGTGTATTCGCCGCCGCTCATCAGCGAAATCTCGCGCGCTACGTTCTTCTTGAAGGCCTTCACAATCATCACCAGCGACGACAGCATATTCATAGTGCGGTCATCGCCGGAGTCCTTGATGTCGTGCGCAAACTGGGCGCGCGCCGGTGAGAAGGCCACGCTGAGCACCAACACGTCGGAGCGGCCGATTTTCTGCACCAGCAGCTCCGGCTTGGTGAACTTGCTGCCGTGGTCGCGCTTCTCGCTGATGAGCAGCAACACGCGGCGGTACTCCTTGGGCTGCGTCTGCAACAGATCGACCGCGTAGCTTACGGTGTCGAGAATCGCCGCGCCGCCATTGCCCGCGTCCAGGTTCTTGAGCTGCTCGGTCAACTCCTCCTGCGAGTGTGTGAAGGGATGCAGCAGGTGCGGCTGGCTGTCGAAGCCAATCAGTGCGGCCTGGCTGTTGGCGTCGGAGAGAAACATCTCCAGCAGCGGACCAAGCTTGGCCACCTTGTCGAACTCAAGCGCGCTCATGCCTCCCTGCTCCACCGCAACCACCAGCGCAACGGGCGCGGTGTCCATCTCCTCCTGCACGCGAATCTTCTGCGGTACGCCGTTATCTTCTAGGATGAAGTCCGATGGCTTGAGGCCGTAGAGAATGCTGCCGTCGTTCTTTTCAACCAGCGTGGGCACCAGCACTTCGGTGGTGGTCACGCGCAGGGTTTGTATGGAGTCGGAGGGTGAGGGGTAATTAGCGGCAGGCTCAGGCGGCGGCAACTGCTGCGCGGAAATAGCTGCGGCTCCGCCCAGAACCATCAGGAACGAGAAAAAGATTCGCATTCAACCCCTTTTGCGCGCCTCTCGCTGCATGCGGCTGGTCCAAACCAGAAAGCGCAGCAGATCCCAGCGCTCAGACCAGAAGAAGCCCATCACATCTTTTGCAGTAAGCGTTTCGGCTTTCTTGCCGGAGTAGGTTTCCACGCGCCAACGGATGAACGGGCTGCGCCACGGACGCAGCCGATTGCCGCGAGTTGAGTTCCACAAGAAACGCAGTGCCGAAAGCACGCTCGAGTTCCCCTTCGGCTCAAGTATAGACGTGCGGGCTTTGCGATTGAGAGCGCGTGTCACTCCGGCGGCCAGCGGTATTCAAGCGGAGGCTTGCGTTTCTTTTTGCGCGTGGGCTTGCGCTTGGGCTGGTTGTGGCGGCGGCTGTTCTCCATCGCGTCCTCCTGCTGCGCCGCTGGAGACACGACGGGCAGGGCCGTCCGGTTGCGCGAGGCGAGGGCCGCCTCAGAGTTTCTGAAACAGGCTTTGCGAGCCGAGCTGGGCGATGACCGACTCGAGTGCAGATTGCTGCGTGCTGGCCAGCGACAAATGCGTGGCCACGGAGGCAAAGTCGGCCTGCATCAGGTTGGTCTGGTCGACAGTCAGCTGCATCTTCTCGCTGCTCACCGCGTCAGTGGCGGCGGTCAGGCGGGTGAGCGAGTTGTCCAGCACCACGCGCTGTTGCGAAACGTAATTCAGTGCGGTGTTCAGCGAGGTCAAATCGCCGGCCGAGGCCGTGACGCTGAGGCCGCTCGTAAAGTCGTTGATGAGATTGTTGAGCGCGGCAAAGACATCGTTGGTGCCGCCGGCGGTGAAGATCTGACTGCCGGGAATATTCAGCTGAATGGTCTGCCCGTTCGGCGTTTGCAGATAGTTGACGTTGGTATCGCCGTTGTAGGTGGTGGTGGCGGGCGAGGTCGACTCGTCCGTGGCAAAGGGAGCCGTGCCGGACTGGCCGCCGGCAAAAATGTACTGGCCCTGGTAGGCAGAGTTGGCCAGCGATTGAATCTCGTCGCGAATGCCGGCCAGCTGCTGCGCGATGGCCTGGCGCTGACTGTCGTTGAGCGAGCCGTTGTTGCCGCTGGTGGCCAGCGAAATGGCCTGGGTGAGCTGCGAGACCACCGAGCCCAGCGCGGTGTCCGCTATTTTGAGCTGACCGCTTACGAGGCTGGAGGAAAGCGAGAACGAGTCGTCCTTTTGAATCTGGTTCAGAAGTAGAACGTTGGAGCCGGCAGCGACCGGATCGTCGCTCAACGAGTTGACGCGCACGCCGCTGGACAGTTGCTGGGTCAGCTGCTGCTGGGTGCTCTGCGTCTGGTCCAGCGCTGTCACCAGATTCGAAATGTAAAACGGATTGACACGCATCGTCCGCTCCCTCCCCGTTACGAGACCGCTGTCTGCGTCCCGAGATTGATGGTCGTCGCCATCAGCGAATTCAGAATGCTGAACATCTGCGAGGCCGCCTGGTAGCTGCGCTCGAAGACCTGCATGGCCGCAGCTTCATCGTTCAGGTTGACCGCGGAGAGCGAGTCGCGCAGGTTCTGCAGTTGCGTTACCGAAGCATTCTGCGCCGTGTTCTCCGTAGTGACCTGCGAAACCGTGGAACCGAGCGTTGACGTAAAGGCAGCGAAATAGTTGATCGGCGTCTGCCCGTTGACCAGAGTCTGGTTAGCCAGATTGGCCATCGTCGTGATGTTGGAGTTGTCGCCCGTGCCCGCGCCCAGGGCCGCCGCGGCGATGTGGTTGGGGTCAGTCATGACCACGGCAAAGCTGCTGGCGCTGCCTGCCACCTGCGTGGGCTCGTAAAAAATGTTGCCTGCGTTGCCGTTGTCCCCGGCCAGATCGGTGCCGGCGTTGTTCTGCGCATTCACCGCGGTGGCTATGGAGTAGGCCAGCTGGTCGAGCGAAGAGAGCGCCGAGGGAATGTCCTGGTCGCGCGCGGTCAGGTAACCGCCCAACTCTCCGCCGCCCGAGGCCAGCTGCGAGGTCACATCGGTGGAGCCGACGAAGAAATGCGTAAGCCCGCCCACCGGCCCGGTGGTGAGCTGATAGCTGAGCCCTTGCGAGACAAGAAGCTGTCCGGAGGTGGTGGTGATGGTCAGTCCGTTGTTCTCGGTCGCGATCTGATTGATGCCGACCAGCTGCGCCAGCTTGGCAATAGCCTGCTGGCGCTGGTCTTCAAGCGCTCCGGCGTCGGCGTTGGGCGAGCTGGATTGAATCTGCGTGTTGAGGTTGGCAATCGCGGAGGTGAGTGCGTTGACCTGGCTGGTTACACCCGAGGCTTCCTGGTCGAGAGCCGCCTGCTGCGCATTCAGGCTGGCCGCGGCGTTTGAGACATCGCCGGCCAGCGTGGAAGCCGATGAAAGAATCTGCTGCCGCAGGGCGTTGTTGGTGGGGTTGGCCTCCAGCGACGCAAAAGAGCTGAAGAAGGCCGTCACATCGCTGCCGATGTTGCCCGCGGTGGAGGTCGAGGAACCGGAAGCCGGCGTGAAGAGCGCCTGAATCTGCTCGAGCGCGGTGAGCCGCGCCGAAGAGGCCGAAGCCTGCTGCTGCTGCTGCGCCAGCCGCTGCTCCAGTATGCGATCGCGCACCGAGATCGCACCGGTAAAGCTGACGCCGGTTCCGTACTGCGTGCCGCTGATGGTAATTGGAGAGTTTTCGGAGAAGTTCGCCGACTCGCGGGTGTAGCCCGGCGTGCTGGCGTTGGCCACATTGTTGGCCACCGTGTTCAGCGCGGACTGGTCGGCCTGCAAGGCGCCGGTCATGATGCTGAAAGCTGAGCTAATCGACCCCATGGTCCGGCTCCATCGCCGCAGGCAGCGGCCCGGCCGGCGTACGGTACTCCAGCAAACCGGCCTCAAAGCTGCGAATCTGGCGCAGCACTTCAAGATTTCCGCGCGTGACTTCAAGCACACGGCCAAAGGCAGCCATCTGCCGCCGCGCCTCGCGCACGGCCTCGGGCGTCATCGTCTGGGTATCGCCCGGCTGCAGGCCGCGATGCAGCGCCCGGCAGCTCAGAGCCAGCTCTTCCAGCCGCTCCGCATCCAGCCGCGCCAGCGCCTGCGTGGCCTCGCCCACCAGTGCCTTCAGTTCGTCGGTATTGCGCACCTGCGGCATTCCCTGCATCGACTCTTCCCTCCTTACAGCCATGGTGTCCTGATAGGGCAACACCGCCTTCACAAGCTCACTACGATTGCGATGAACCGGACAGCATCGAATCGACCACCTTGCCCGCCACCGCCGAAGCCGGCACGTTGTAGGTGCCAGCTGCCAAAGCCGCCTTGATGGAGGCAACCTTCTCGGAACGCACGTCGCTGTTGGCCGCACTGGCCGCTTCAGCGCCCAGAGCGCTCACCGTGGCCTTGTCGCCGCCCAGCGCCGGCTGCGTGCCCGGCTTTTGGGTTGCCTGCGCGGCCTGCGCCGGCTGCGCTCCCTGGGTCGAAGGCGAACTGCCCACATTCAACAGGCTCTTCAGCACGTCCGCGTTATTGTGAATCTCCATCTTGATTTCTCCTCACACTGGTCATCGGCGGGGACTACTGGCACTTGAGTCATTTGAACTGTCTCAGGACGGTATCTTGGTTCGTCCTCATGGTTACGTCTGTCGTACCGTGCGAACTCAGCTGCCGCACAATTCCTGAGGCAATTCCAAAGCCACCCTGCCTGGCCAGCGCCTGCCCCAACGCCTCAGCCGCAAAGCCCTGCAGGCTTTCAGTGGAGCCGGAAAGCTCGCCGTTTGAGGTACCTGCATCTTCATCGCCGCTGGCGGTCAGCGGTTTTAAGAGTTCTTTCATCATTTGTGCTTCGAATTCACACGCCGCCCGGGCCAGCCGCGGGTCGGGTTTGGCGGCCGCGGAAGGGCTTGCCGCGGCTGTTTCAATACGAGACAGGTGCATCACAGTACCTCCAGGTCGGCCTCCAGCGCGCCGGCCTCCTTCATCGCCTGCAGAATCGAAATCACGTCGCGCGCCCCGGCGCCGATGCGCTGCAGCTCCTGCACCAGATCCTCGACCGTGGCGCCGTCCTTCAGCTCAATGCGATTTACCGGCTTGTCCTGCGCCTGCACCTGAGTCTGCTGCGCCACCTGGGTGGTGCCATTCGAGAGCGGCCCCGGCTGCGAGACCTGGGTCTGCGAGACCACGTTGACCGCCAGGCCTCCATGCAGAATGGAGACCGGCAGCAGGCGCACCGTGCCGCCAATCACCACCGTGCCGGTGCGCTCGTTGACCACAACCTTGGCGCGGGGATAGACGGCAATCTGCGTGGCTTCCACCTTGTCGAGCAGCGCGGCCACGTCCTCGTCGGGTTTCAGCACAATCTCTACTCGCCGGCTGTCGACCGCACGCGCCCGCTCACCGCCCAGCGATTGATTGACGGCCGCGGCCATGCGCTCGGCGGTGTGAAAGTCGGCGTCGTTCAAAACCACCTCGACGGTGTGCAGCTGGCTCAGGTCGAAGACCACGGCCCGCTCCACCAGCGCCCCGCCGGGAATGCGCGCCGTGGTGGGATGGTTGACCTGCCGCGCGCTGCCGCCGCCGGTGGCCATGTATCCGCCCAGAACCAGCGGACCCTGCGCCTGCGCGTAAATCTGCCCGTCGGGCCCGTAGAGCGGCGTCATCAGCAGAATGCCGCCTTCGAGCGAACGCGCGTCGCCGGCCGAGGAGACCGTGATGTCCAGGTGCGCGCCCGGCCGGCTGAAGGGCGGCAGCGTGCCCATCACAAAGACCCCGGCCATATTTTTTACCTGCATATTGGCAGCCGAGTTCGAGCCGGTCTGCGGCACGGTCACGCCCAGCCGCTCCAGCGCCGAGATTAAGGTCTGCGCGGGAAAGACGGTCTGCGAGCTGTCGCCGGTGCCGCGCAGGCCGACCACCAGCCCGTAGCCCACCAGTTGGTTGTCGCGAATGCCTTCAATGCTGGCCACATCTTTAATGCGCGTAATCTCGGTCACCGGCGTGGGCGTATCAGTGGCCAGAGCCACTGGTACGGCAGCCAGCAGGCAAACGCCCGCCAGCCACTTCCCGATCAACCACCGAACTCCGCCTCTGCCGTGCATAGCTACTCCTATTCCCTACTCCCTGCTCCCTATTCCCTGTCCTTAAAACACCAGCAGCCGTTGCAGCCATCGCACGAGCGGGTTCTGCCGGTAGGTGGAGTCGTTCACGATTCCCTTGCCCGTCACTTCAAGCTCCAGGTCAGTCATCGCCGCCGACTGCACCTGATTGCGCGGGCTCACGTCCTCGGGGCGCACCAGTCCGCGCAGGCGAATCAGCTGCGTCTGTTGCGAGAAGGTGAGCTGGCGCGTGGCCTGCACCACCAGCATCCCGTTGGGCAGCACGTCCACCACTTCTGCGCCAAAAGTGGTTTCCAGGCTGGAGCTGGTCGTGCTCTGTCCCTGCGCCGTCAGCCCCGAAGAGGAGGATTGCCCCACCAGATTCTGCAGCGCATTGGCGCTCTTCAACGCGCCAAAGAGCGACGTCACGTTGGAGCTGGCGTTGGACGAGCGGGTGTTCTTCACCTGTCCGTCGGTCGAGGCGGCCAGACTTTCGGAGACAACAACCTGCAGCACCTCGTGCAGGCGCGCCGCCTTGGCGTCGGTGCCCAGGCGCACCAGCCTTCCCTCGGACGACCAGATGGAGCCCGGCTCGCGCACCTCTGCCGCATGCTGCGCGCGGACCCGGTCGATGTAGGCCGAGAGCGCAGTTGCCGGCGGAGTTGCCGGCGGAGGCTTGGGCTTGGACCGCTTGCCCGCAGCCGGCGTGGCGCAGCACAACAGCAGCGCCAGCGCCATCGCTGCCCCTCGCCATACAACGCGCCCATTGAAACGAAACTTCACCGGGTAGATCCTTCCTGAGCGGCGACCAGCGTGGCGCGTCCCGGCGCAAGAGCGCGCGCGGTCACTGTCTGTCCTCCCGCTGCCAGCCGAACCTTCACCAGCGCGCCGGCACGGGCCGGCTCCAGCACTGTTCCTTCCAAGCGCGCCGTCACTTTCTCCGCGCTGTCTTCCACTACTACGCGGTCGCCCGCGCGCATGATGGGCGCGGCCACGGCCGCAGCCAGCAGGGCCGCGCCATAGCCTGCAACCGCACGGCCCGCGGCGATTTGCCGCATGCGGCCCGGCGCACCGGGCGTGGTTGTGTCGCGTTCCAAAAGCCAACGCGAGCCGGTGGCGGCATCGTTCACCACGCGTACCGGCTTCCATTTTGCCGGCTCGTTTTGGACAGCAGATGCCTGGCTCAATGCCAGCGCCGACGCCGCCGAAAGCAGCGCCACGGCCAGCGCCAGCAGCACTGCGCGCAGCAGGGCTCCGGAGAGTGGCCGGGCAAGAAATTGCGGAGAGGATGTCATCGTACTGCTCCTAGCGGGTCATATTGTTGACTTGCGTGTACATGTCGTCGGCAGCTTTGATCACCTTGGAGTTCGACTCGTAGGCGCGCTGCGCCAGCACCATCTGCACAAACTCGGTGACCACGTCGACATTCGAATTTTCGAGATACCCCTGCTGCAGCGTGCCCAGGCCCTCGGTGCCGCCGGGATTGCCCAGCACCGGATCGCCGGAGCTGAGCGTGGCCGAAAGCAGGTTTGAGCCCATGCTCATCAGCCCGCCGGGATTGGGAAATGTGGCCAGCTGAATCTGCCCCAGCTGCGAGGGGTTCTGCTGGCCGGCCAGGGTCGCGTTCACCACACCGTACTGGGTGATAGTCACCGCGGTCGCATTCGAAGGAATGGTGATCGTCGGAATGATCGGGTCGCCGTCAGTGGTCACCATCGTGCCCTGGTTGTTCATGTGGAACTGACCGGCGCGCGTATACGCGATGGTGCCGTCGGGCCGCTGCACCTGAAAGAAGCCGCCGCCCTCGATGGCCACATCCAGCGGGTTCGAGGTCTGGTTCAGCGAGCCCTGGGTCATGATGACTTCGGTGGCCGCGGACTTGGTGCCCAGGCCAATCTGCAAACCGGCCGAGACCGTGGTCTGCGACTGGGCCGCACCGGGCACAATCAGGTTCTGGTAGACCATGTCCTGAAACTGCAGGCGCAGCTGGCGAAAACCGGTGGTCGACGAGTTGGCCAGGTTGTTGGCAATCGTGTCCAGATTCATCTGCTGCGCGCTCATGCCGCTGGCCGCCGTATACAACGCTCGAATCATTTTTCCCCTCGCTCCGTGAAACAGCTTCCAGCCCCTAGTCCCCTAGTCCCTTCGTCCCTTAGTCCCTTAGTCCCTTAGTCCCTTAGTCCCTTAGTCCCCTGGTCCCTGTCCCTGCCCCTACACCCTCGGCAACTCCTCGCTGGCCGTCTTGTTGAACTCGGTGTGGAAGATGGTCAGCGCGCGCTGCATCATTTCGAACTGGCGCTGCATCATGACCAGGTCCATGGTTCCCTGCACCACATCCTGATTGGCGCCTTCAAGCGCGCCCTGATGCACCTGGGCCTCGGCGGCCACCACGGGCTTGGCATCGGCGGGTGCAATGTAGCGGTTGGCGCCTTCGGGCGTCAGTTGTGTGGCGGCATCGAAGGTAAACAGGCCCACGCCGCCCACCGTGCCGCCGGAGGACGAAATCACGCCGTTGGCGCCCACCGTCACCTCGCCTGGAGGCAGCGGGATGGGCTGCAGATTCTGCGCCAGCACCGGCTCGCCGGCCTGCGTGACCAGCTGGCCCGATTGCGCGCGGTGAAAGCTGCCGTCGCGCGTGTAGCGGACGCCGTTTTTGGTCTGTACGGCAAAGAAGCCCGGCCCCTCAAACGCCAGATCCAGCGGATTGCCGGTCTGCTCCACCGGCCCCTGCGCCAGGCTCAGCCGGTCGCCGCCCAGCAACCCGTAGTGGTTCACCGTCTGGCCCAGCTGCGAGTCGTAGGCATCCGGCCCCAGCAGCACGGCGCGAAAGTACTCGCGCTCGGCGCGGTAGCCGTGGGTCTGCGCATTAGCCAGGTTGGCCGCGGCTGTGTCAAGCGCCTGGCCGCGCGCCACCAATCCCGTCATGGCTGCGTAATAGCCGCTGTCCATGGAGTGGATGGAATGCAGAAGAGGGGCCAGAGGGGAGGGAGAATTGTTGGAAAGAATTCAGGGATGAAGGACAGTGGGCCGGAGGCGCTGGTTCACGCCTCCGGCCCACCATGAAATGCACCTGCCCGGCACTAAGGAACGCGCTTCAGGCCCACCCTGGAGTTTTCCCTGCCGCGCAACATGCCGCGCTTACTGCCGCCCTCGCTGCCGGGGTCACTGCAGATCGTTCCTGCCGGAGTCACTGTAGCCCCTCGCTGCCGAGGTCACTGTAGCCCTTTGATGCCGGGGTTACTGCAGGCCGTCGCAGACAATGGTGACGGCGAAGCGCTGCACGTCAAAGGCATAGTTGTGCAGCAGCTGAAACTCCGGCGCCTGGACGTGCAGGTTGTAGTCGCGGCCGGTGATGACGGCCGGCACGGAGAGGCCGACGTTGGCCGCCAGCTCCGGCACCTTACCCTTCCAGGTTCCAGCCAGCATGTTGCAGATCTCGCCGATGGCGTCCTTGACGGTGTCGTCGACCTCGGTAAAGGCCATGCCGGTCATGGCGCCGGCCACCTGACGTGCCGCGTCGGCGGTCATGCGTACCACGCAGGCGCCGCTGAGCAGGCCGCCAAAGCCCACCACCGCGGTTACCGACTCGGCCGAGGGCGGCACCACCGGCGCCGTCGACTTCGTGTCGCGCGCGCACTCCACACCCAGCATCAGACGAAAGACTTCATCCACGCTTGCATCCAGGTTCTTCGGATCGGAAACCACATGCAGCGAATCCCGCAACGATACCCCCATCGCTTGCTCCATTCTTGGCAGACCGCGGACGCGCATCTGCGCCAGCGGCGTTTTAATTCCGTTCAGCATGACCGGCACGTTCCTCGGCGCGCCCTTGACTGGCTGACTTCCATCGTCCGGTCCTCACTTTCCTCACGCCCGGTCCATCATTCGCCGTTCGCCCGAAGTTCAGGCCTGCGCCCAAACTGCCGGGGTACGCACTCGCCCCGCGAACGGCTCCGGTGAATAGCCCAGGTCAGGCCGCGGTCAATAGCGGCAGCACACGTTCCTTCACCTGCTCGGCCGTGAAGGGTTTGCGAATGTAGCCCTGCGCGCCAGACTGAATCGCCTGTTTCACATGCTCTTCGCTCGATTCGGTGGTAATCATCACCACCGGCACGCCCGGCGCCAGGTTCTGCGAGCGCAGCTGGCGCAGAAATTCCAGCCCGTCCATCGACGGCATATTGATGTCGGAGAGAATCAGATCCACCTGTTTGGCCTTCAGCAGATCCAGTCCCTCAGTGCCACTGGAGGCCTCAATGACCACCAGCGGATCCAGCCCCGCCTGGCGCAATGCGCGCTCGATAATCTTGCGCATCACCGAGGAATCGTCCACTATCAGGGTTCGCACTTCACTCATGCCCAGACTCCTGTTCCTTGGTTGTCTATCGGCGGCGCATGCCACAGCATGAGCCGCAATCTTCCGGCTTGTCTCAGGTTGTGCCGAGCGAACAGATCACGTCCTCGACATCGCACGGCTCGGGCACCGGAGGCGTAGGGGAACGCCGCCACAGCCGTAGCCACAGGCAGCCGTGCACCCGCACCAGGCGCGAGGCGGCCGGCTGTACCCGCTCGATGGCCCGCGCCAGGGCCCGCGCGGCGGCCTCGGGCGAGGCGGCTTCAATCAGCTCGACGCGCGGAAAGGCCGCTTCCAGCATGCGCGTCTGGGCCTGGTGAAAACTGGCGCCGGGCACGATGCCGCTGGCAATCTCCAGTCCGTTCATCTGTTCGAGGGCCAGGGCCAGCACCGGGTCGGGCCGCTGTTCAAAGCCGAGATAGAGCATGCGATTGCCGGCCAGCCGCAGAGGCAGCGCGCCAAAGGCGTCGACAAACAGACGCGGCAGCAGCGAGGCCAGCGAAGCAGCTTCGGCGGGGTCGGCGGCCAGCACCGGACAGCTCCACTGCAGGCCCAGGGCGCGAGCCACGGTCTGCTCGGTCACCGCGCGGCGATGCACCAGCCAGCTGCCCACCTGCCCCGAGCCGGCGGCGCGCTGCGCGCCGAGCGCCTCGCGCAGATCCTGTTGCGTAATCCAACCCTGCTCGAGCATCACCAGACCGAGCGGAATGCGCGGCCGATGCGGCTCGCGGTCCCAGGTACGGCCGTCCAGGGCGCGCCGTACGGCCATCTCCATGCGCTGCTCGGTGCAGTCGTGCGAGCAGGTCCAGCCGCCCTCGAAGACCGGGGTGGCACGGCTGCGCCACATCTGCAGCCAGCCGGAGCGGCACCAGGGGTTGGCGCAGCGCGGCAGAAGGCCGGGGGGCGCGGCGCGGCGCGGCCAGACTAAAAGAGGCATCGGATACTCTCCAAACGCTTGCGCGGCGCGGACACCTCGGTGACGCGCAGGCCAAAGTCGCCGTTGACCAACACCACCTCGCCGCGCGCGACAATCTTGTCGCCCACCAGCAGGTCCACGGGGTCGGCAATGTGGCGGTCGAGTTCGACCACGTCGCCGGGGCCGAGATCCAGCAATTCGCCCAGCGGAATCTCGCGGCAGCCAAAGCGCAGCGAGGCTTCGAGCTCGACATCGAGCATCAGCTCCAGACCGGGCGTCAACATGGGGAGCGGCGGAGCGGCAGCCGCGGGCGCATGCATTGCGGGCTGCGGCGGAGGCGCGGCGGGCGCGGCTGCGGGCTTGGCTTCGGCGGGCTTCACTTCGTCGCGCACCAGAACCGTCCATGTGCGCTCGGCGGAACGCAGCTGGAAGGCGCGCGAAATCTGGCTCTCGGCCCCGGCCTCGACGAAGCTTTCCACCTTGCACTTGATGCCGCCCTTGGCCAGCAGCTCGCCGCAGGCAGCCTCGGCAACTTCGCGCAGAACCTCGGCCCAGCCGGCCTTCTGGTCCATGCCGTCGCCCAGCAGCGAGGCGTTCAACAGTTCCGGGTCCAGCACCACCACAAATCGCCCGGCCAGTTCGCCCGAAACCGTCGTTGCAAAGGCAAAGGCCCCGGTGGCCATCGGTTTGGGCAGCGACTCGTTCAGCTCCGGCTCCCCGGCCAGAGCCTGGGCAAACAGGGCTGAGGCGACCGTATTCCATGCGTCCAAATAGTTCATGCCTGCGGCCTCCGTTCCGGCTCGCTCAGGCGCGCGGCGCGGCGCGTTCCCTGGCGCACGGCGTGGGCGCGGGCCAGCAGCTGTCCGCCGGAGCGCCACTCGCCGGCCTCGCTGGCCGCGATGCCCATGCGCAGAATGCTGCCCGGTTCCAGAGCCTCAATCTCGCTGGCCGCCACCCGCACCGTGGGCAGGCGCAGCACCGCGCCCATGCGGATACGGCGCACGTTCTCCTCCATGCGCAGCCGGGCGTCGGGCGAGTGACGGCGCCGCCGGCCCCAGTCCGAGGTCAGGCGGCGCAGAATGGTGTTCGAGACCACGGCGGGAAAGGCCAGGTTCAGCAGGCCGGAGCTGTTGGGCATGCGGATCTCGAAGCTCAGGCACAGGGTCTTCTCGTTCACCGAAAGCATGCGCGCGGCCTGGGTCTGCATCTGGCGGCGCTCGAAGTTGAACAGCAGTCCCACCGGCTGCCAGGCCGAGGTCAGCTCGCGGCAGATGATCTCCGAGAGGCTGGCCATAATCGACTCCTCGATGTCGGTCAGCTCGCGCAGCGGGCCGGCCTTGCCGTCGCCGCCCAGCAGCAGGTCAATAATGGGCGGCGCCAGGGCCAGGTCCAGTTGCAGCACCGAAATTGCGCCCAGCGGCTCCAGGCGCACCGAGGCCACGTAGCTGATCTCGGGAATGCGCAGCAGAAATTCGTTAAAAACAATCTGCTCGGCCGAGACCAGGTTGACCTGAAAGCGGGTGCGCAGCCAGGCTGCCAGATTGTGGGTCAGGTTGCGCGCGAACAGATCGTTCAGCATCGAAATGGCGCGCAGCTGGTCGGTCGAAATCTGCCCGGCCGAGGCGAAGTTGTAGGGCACCACACGGGCCCGCACCTCGGACTTCTGCGCCTCGGGTTCAGTACTGCGCGCGGCCTGAAACAAGGCATCGATCTCGTTCTGCTTGAGCGTCTTTTCCATTTTTTTCTACCTGTTCGCGCCTATGCCGGCAGCGGTCTTCAATTCCGTGCTGCGCGGCTCGGCTCTACCTGTGCGCATGAAGTATGTGCACGCTGTGCTTCGCGATTCCGTCTCAACTTCCCTGCCCATCCCCATCCCCTACCCATGCCCATGCCGGAGAGTCCTAACTGCCGACCGACTCGCGGCGTTTCTTGCGCTCCTTGAGTGCGGGAAGCTGGCCGCTGGCGGCCAGGTCGCGCAGGGCGGCGCGCAGATGCACCACGGCCGAGGCGTGCACCTGCGAGATGCGCGACTCGACCACCCCCAGCGCCAGCCCAATCTCGCGCATGGTCATCTCCTCGTAGTAGTAGAGAGTCATCACCAGCCGCTCCCGCTCGGGCAGATGGGCGATGGCGTCCGACAGCCTGTCCTCGAGCTCGCCGCGCAGACAGCGGAAGAGCGGATCCTCGTCGGGGCGGCCGGGCACGTAGGCCAGCTCCTCCTCGCCCGACTCGTCGTTGCGCTCGGCGTGCAGGGTGCCAATCTCCAGGCCCTTCAGATCGCCCAGCAGCTGCTGGTACTCGGCCAGACCGAGGGTGAGCGCCTGCGCCACCTCGGCCTCGTTGGGCGGACGGCCCATGCGCGCGGTCAGCGCGCGAATTGCCTCCTCGACCGCGCGGCCCTTGCGGCGCAAATCGCGCGGGCTCCAGTCGAGCGTGCGCAGGGAATCCAGAATCGCGCCGCGGATGCGGAACTGCGCATAGCTGCGGAACTGCACCTTCTTGGCCGGGTCGAACTTGGTGAAGGCGTCCATCAGCCCCACCACGCCGGCCGAGACCAGGTCTTCCAGATCCACGTGCTGGGGCAGGCGCTCATGAATGCGCCGCGCCAGAAAACGCACAATCGGCAGGTGCTCAACCAGCAGCCGCTCCTGCTCGGCGGCCGTCAGCACGGCCCCCGCGTAGGCTCCCGCCGGCATCAACATCGAATGCATCCCCTCCTGGCCCCGCTCCGTCTCCACCACGTTTCCCTGCCCCTTTCCCTCCGCACCGCGTTGCTTTCTGTACCGTTCCACGTCCACGCTCCGCTCACTTCACAACTGCCCGCTCCCCGCCTCACTCCCCTACGCCCCGGACTGGTGCAGAGTGCCCAGGGGGCGCAGGCGGACTTCGGGCGGAATCTCCGCGGCCGCCACCACCGCCAAGCGCGGCACCAGCGGCTCCAGCCAGCGCTTCACGTGATACCGGGCCGGACTAGGGCAAAGGAGCACGGGAGTCGCCGAGGTGGCGGTTGCGCCGATTAGGCGACGCAAAGAATCGGCCAGGCGGCGCAACACCGGGGTCGCCGGAGGCTGCGGCAAAGGCAGCAGCCGCGGGGCCGATTCCGGGGTAAGCGTGGCCACAAGTTCTTCTTCAAGGCCCGGCTCGAGCAGCAGCACCGGCAGCTGGCCTTCGGCGTCGAGCAGCGGCTGCACGATGCGCCGGCCCAGGGCCTGGCGCGCCGCCTCGACCAGCGCGATGGTGGATTTGTTGAGCGCGGCGGTTTCAAGCAGGGCTTCGAGAATGGCCCCCAGATCGCGAATCGTGACCCGCTCGCGCACCAGCTGCTCAAGCACCCGGCTCACCTCGCCCAGGGTCAGCAGCTTCGGCACCAGCTCTTCGAGCAGTTTGGGATGGCTGTCGTTCAGCCCGTCCATCAGGCGCTTGATCTCCGCCCGGCCCAGCAGTTGCCAGCCATGGGTGCGGATAATTTCGCCCAGATGAGTGGTCAGCACCGTGGTCGCGTCGACCACCGAATATCCAGCGGCGATGGCCTGCTCCTCGAGCGCCGGCGCAATCCAGACCGCGGGCACGCCAAAGGCCGGCTCGCGGGTCTCGCGCCCGGCCAGAGGACGCCGCTGCGGGTCGCCGGAGACGGCCAGCTTCTGCGCCCCCTCGGTGACCCAGCCGCCCAGCGGCATGCCGCGCAGGCTGATCAGGTACTCGCGCGGCTTCAGGCGCAGATTGTCCGAAATGTGGACAGGCGGGATGAGGAAACCCATCTCCGCCGAAAGATGGCGGCGCAGCGCCCGCACCCGCTGCAGCAACTGCCCGCCCTGCTTGTCGTCGACCAGCGGAATCAGCTGGAAGCCGATTTCGAGCGTCAGGTCTTCCAGACGCATCAGGTTCGAGAGGTCGGCGGCCTGGCTTTGCGCCTCCGGCTTTTTCCTGGCTTCCGCGTCGCTCTCGGGCACGGCCACGGCGGCTCTTTGCGCCACCCGGCGGCCTCCCAAGAACAGGACGCCCGAGACCAGCAGGAACGCGAACTTGGGCAGCCCGGGAATCAGGCACATGGCGGCCGAAACCAGCGCCGCCGAGTAAAGCGTCGAGGGCCGGGCCAACAACTGGGCGCGTATCTCGCCGCCCAGCAGGCCGGCCGAGTTGGCGCGGGTCAGGGTGATGCCGCCGGCCACGGAGACCAGCAGCGAGGGAATCATGGTCACCAGACCATCGCCCACGGTGAGCACGGTGTAGGTGCGCACCGCCTCAGAGAGCGCGACGCCCTGCTGCAGGGTGCCGATCAGCAGCCCGGCGATGATGTTGATGGCGGTAATCAGAATCGTGGCCAGGGCATCGCGCTGGTTGAAGCGCGCCGCGCCGTCCATGGCGCCGTAGAACTCGGCCTCGCGGGAGATGGCCTGGCGGCGCCGCCGCGCCTCGGCCTCGTCGATCAGGCCGGCATTCATGTCGGCGTCGATGGCCATCTGCTTGCCGGGCAAGGCGTCCAGGGTGAAGCGCGCCGTCACCTCGGCGGTGCGCACCGCGCCATGGGAGACGACCAGGAACTGAATCGCGATCAGGGCCAGAAACAGCACGAAGCCGACCACGTAGTTGCCGCCCACCACGAACTGCCCAAAGGCCTGAATCACCTGTCCGGCGGCCGAGGTGCCCTCGGAGCCATGCAGCAGAATCCTGCGGCTGGAGGCGATGTTGAGCGAAAGCCGGAAGAGCGTAAGCAGCAGCAGCAGGGTGGGAAAGACGCTCAGCTCGACGGCGCGGCGAATCTGCACCGAGGAGAGAAAGACAATCACCGAGGCGGCCATCGAGAGCGCCAGCAGCAGGTCGAGACCAGCCGCCGGCAAGGGCACCAGCATCACGAAGATGACCGAGATGGCGACCAGCGGCAGCACGTATTCGCGCAGCCGCATCAGCAGGCCCACGGCGGCGGGCTTTTCGAGGGTAAGGGCGGTCGAGCTCATTGCAGGCCTCCGGGTCCATCGCCGGTGGCCCGGCGGCGCGCGGCCTGGCTGGCCGCATGGGCGCGGCGCGCGGCCTCGCGCTCACGGCGCTCGCGTATCTCCGTCTCCACCCGCTGGCGGTAGAGATAGGCCAGAATGGCGGCCACCGCGGCGTAGAGGTCGACCGGAATGGGCTGGCCCACCTCGACCGAGCGGTAGAGCGAGCGGGCCAGGGGCGGATTCTCAATGACCGGCACCCCGGCCCAGCGCGCCTCGGCCTTGATCTCCTCGGCCAGCAGGTTGCGCCCCTTGGCCAGAACCCGCGGCGTCTCCATGGTGGAGAAGTCAAAACCCAGCGCGACGGCATAATGGGTAGGATTGGTCAGCACCACGGCGGCGCGCGAGACATCGGCCTTCACCTTGCGGCGGCGCATCTGGCGCTGCAGCCCGCGAATGCGGCTCTTGATCTGAGGGCTGCCCTCGGTCTCGCGAAACTCCTGGCGCATGTCCTCGCGGCTCATGCGCAGGCGCGTCTCGCGGCTGCGCCACTCGACCAGGTAGTCGACCGCCGCCCAGCCAAACAAGAGCCAGGCCGAGAGCGCCAGCAGCCCGTAGACATCGCGGCCCAGCAGCTCCAGCCGCTCGGTCGAGAAGGGCGGCAGCTTCAGCTCGCGGGCGATGCGCTGCACGGCGAAGATGGCCAGAAAGGCCGCCGGCACCATCGATTTCCCCAGCCGCGCGGCGGCCCGCAGGGAGAACAGATTGGAGAGATTGCTGACGGGATTGATGCGTTCGATCTGGAAGCCGATGGCCTTGGCCGTTACGTTGAGCCCGCCGGTCTGGGCCATGCCCACGGCCAAAGACGCAGCGGCCACGGCCAGCATCACCAGAGCCACCGGCTCCACCACCGCCACCAGCGAGGCGCGCAGCGCGCGCAGGGTGGGAGCAACCGTGGCCGGCTCCCAGTGCTGCGGACGGCCCAGCTCGAGCAGCACGGGCAGGCTGGCGCGCCATGCCTCGACCGAACGGGTGCCCACCGCGCCCAGCATCATCACTCCGGCCAGGGTTCCGGCCGCCGAGGTCAGCTCGCGGCTGTGCAGAATGTCGCCCTCGCGCCGCGCCTGCTGGCGGCGGTGCTGGGTGGCCTGTTCGGTGCGCTCTCCGGGCATGGTTCAGCCTCCCGTCGAACGGGCCAGCAGATGCTCGGCCAGGTTGAGCAGCCCGTCGAAGCGGGCCTCGATAAAGCGCGGCCAGACGGCCAGCGAACCAATCAGCACGGCGAAGCCGGTCAGGGTCTTCAAGGGCACGGTCAGGGACATGACCGGCAGCTGCGGGCTGATGCGGCCCATCAGGCCAATGGCCAGCTCGACCAGCAGGGTCGAGGCCAGTACCGGCGCGGCCAGCTCGAGCGCCGCCAGAAAAATGCCGCCCGCAGCCGAAACCAGTCCGGCGCCGGCCGCGCGGCTAAGCACAAACGAACCCAGCGGCACGGCATGAAAGCTGCGCACCAGCGAGGCCAGCAGAATGCGGTCGAGCCCTGCGGCCAGCAGCACCAGCGAGCCCATCAGACCGAAGAGCGTGCCCATCAGCGGCGTCTGCACCTGGGAGTTGGGGTCCAGCAGATTGACCAGCGAAAAGCTGAACTGCACCCCGGCAATCTGGCCGGCAAACAGCAGCATCTCGTTCAGCAGGCCCAGCGCCAGGCCATAGACCATGCCCACAGCCAGCTCGCCCAGCAGGGCGGAGATGCTGAGCGAGACCGATGCGCCCGGCAGGCCCGCCACCAGCGGGGCCAGCAGCCAGGCACAGGCCAGCACAAAACCGGCGCGGGTGCGCACCGGCAGCGCCGTGGCGGAGAAGAAGGGCGCAAAGGCCACCACCCCGCTCAGCCGCACCAGGGCCAGGGTCATCGCGCTTAAAAATGTGCTCCAGTCCTGCACGTCGGTCTCCCCTGCTCCTTTTGCGTCAAATCCCGGTCCGGCTCGAAGTCCACCCTGCCTCCCGGTCTCACCCCAGGTAGCGGTGGAGATCGGTGACCAGCTGTACGGTGTAGCGGGCCAGCCGGCCCAGAAACCAGGGCATGCCGACCAGCAGGATGGCGGCCACCGCGGCCAGCCGCGGCACCGTGGTCAGCGACTGCTCCTGCAGGCTGGTCAGGGTCTGCACCAGGCTCAGCACAAAGCTCAGCAGGGCGGCAGCCACCAGCACGGGCGCGGCCAGA
>DASVLI010000070.1:0-13147 GCA_036384955.1 Occallatibacter sp.
AAGCTGCTGAGCGACCGTCGCGAGCAGATTTTGGCGCGCACCGGCGGGGAGTATGTGGTGGAGCCGCCGAAGGTGGCGGGGAAGTAAACGAGTCTGTCCTAATCCAGTAGCTGAATGCCTTCCGCACGGGCGGCCGCTTCCAATGCGCGATCCAGAGTTGCCAGGGGCAGGCGTCTGCGTTGAGCGAGTTCCAGATAGGCTGCATCGTACACAGAGAGCCCATGGGAGCGCGCCGAGAGAAGCGCTCGATCCTGCTGGACTTGAGGGTCGATTTCGATCGGGTAAGTTGCCAGAATGGCCAGAAACTCGGACGAATCCTCCAGCTTCAGGCGTTTTCGTCGCTCCGAGACGACGAGGAAGTTCCGAACCTCGTACCACCAGATAGGCGGCACCACAGCGCTCTCTCGAATGAGACGCCACTCAACTTGTTCCACATATTCGGAGCGCTCCTCCATAGCGGCCATCGCCGCGGTTACAGAGGCATCGAGCACAAAGGCCACTGCTACATCCGCCCTTCGTCGCGCGCGGAAAGGATCTCTTCGAGGGTCATCTTTCCTGTGTGTTTCCGGAGCTGGCGCATCTTCTCAACCGCCGCACGAATCCTCTCGGGGTCGGATTGAACCTCCGGGACAATTCTGGCCACGGTTTTGCCATGACGTGTGATGGTCACGGTCTCGCCGCGCTCCACGTCGTCGAGGATGCGCAGGAAATGCGTCTTGGCCTCGGAGGCCTGGACGACGCGTGTGGTACGAAGTATGGGTTGAGTCGCCATAAAAATTGACCAGTCAATTGACCAGTCAAGAATATCACGGTTCAATATCCGTTTGCGACGAGAAAATCCTCGGTCAAATCCATGGATTGACGGGCCTGCAATTGCTGTAGAGCCAGTTTGACGACGACATCGCCTTCGACATTGATGGGCGCGCCCACGGCCAGCATGTGCAGGTTGGTGCGCCAGTAGGTGAGCGGCAGAATGGCGATGGAGATGATGTCGTCCTCGATGGCGGCGATGGTGAGGCTGATGCCTTCGAGGGCAACTGAGCCCTTGGGCACCATCCACTGGCGGGCGGAGGCCGGGACGCGTACCTTGAGCGTCCAGTCGGTGGTCTGTTCGTCGAAGCCGGGGCTGGTGCGGGGAATGACGGGGTCGAGTGCGGTCATGATGCCGCAGCCGTCGACATGGCCCTGTACAACATGGCCGCCCAGTGGACTGCCGGCGGCGGTGGGCAGCTCCAGGTTGACCTTGGAGCCGGGCTGGAGCGCGCCGAGCGAGGTCTTGTCGAGCGTCTCCTGAGCCAGGTCGGCGTGGAAGTAGGTGGGGTCGACGTCGAGTGCGGTGAGGCAGACGCCGCTGACGCCGAGCGAGTCGCCCTCGCGCATGCGGCTGGCGATGCCGGGAGCTTCGACGGTGATGCGGCGCACGCCGCCGCGGTCGACGAGGCTGATGAGGGTGCCAGTTTGCTCGATGATGCCGGTGAACATGAGTTCATTTTAGTAGCAGGCATCGTTTTCGCGGCGTCGTGCGTCTTACGAGCAGAAAAGGGGGCTGTTCGACGTTGCCGGGGCACGAGGCGCATGCGGCCCCAGGCCGGTCAATGCCGGGCAGTATCTGCGCGATGGACGAGGATGGAAGTGGCATGACCCGGCGTGTGGGCGTCTGGGGACTGTGCCTGGCGCTGGGCGGCGCGCTGGGTGTGAGCGGATGTTCCGCACTACATGCAAACAGGATTCCGAAGGTTCCACTGGCGAGTCTGCCGCTGACCACAATCAAAGTTGAGATGCCGAATGGCGGGACGCTGGCGCCGGGGAAGAAGGGGCAGCTGGTGGTGACGCTGACCGACTCCGCGGGCAAAGTGTATTCCACCAATGGCAAGGGCGAAGGCAAAGCCAATTGGGCGGAGCTGCATCTTGAAGCGACGGTGGTGAAGGTGAACGCGAAGGGCAGCGTGCAGATGCCGAAGCTGCCGTGGGAGAGCGACGGCAAGGTGGGGCATGTGACGGTGACCGTGCCGGGGCTGCCTGAATTGAAGGGCGAGGCCGACGTGACGCCGCGCTACGACGTGGAGTACCACGCGAACTTCAGCGGGACGAGCGGCACGAACGGAATGGATGGCACCAACGGCCTGAGCGGTTCGGATGGGTCGATGGGTTCGATCGATCCGCAGCATCCATCGGCGGGCGGGAATGGCTCGGACGGCAGCAATGGCACGGACGGATCGAATGGTGGCGATGGGTGGAGCGGGCCCGAGGTGCTGGTGCAGGTGGCGTTGTGGCCTGGAAACCATGCGCTGTTGGAGGTGGAAGTCTCCGCGGGAAAATCGCACGTCGAGTCGTACCTGATTGATCCAGTGGGCGGGTCGGTAACGGTGCGGTCTTTGGGCGGAAGCGGTGGCAAGGGCGGCAGTGGCGGCCACGGCGGACGCGGCGGTTCGGGAGGCGTGGGCAGTCCCAACGGGATGAGCGGGCACGACGGGCTGAATGGCAGCGACGGACGCAACGGATCGGACGGGAACGCCGGGCAGGTGACGCTGGTGTACGACCCGAAAGCGGCGCCGTACATCGCGGCCATCCATGTGCCGCGCAACGCAGTGATCCACGAGCAGCCGGTGAATCCATTGTGGTAATCCGGCGTTCGCGTTGGGCGAAGATTAAACCAATTTGGCGCATTTGAAGCCGGTGCATGGCCTATGCTGGTGCCATGGACGTTGCAACGGGCATTGGCGAGCGGCAGAGCAGTTTCGATTTGCTGGTGGTGGGCGCTGGACCCACGGGGCTGGCCTGCGCCATTGAGGCGCAGAAGGCCGGTTACCGCGCGGTGCTGGTGGACAAAGGCTGCGTGTGCAACTCGCTGTTTCATTACCCGTCGCACATGACGTTTTTCACCACGTCGGAGCTGCTGGAGATTGGCGACATCCCGTTTCCCAGCCCGAATCCCAAACCCAGGCGCGATGAGGCGCTGCAGTATTACCGTCAGGTGGCGGCGCACTACAAGCTGGACGTGCGGCAGTATCAGCGGGTGGAGCGCATCGAGGGCGCGGTGGGTAATTTCGCGGTGCACACGGTGGACCGCTTTGGGCGGCCGGGCGTGCTGCAGGCCCGCGCGCTGACCATTGCGACGGGCTATTACGATTTGCCGAATGTGATGGGGATTCCGGGCGAGAACCTGAGCAAGGTGCATCACTACTACGACGACCCGCATCCGTACTTCAATCTGGATGTGGTGGTGATCGGCGGCAAGAACTCGGCGGCCATTGCGGCGCTGGAGCTGTGGCGGCATGGGGCGCGGGTGACGCTGGTGCATCGCGACCCGGAACTGCACCGCCATGTGAAGTACTGGATCAAGCCGGACATTGAGAATCGCATCAAGGCGGGCGAGGTGAAGGCGTTCTTCAACACGCGCGTGATGGAGATCAAGCCGGACACGGTGACGCTGGCGACGCCGGGTGGCGAGCAGGTGATTGCCAACGACTTTGTGTTTGCCATGACCGGCTATCATCCGGACTTCAGCTTTCTGGAGTCGATGGGGGTGCGCTTTGAGGGCGTGGACAAGCGGCCGGTGTGCGATGAGAAGACGCTGGAGAGCAATGTGCCGGGAATTTTTCTGGCGGGCGTGATTGTGGCCGGCTCGCGCACCAACGAGATTTTTATCGAGAACGGTCGGTTCCACGGGCGGCAGATTGCCGAGGCACTTGCGACGCGGTTTCCGCGCGGCTGAGGCCGGTTTCTTCGATTCAGCTGAAGAAGCAAAATAGCCAGTCCAGGAATGCAGGGACTAAAGTCCCAGGGTTGGTTGCAATGCCTGTACGGTCCGGCTGAAGCCGTGCCCTTGTTACAAAGCATTGGAACGCAAGCTGCCTGGTGGCCTGAGAGCCCGCACATTGTTGCATTGGCGAGGCAACGCGAACGTGGCGATTTGAATCCGCTACACTAGGTTTCTCGATTTTTCTCCCTGCAGATGGAGGTAGGACGGCGTGCGCATGCGCTGGTGGCCGCGAACGGTGCGAGGGCAGATGCTGGCGGCGCTGGTGCTGCTGGAGGTTCTGTCTATTCTGCTGTTCACGGTGGTTCTTGTGAGCCGGCAGGGCAGGGAACTGCGCAACCGCGCCACCCGCCGGCTGGCCAACCAGGCCACCTCGCTGGCACTGCAATGCAGCGAGGCGCTGCAGCAGGAGCATCCGGGGTATGTGGGCCTCTCCGTGGAGCTGGCAGGAGACGGGCCGGGCGTGGCCATGGCCAAGGTGACCGACCCCGAGGGCGGCGTGCTCTACACCAGCCAGGGCAATGCGCACGCCATGAAGCTGACGGCAGAAGAGCTGGCCGAGATACCGGCGCTGAAGCGCGACCAGTTGAAGGTGTTTACGCTCGCTGACGGCAACCTTGAGGGTGCTGCGCCCATCTTTACCGGCGGCGAGCTGCGCGGCTTTACCTGGATTGAGAACAACCCTGCCGGAGCCTATGAACAGCAAAATCTGATTCTGCGCGGGACACTGATTTTCTGCGTGATCTGGGTGGTGGCGTCGGCGGCGCTGGTGGTGCTGATTTTCCGCGCCATTTCGCGGCCGCTGGCCACGCTGCATCGCGGCACGCGGGCGCTGATGTCGGCGCCGGACACGGCCGGAAACTTTCCGTTGCCCATCACCGTGCACAACGAGTTTGGCGATTTGATTGAGGCGTTCAACCGTATGGTGGCGTCGATTGAGGAGCAGCGCGCGGGGTTGAACGACACGCTGTCACTGCTGGACTCGATGCTGGCCAACGCGCCGATCGGGCTGGCGTTCTTCGACAGCGACGGACGCTTTGTGCGGGTGAACGAAATCTTCGCCAGCCAGACGGGATTGCCGGTGAGCAGCCACCTGGGCCGTCTGCTGGAGGAACGGTTGCCGCAGCCGCTGGCCGGGCAATTGAAGGAGACGGTGGTGGGCGCGTTTGCCTCGCAGGCGCCGGTGCGCGATGTGGAACTGAGCGTGCCGCGGCCGGGCGAGGAGACGCCGGGCACCTGGCTGGTGCACGCGTATCCGGTGCGGACCACGCCGCGGCAGGTGCGCTGGGTGGGCGTGATTGTGCAGGACATCAGCGAGCGCAAGCGCAACGAAGAGGCGCTGCGCCGCACCGAGAAGCTGGCGGCAACCGGCCGGCTGGCAGCCTCGATTGCGCATGAGATTAACAACCCGCTGGAAGCGATGACCAATCTGCTGTTCCTGCTGAGGAACTTCAGCAATCTGGACGAGAACGCGCTGAACTACGTGGGCATGGCGGAGAACGAGCTGCGGCGGATTACGGAGATTACGCAGCAAACGCTGCGCTTCTACCGGCAGTCGACTTTGCCGGCGCGGGCCAATATGGGCGAGCTGCTGGACTCGGTGGTGGCGCTGTTCCACACGCATTTGACCAGGGCGGGCGTCGAGGTGGAGAAGCGCTACGCGGAGAATGTGGAGCTCTACTGCTTTAGCGGCGAAGTGCGGCAGGTGATGGCCAACCTGGTGGGCAACGCCATTGATGCAAGCAAGCCGGGCGGGCGGATTGAGGTGCGGGCACGGCGCTCGCGCAGCTGGCACGAGCCGCACCAGGAGGGCGTGCGCTTTACCGTGGCCGATACCGGCGCGGGCATGAGCCCGGAGGTGCGGCGGCGGATTTTCGAGGCCTTTTTTACCACCAAGGAGATGACGGGAACGGGGCTGGGACTGTGGGTGAGCCACGAGATTGTGCTCAAGCACCAGGGCAGCATTCGGGTGCGGAGCCGTGTGGCGGCCGATGGACAGACTTCGGGCACGGTTTTCCATCTGTTTTTCCCCGATTTACCCCAGCCGGTGGCGCAGACGGCCGCGGCGGCCGAGGTGACGGCCTAAGCTGCCGCGCGGCGGAACTTTTTTGCGTGTTCGGGGTTCCAACCTGTGACGGCATTGCGGAAAACCCGTCCAAGAAAGTGCGGGCTCCGCAAGCGGTACCGAGCAGGAGAGCGCAGGATGAGCACATTGATGGCAAAGAAGATTTCCCCCCGCTTTTTGGTCTGGGTTGCAGTGGTTGCCTTTTCCGGGCTGGCCGCGCTGGCGCAAAACGGCGCAACGGCGCGCACCGATGGGCAGATAGAGATGGATGTGGTGCACGCGCTGGATGGCGCGCCCGCGCTGAAGAACGATCTGATAACCGCGGCGACAGTAAACGGCGAAGTGACACTGGCCGGAACCGTGTCGAGCGTGAGCTCGCGCGAGCTGGCGGTTTCAATTGTGCAGGGCGTGGCTGGCGTGAAGACGGTACACAACAATCTGCAGGTGGGCAACCCGGCAGACGACCCGAATGCGCAGGTTGCCGACGACCAGCAGGACGACATGCCGGTGAGCAGCACGCAACAGCAGCCGCAGACGGCGCAGCAACCGCAGCCGTACACGCCGGTGCAACAGGGCGGCGCGGCGCAGCAGCAGAGTGCGCAGAATTATCCGCAGCAGAGCCAGAACGGCGCACAGGCGCAGGCGCCGGATTGGGGCCCGGCCGGTCCACCGCCGGATTACGACCCGAGCCAGGACCAGGCAAGCGCGCAACAGGCGCAGCCGCAACAGCAGACGCAGCAGGGCAACGCGCGGCCGAACTATCCGAGCCAGAACGCGCCGTATGAAAGCCAGCAGTATCCAAACCAGGCGCAGAATGCGCCGTATCCCAACCAGAACCAGGGCGCACCCTACCAGCCGTATAACGGTCAGCCGCAGCCTGCGGGCGGTGGCACGTACAACCGCGGACCGCGGCTGAAGGTGGCGCAGGGACCGCTGACGGTGCCGGCGGGCTCGTTGATTTCGGTGCGCACGGCCGAGGCGGTGAGCAGCAAGCATGCCAGCGAAGGCGCGCCGGTGGTGTTTACGGTGATTCAGGACGTGGTGCTGGGCGGGTATCTTGCGATTCCGCGCGGCGCGACGGTTCACGGCGTGGTGGCGCAGGCCAAACAGTCCGGGCAGCTAACCGGCAGCTCGGAGCTGGCGCTGCAGCTGATCTCGCTGGAAATGGAAGGGCAGAGCTACCCGATCCAGTCTGACCTGTTCCGCGTGCAGAGCCCGAGCAAGACAGGGCGCACTGTGGGCAACACCATTGGCGGAGCGCTGATTGGCGCGATTATTGGCGGCGCGGCCGGCGGTGGCGGCGGAGCGGCGATTGGCGCCGTAGCCGGCGGCACCGTGGGCACGGCGGCTTCGGCCGCGAGCCGCGGGCCGGATGCGTGGATTCCCGCCGAGGCGCTGGTGACGTTTCACCTGATTGCGCCGGTGACGGTGAATCCGGTGAGCCCGCAGGAGGCTTCGCGGTTGGCGCAGGGGCTTTACCAGGGCGGCCCGTCGCTCTACCAGCGCGGCTATGGCGCGCCGCCTCCTCAGCCGCGATATTATGCGACCCCCGGCTACTACGGACCGGGCTACTATCCTCCGGTCTACTACCGGCCGTATTTTGTGGTGGGTGGCTCGTACTACTGGCGGTAAATTTCGTGATGCATGAAGGGCATCCCATTGGGATGCCCTTTGTGTTTTTGGGTGAGATTCCCTCAGGGGCTGAAGCCCAATGGATTGTTGGGCGCATGGTTGGCAGGGCTAAAGCCCTGCCATACCATTACCGGCGGGCTAAAAGGCCCTGCCCTGCCGCTACCGGCAAGCTAAAGCCGAGCCCTACCGCTACTGGCGAGCTAAAGCCCTGCCACCGGCAAGCTTGAGCTCTGCCTACCGTAACCGGCAAGCTAAAGCCCTACCGTGACCGGCAAACTGCGGGGGCCTTTTGAGTTATGCATTTGGGCTGCGGGCGGGGCCGGGCTCTCGTCTATAATGCTAGAGAATCGCGTCCAGCGAGAATTGCGCATGCGTGTCCAGCGTTCTATGCCCCGATGGGGGCAAAAGAAGCTGCTGGCGGCTGGAGATTCGGCCCCGGCGCGTAGAGAGTAGAAGGCTCAAGTCCATCCATGATTCGTTTCCTCCAGAAAGACAACCGCCTCACGAAGGCCCTGTTCGTCGTCGTCATCGCGTTTGCGTCGATTTCGATGGTGGTTTACCTGATTCCCGGCCTGACCGGCCAGGGCGCCTCGGGCGCGGACACCTACGCGATCATCTACCCGCACTGGTACAGCAAGTTCTTTTCTGCCGGTGAAGTAATCAGCCAGCAGAAGGTTGCGCAGATGACCAGCCAGCGGATCCAGCAGCAGTATCCGCAGTATGCCGGCAATCCGATGATCACGCAGATTATCGAGCCGCAGGTGGCGCAGCAACTGGTGCAGGAGCACATTCTGCTGGCCGAGGCCGATAGGCTGGGCGTGCACGCCTCCGACGACGATGTGCGCCGCCTGCTGCATACCGGCGGGTACGCGCAAGTGTTCTTTCCCGACGGCAAGTTTATTGGCCCCGAGGCGTACAAGAACCTGATTGCGACACGCGGACAGACCACGGTGGAGGACTTCGAGAGCAGCCTGAAGTCAAGCATCACCATGCAGCGGCTGGAGACGCTGGTGACGGCCGGCGTGACGGTGAGCGACCCGGAAGTGCGCGACGCGTATCGCAAGGCCAGCGTGAAGATCAAGTTTGACTACGCGGTGATTTCATCCGAGGACGTGCGCAAGTCGATTAATCCGGGCGATGCGGAGCTGGAAGGCTTCTTCAAGAAGAACATCGCCAAGTATTCGGCGGCGGTGCCGGAGGAGCGTTCGATCAGCTACTTCGCCTTCACCCCCGGCGACATTCCGGGCGGCATGCAGCAGCCGACGCAGCAGGAGATCAGCGCCTATTACGCGAGCCACCAGCAGGAGTTTTCCGCGCCGGAGCAGGCGCGTGCGCGGCACATTCTTATCGAAGTGAAGCCGGGCGCGGACGCGAAGACCGATGCGGCGGCCAAGGCCAAGGCCGAGGGCGTGCTGAAGCAGCTTGAAGGCGGCGCCAAGTGGGCCGATGTGGCCAAGAAGAATTCCGACGATCCGGGCAGCAAGGACTCGGGCGGCGAGCTGGGCTTTGCGCAGCGCGGCCGCATGGTGCCGGAGTTCGATACGGCCATCTTCTCGCAGAAGATTGGCGACATCAAAGTTGTGAAGTCGCAGTTTGGCTATCACGTGGTGCAGGTGGAAGAGCGCCAGACGGCGCACACCCTACAACTGAACGAAGTGCTGCCCACCATCCAGGCCACGCTGATCCGCCAGAAGACGGCCACGGCGCAGGAGAACTACGCGCGCACGCTGACTTCAGAGGCCATCAAGAGCGGCCTGCAGAAGACGGCAGCGGCGCATCACCTGCAGGTGGTGACCACGCCGCCCATCGGCGAGCAGGGTGTCATCTCCGCTCTGGCCGACAGCTCGCAACTGCTGCAGAAGGCATTTGCCAGCAAGCAGGGCGACCCGGCGCAGTTTGCGCCGACCGGCGAAGGTTACGCGGTCTTCCAGGTGGCCGGCATTACCCCGGCGCACGCGCCGGCGTTTGCCGATTGGAAGACGCATATTCTGGACGACTATCGCGCCGAGCAGCTGCCGGTGCTGATGCGGCAGAAGACCACGGCGCTGTCGGAGAAGGCCAAGAACTCGAACGATCTGGCCAGGGCAGCGAAGGAAGAGGGCGCGACGATGAAGTCGAGCGACCTGGTGGGCCTGAGCGGCCAGGTGCCGGACTTTGGCGCGGTGGGCCAGATTGCTCCGCAACTGTTTGACATGGCGGTGGGCAACATCAGCGGCCCGATTGCCGCCGGACGCACGGGCGTAGTGGTGAAGATTACCGACAAGCAGGAGCCCACGGCCGACGAGATCACGAAGAACTTTGACCAGATGCGCGACCAGATGCTGGACCGCCGCCGGAACGAGGCCTTCGAGGTTTTTGCGACCAACGTGATCAAGGAATACAAGACGAAGGGGCGGGTGCGCTTCAATCCGAAGGCACAGCAGACGCCGCAGCCCGGCCAGTAGCAGACTGACGTCCTTTGGTAACGAGCAAGGCCCGCATTCACCATAATGCGGGCCTTTTTGCTTACCGCGGCGCGAACAACGCGCAAATTTTGATTGCATTGGCACAACCGCGGGAGAGAATGCCGTTATGGAGTTCCAACGTTCGTCGGGGATTCTGCTGCATGTCAGCTCGTTGCCGTCGTATGGCGGCATTGGAGACCTTGGTCCCGCGGCCTTCGATTTCGTGAATTTTCTGGCTGACGCCGGCCAGCACGTGTGGCAGGTTCTTCCGCTGTGCCCCACCGGCTACGGCAACTCGCCGTACGCGGGCACGTCGGCCTTCGCGGGCAATCCGCTGCTGATCAGCCTGGAGTTTTTGTCCGACTGGGGATGGATTGACGGGGCGCGCATTGCCGGGCTGCCAGGGCGCGGCGGCAACGTGGACTTTGAGGAAGTGGAGCGGCGCAAGCTGCCGCTGCTGTATGAGGCTGCGGGAAATTTTCTGGACCGCGCGCCCAAAGAGCCGCTGATGGCCAACCAGTGGCGGCTGTTCGAGGAGTTTTGCCGGATTGAGTCGAGCTGGCTGAACGACTACGCGATGTACACCGAGCTGCGCCGCCAGTACAAGACGGGCGCGTGGCTGGAGTGGCCTGAGCCGCTGATGAAGCGCAGCACCAAGGCGCTGTCGATGATTGGCACGCGTTTTGGGCGCTCGCTGGCCACGGAACAGGTGCTGCAGTTCGCCTTCAGCGTGCAGTGGAACCACCTGAAACAGGCGGCCAACAGCAAGGGCATTCGCATCCTGGGCGACATTGCGATTTTTGTGGCGCTGGACTCGGCCGATGTGTGGACGCATCCGGGAATTTTTGAGCTGGGCGAAGACATGAAGCCGGAGCGCGTGGCCGGCGTACCGCCGGATTATTTTTCGGCGACAGGGCAGCGCTGGGGCAATCCGCTGTACCGGTGGGAGACGCTGTCGATTCGCGATTTCGATTGGTGGGTGGAGCGCATGCGGCGCGCGCGCAAGCTATACGACATTATTCGGCTGGATCACTTCCGCGGTTTCGAGTCGTACTGGGCGATTCCAGCCAGCGAGGAGACGGCGATGAACGGCACATGGGTGCCGGCGCCGGGGCGCGAGCTGTTTGCCGCGCTGCATCAGCAGCTGGGCGAGCTGCCGCTGGTGGCCGAGGACCTGGGCGTGATTACTCCGGAAGTGGACCAGCTGCGGATGGAGCTGGGACTGCCGGGGATGAAGGTGCTGCAGTTCGGCTTCGACGGCGAGGGCGCGCGGATTCATTTGCCGCACAAGTTCTCGCGGCGCACGGTGAGCTATACGGGTACGCACGACAACGACACGACGCTGGGCTGGTGGCGCACGGCGAGCGATTTGCAGAAGGCCTCTGCCGAGTCGTACCTGGGACCGATGCACGAGCGGCCTTCGTGGCCGTTTATCCGCGCGAATAGCGCTAGCATTGCGCAGATTGCCATTGCGCCTGCGCAGGATGTGCTGGAGCTGGGCTCAGAGGCGCGCATGAATACGCCGGCGGTGCCGACGGGTAACTGGAGCTGGCGCGCGCCGGAAGGTTGCTGGACCGAGGCGCTGGCCGATGAGCTGGCGGCGCTGACGGTGATGAGCGACCGTGGCAACGATCCGCTGGAAAACCCGGCGGCGAAGGAACGGAGCTAACGCGCCGGCGCGCTGCTTTTGTTTCAGCCGCAGAAGCTTGCTATTCTTGCCCGAGATGCCAATCGCAGCGATTGAGACGCATGGACTGACACGGCGCTTTGGAGAGCTGACCGCCGTGGACGATGTGACATTCACCGTGGCGCCGGGGCAGTTCTTCGGCTTCCTGGGTCCGAACGGCGCTGGCAAATCGACCACCATTAAAATGCTGACCGGACTGCTGGAGCCGAGTGCGGGATCGGTTGAGATTCTGGGCCAGACGTTCAGCGCCTCGTCGCTGGAGCTGAAGCGGCAGATGGGCGTGGTGCCGGAGGGCATGGCGCTGCTGGGGCGGCTGACGGCGCCGGAGTATCTGCGCTTTGTGGGCCGCATGTATGGGCTGGACCGCGAGACGGTGAACCAGCGCACCGAGGAGCTGCTGGAGTTTATGCAGCTGGCCAATGAGACGAAGAAGCTGGTGACCGACTTCAGCCACGGCATGCAGAAAAAACTGGCGCTGGCCGCGGCGGTGATTCACGGGCCGAAGATTCTGTTTCTGGACGAGCCGTTTGAAGGCGTGGACGCGATTGCGGCGGGGATGCTGAAGACCATGCTGCAGGGGATGATCCAGCGCGGGGCGACGATTTTTTTGACGACGCACGTGCTGGAGATTGTGGAGCGGCTGTGCAGCCACGTGGCCATCATTTCCAAAGGGCGGCTGGTGGCGAATGGGTCGCTGGAGGAGCTGCGTGCGGGCGTGGCCAGCGCGCTGCCGGGCGAGGAAAGCGGACAGCGGCTGACGCTGGAGCAGATTTTCCTTTCGATTGTAGGCGCGGGCGGGCAGGAGCCGGCGCAGGAGCTTTCATGGCTGACGTGAACGCCTGGGAGCAGGGAGTAGCGCGAGCAGGTGCCGGGCCGCTGAGCAAGCTGGCGCGCGCGCAGTACGCGGCGCTGGTGCGCATGCGGCTGCAGGCGCTGGGGCACGCGATGCGCACGACGCGCGGCGCGTTCGAGATTGGCGCGCGCATTGTGACGTATCTGGTCTACGGCGCGATGGGAATCGGACTGGCCATTGGCGCCTCGATTGCCGCATACGAGCTGACGGTGACTGCGTCGTGGGGCGCGCTGCCCATTGTGATGTGGGTGGCGTTCTTTCTGTGGCAGACGATTCCGATTGTGTTGGCCTCGATGCAGGAGCAGTACGACCTGAGCCTGCTGCTGCGCTTTCCGGTGAGCTTCAGCGCGTTTTATGCGCTGACGGTAATCTTCGGGCTGGCCGATATTTCGACGATTATCGGCGGGCTGTGCGTGCTGGGCCTGTGGCTGGGCATGACGGTGGCCAGCCCGCTGCTGGGGCTGTGGGCCGCGGCCACCTACGTGGTGTTTACGGTGTTCAACGTGGTGGTGGTGCGGCTGGTGCTGGCGTGGGTGGACCGCTGGCTGGCGCAGCGGCGTACGCGCGAAATTGTGAGCGCGGTGTTTTTGGCAGTGATGCTGAGTTTGCAGCTTTTCAATCCCGCGCTGCACGACGACGGCAAGCGCGGGCGCGACTCGTTCTGGCCGCGCACGATTCAGCAGGCGAAGCCGTGGGCGGTGCGGGT
>DASVLI010000071.1:0-4072 GCA_036384955.1 Occallatibacter sp.
GGAGAGACGAGTTGCGCAAAATAAGTTTCCAGAGAAATAGTTGACAAGGAAACTAATATTGGTTATGTTGCTGTCATGAGCAAGTCCAAGAGCGGATTCGAGCCGGTGAGCGATCTGAAAAAGCACATCGGCTTCTGGATGCGGTTTGTATCGAATCATGTGTCACACGGCTTTGCGCGGAAGCTGGAGCAGAGCGGCGTCACGGTTGCCGAGTGGGTGGTGCTGCGCGAGATGTACGGGCGCGGAGAGGTGACGCCGAGCGAGGTGGCAGAGCGCACCGGGATGACCCGCGGGGCTGCCTCCAAGCTGGTTGACCGGCTGGTGGAGAAGAAGCTGGTTACGCGGCGCGAGCGCGCTGACGACCGCCGCTACCAGGACATTGCGCTGACGGAGGCCGGGGCCGGGCTTGTGCCGAAGCTGGGCACGCTGGCCGACAACAACGACGAAGAGTTCTTTTGTGTGTTGAGCACGGCGGAACGCACCGAACTGCTGAAACTGCTGAAGAAACTGGTGCAAAGCCACGGCCTGCACATGCTGCCAACCAACTAGATTTCCGCGACCGGCGGAGAGGTGAAAGAGATGACCGAGGAAACGAACAAGATCGATGCGATCCGCGAAGTGCTGCACGAAACACATGCGGGCAGGAAGACTTTTGCTGAAGTGGTGGGAGTGATGCTGGCGTCGGGTGTGGAGTCGTACCTGGTGGACCTGCGGCGGCGCGAGGACGTGGTGTATGGCGCCAACGACACGGTGCTGACCGAGCCGCTGGACCTGGACTATGGAGCGATTGCGCAGGAGTTTTCAAAGGCCGGGATTGTGGCGGCGATTCGCGCGGCGCAGCGGGACGAGATTCGTTATCCGGAGTTCATGCGTCGCGCAGCCGCGGCCGGTACGGTGGCGTACTGGGCAGAGGTGACCGGCAAGCGGGTGATTTACTTTGGGCGCACGGGCGATATGCACGTCGAGTGGTTTCCTGGCGCGGCGCCGGACCTTGATCTCCTTGGTGACGCGGAGCTGGCGAAAGGTGGTGCTGTGCTGGGTAAAATATGACACAAAGTCAACTAGTTATGGTCACTATTTTCGCTTCACTGATTTCGTGGAAGATGTTGTGCAAACCTTCTGAATGAGTTCTTCCAAGTCATTGAATTTTTCGACTAAGTCGCCGAGGGTAGCCTCCTCGAGTTCTGGGTCACGTGTCTGGAAATACTCTTTGACATCTTTCCATCTTGCGCCTTGTTTATTGAGCTTTGGTTCCAGTGCGGTTATCAGCGCTCCTTCAACCTCATTGAGCAGTAGATTGCCGTTTGCGCCGAATTTCTTGGTTACATCATCAAATGCATTGAGCGTTCCTTTTGCGTTTACTCGGCGGAACCCAAACCAACTGAAGTACTCCCAGCGGTTCCATAAATCATCAGTCTCATGTTGATTGAGGCGCCTAAGAAGCCGACTTCGGCCATTTCCTGCTTGGCCCACATACACCGGAACTAGATCCTTGTCATACAGAACATAGATACCAATCTGGTCTCTAAAATTGGCTTCGCGCTTTTTATTTATGTAGCCCTTAAGGTGGCCACTGTTCCCTTTGCCGCCCGTCCCATAATTAATGTACTTTCGCTCCCAAAGGTGGCCAAAATTGCGGATAAGCATTGTCCCTCCTCCAAAAATTCTAGCCATAAATTAGATAACGCAATGGGAAATGAATAGGCGCTCGACAACAAAGGTAATGAACGTTACTCGTAGCGGAGGGCCTCGGCCGGCAGGATGCGGGCGGCGGCGGAGGACGGATAGAGCGTGGCCAGCAGAGAGATGCCAATCGACACTGCTGCCACGATCAATCCATCGACCAGGCGCGGGGCGAAGGGCAGGGTGTCGATGGAGTAGACCTCGGCCGAGAGGTGGATGAAGTGGTAGTGTCCACCGGCCCAGGCGGCGAGGTAGCCGAGCACGAGTCCCAGCGCGGTGCCGACGACCGAAATCAGAAACCCCTGCATAAGGAAGATGCGGCGCACCTGCGCGGGCTGCACGCCGAAGCTCATGAGCACGGCGATGTCGCGAGTCTTCTCCATCACCATCATGGTGAGCGCGATAAGGATGTTGAGCGCGGCGACGATGACGATGAGCGCGATGACGATGAAGGTGACAATCTGTTCGAGTTTGAGAGCGCGGAAAAGTTCGCGGTTCTGCTCCATCCAATTGGTGCTCATGTAGCCCTTGCCTGCGGCGGCTTCAATCGTCTTGGCGATTTCGGGCGCGCGGTAAAGGTTGTCGACCTTGAAGCTGATGACGGAGAGCAGGTCGGGCTCGCTGAAGAGGCGTTGCGCGTCGGTGAGGCGCATAAAGGCCATGGCTGTGTCGTACTGGTAAAAGCCGGAGTGGAAGATGCCTGCAAGGTGGAAGCGCTGATACTTGGGCGCGAGGCCGAGCGGAGTGAGCTCGCCCTGCGGGCTGGTGACGAGAATGCTGTCGCCGACCTGGGCGCCGATTTGCTCGGCCAGATCCCTGCCGAGAACGATGGGCGGATAAGCGGCGTCGGGCGCGTCGCTGGGCGGCGCATCGGGCGCGGGGTCAAGGTCTTTGGCCGAGCCTTGCACCATGAAGTCGAGGAGATTGCTGACGGTGCGCTCGTCGGCGGGGATGATGCCTTTGATGAGCGCGAAGCCGGCGCGAGGGCCGCGGGAGACGAGTACCTGTCCGTAGAGTCCTGGCGCGGCGGCGGTGACGTGCGGAACCTGTTTGAGGCGTGCGAGCAGCGGCGGCCAGTCCTTGATGCCGTCGGAGGCAACGCGCATCAGGTCGATGTGGGCCGAGGCGCCGAGCAGGCGGTCCTGCAGGTCGCGGCGCATGCCGTTGGTGATGGCCAGCGCGAGGATGAGCGCGGCGACGCCTGCGGCCACGCCTGCGATGGAGATGCTGGTGACAACGCCGACCACGGCCTGGCGGCGCTTGGCGCGCAGATAGCGGGCGGCGATGAAGAGTTCGAAGCGCATGGCGCTAGCGGGCCTCGCTGGCCGCGGTGAAGACGGTTTTGGCCACGCCGGCGTTGTCGTAGCGGTCGTAGACGCGGACGGTGAGCAGATGTTCGGCGGGGCCTTTGAGCGTGTTGGCGGGCAGGGTGAAGTCGTAGTGCTCGGTCTTGGCGTCGGAGAGGCCGCCGACAGGCTCGATGAATTGCCACGGGCCGGCGTCGAGCGAGTACTCGGCGTGGGCGATGGGCGAAGCGGCGTCTTCCGCCTCGAAGGTGACATGGACTGGCTGCGCGCAGGGAGCCTTGGTGCAGGCGGCGGGCTCGGCTTTCAACGCGCGAAGCACGGGCGCGGTGGTGTCGACTTCGAAGCGCTCGCTGATTTTTTCGCCGGTGAGGGCATCGCTCGGCGTGTGCGAAGGCGCGTCGCTGGCGACGATTTTGACCTGGTAGCCGCCGTCGGGAATCTGCGCAGCGTCGAAGCTGTACGCCTTATCGCTGAGGTCGTCCTTGAGCAGCCGCCAGACGGATTCGCCGTCGCCGCGGAGGTAGAGGGAGAACTTGAGGTCATCGCCGTTGTCGTCGTGCGCGGCCCAGCGGACGGTGACGGCGGACTTGTCCTTCTGCGCCTGGAGGGGCGAGGAAGTGGAGGAGTCGGCTGTGGTGCTTACGGTGGCGCTGGCGGAGGCGAAGGCTACAGGCACAGTTTGCTGCGCGGCGGCAGCGGGTTGCGCGTTCACGCGCGCGCCCGGGACGACGACGATGTCATCAATTTGCGGCGCGGCGTTGACGGGCAGATAGTTGATGCCGACCGAGCCGAGTTCGCCGTCGGCGGCAAGTTCGATCTTCCATTGCAGGTAGCGTCCGGCGGGCGAGGCGATTTTGCCATCGGTCAGCGGCTGCCACTCGCTCCAGCCCCAGTCGCCACGACCGCGCGCGGGCTGCTCCACATTGCCGCTACGCGTGTAGAGCGTGTAGCCGTGCGCGCCGGGGTCGATTTCAACGCGTCCGAAGCGGGCCAGTGCGCCGGCATCGAGCACGTCGCTGGCGTAGGCGTGCGAGTCGCTCGCGCCCAGCTCGACGACTTTGCCGGTGTTGCCAGTGCCGATG
>DASVLI010000072.1:0-10591 GCA_036384955.1 Occallatibacter sp.
CGGAGATGAGCGTAGAAGAGCGGCGCATTCGCGCGTTGACGGCCGAGGAGTACTGGATTCCATCGATGCGTGTGGCCGAGGCGCATGTGGAGGGCGGCGGCGAGGCGTATGTCTACCGGCTGGACTTTAGCGAGAGCTCGGTCAGGATGAAGGGGCAGGCCTACCACTCGCTGGATTTGCCGCTGGTGTGGAAGAAGCCGCACGCGGACGTGGAGAACGTGCGCGCCGAGGCGGAGCTTGCAGACGTGGTGCAGCCGGCGTGGGTTGCATTTTTGCGCGGCGAGGCACCGGGTGCAAAGGGATTGCCAGCGTGGCCGAAGTATGACCTGGAATCACGCGCGACGATGATTCTGGACGGCAAGAGCCGCGTGGAGGAGAAGCCGCAGGCGGCAGAGTTGAGGTTGTGGGAGGGCGTGCTGTAGGCGCGGCTGAAGATGTGAGGCAGGTCGAAGCGGGCCAGGCGACCGTTGTTGTAAAAGGCAGGGAATTCGCGGGGTCTGGAACCCGCCTCGCCCGGGCGCTAAACCCCTGTCCGTCTGCAGCGCCGCGCCACAGGCCAATTCACGCTATGATCGACAGGAATCGCAATGGTAGTGCGTAAGGGCGGGCAACGCGCGGATTCCGTACGCCTGTGAGCCCCGTGGCTTTTTCCGCAGTCCCTGCCAGCAATTGAAATTCAGCTTGCGTATGCTCCTGTCGATACCCTCATCTCCGCAGCCCACAATTCAGCTTTCCCTGATCGAGGGAGGCCTTACCTGCATCGTCCTGTTAGCTGCGTTTGCATTGCCCCGTACGGGTGCAGGACTTTTCCAGCGTATTGAGCGCGCCTTCGCGCGTGTGGCTTGCCGGAAAAATCTGTCGATTGCCGTGGTTGGAGGTGCGGCGGCGCTGTTGCGCCTCGCTCTTCTTCCCCTTTTTCCAATCCCCCTGCCCATCATTCCAGACGAATTCAGTTATCTGCTCGCTGCCAACACATTTGCCTCTGGCAGATTGACCAATCCCACGCCCGCCATGTGGACGCACTTTGAGAGCATCCAGATCTCGATGACGCCCACGTACATGTCGATGTACTTCCCTGGCCAGGGCCTGGTCCTCGCGCTGGGCAAGCTCCTGTTTGGCCATCCCTGGTTCGGTTTGCTGCTCGCCACCTCACTCGCATGCGCGGCCATCTGCTGGATGCTGCAGGCGTGGTTACCCTCCCGGTGGGCTCTCCTGGGCGGATTCATTGCTGTCTTCCACTTCGCTCTATTCAGCCATTGGATCAACACATACATTGGCAGCAGTTCCGTCTCTGCCCTCGGCGGTGCGCTGGTTCTGGGCGCTCTGCCGCGCTTAAAGCGCTCGTTACAAACGCGCGACGGTCTGCTGCTCGCGGCGGGCATCGTTATTCTCGCGCTCTCACGGCCCTATGAGGGCCTGCTGTTGTGCGCTCCGGTGGCGGTCGCTCTCAGCTACTGGGCCTTCTTCGGAATGAACCGCCCCTCGCTTGCGACCCTGCTGCGGCGAAGTGCGGCGCCGGTGGCACTGCTGGTTTTTGGAGCGTGCTGGCTGGCCTACTACGACTATCGTCTGTTCGAAAACCCGTTCACTCTGCCCTACGTTCTCCACCGCGCTCAATATGCCGTGGCTCCCACCTTCGTCTGGCAGCATCTCAGGCCCACACCCATTTACCGTCACAAGGCGATGGAAGAGTTCTATACCCGCAATGAGGTGATTGAGTTTCAAAAGGTGCGCACACTACCCGGATTCTTCACCGGCAACCTTGCCAAGCTGGCTAATTGCATCTATGCCTATGCGGGCTTCGCTTTACTCATTCCCCTCCTGCTCGTCTCCAGGGTGTTCTTTGACCGCCGTCTTCGCTTTCTTGTTTTGTGCATGTTCATTCTGATGGCCGGCATGCTCGCCGAAGCCGTATTGCTGCCCTACTACGTGGCGCCATTTACTGCTGCATTCTTCGCCATCGGATTGCAGGCCATGCGCCATCTTCGTCTCTGGAAACCGGGCGGACAACCCGTGGGGTTAGCAATGCTCCGCGGCTGCGTGACACTGGTGATTGCGATGGCCCTCGTCCAGGTCGCCGGACAAATCTTCCGCCAAGGCTCTCCACGCATGCCGAATCCCGCATGGAGCTGCGACATCGACATTCCCTGTGCCTGCGGAACCGAACGCGCCAATATCGAGGCGGCACTCGCGAGCCTGCCAGGTAAGCAGTTGGTGCTTGTGCGATACAGCGACCATCATCGCCCGCTGAACGAATGGGTCTACAACGATCCAGATATCGACGCATCCAGAGTTATCTGGGCACACGACATGGATACAGCCGCCAATCGTGAACTGATCAATTACTACAAGGACAGGACGGTCTGGCTCGTTACACCGGACGTCCAGCCGGTTGAAGTGGCTCCTTACTCCGCGTCGGCGAATGCAAGAGAGTGGCCCGATAAGGCGAAAACAGCAGATTGAACGACGCCAGCACCGCGGCGACGAGGGATGGGGCATTTCCGGTCAATTCTAGCGGAGCGGACGGCGAGAGCTAAGGGTTTACCCGCGGCAGGGGACCGGAGAACGAGCTGTGCCGAAAGCGCTTGCCAGCTTGCCTACGCCTCTGCTAAAACGTTTTTGCTGCAAAAGAGCTTTGCGCTCGTGCAGGAAGAGAGGACGACATGAGAGGTTTTACTCGCCGCCAGTTTGGCAAGACCGCAGCCGCGGCAGTCGCGGCTGGCTACGCATCGACGTTGCTGCCGCGCTTTGCTTTTGCCGAGCGCACGCCGCTGAATCTGAGCTTTCCGAAGGGCTTTCTTTGGGGCTGCGCCACGGCTTCGTACCAGATTGAAGGCGGCGCGCGCGACGATGGCCGCGGGCCGTCGCTGTGGGATGTCTTCAGCCACACGCCGGGCAAGACGCACAATGGCGAAACGGGCGACGTGGCTGACGACAGCTATCACCTGTACAAGACCGACGTGCAACTGCTGAAGGCGTTGGGCGTCGAGACCTATCGCATGTCGATCTCGTGGTCGCGCGTCTTTCCGACAGGCAAGGGAGAAGTGAATGCCAAGGGGCTGGACTACTACAAGCGCGTGACCGACGAGCTGCTGGCCAACGGAATTACGCCGTATGTGACGCTCTTCCACTGGGACACGCCGGCTGGACTGAAGGGCGGCTGGCAGTCGCGCGATACGTCGAAGGCGTTTGGCGACTACGCGGCGTTTATGGGCAAGAGCCTGAGCGATCGCGTGAAGCATTGGATGACGACCAATGAGTTTGTGTGCTTCACCGACCTTGGCTACAAGGTGGGGCAGTTTGCGCCCGGACTGAAGCTGGCCGACGGGCCGGTTAATCAGATACGGCACCACGGCATTCTGGCGCACGGGTTGGGTGTGCAGGCGCTGCGCGCCAACACCTCGGCGGACACGCAGGTGGGCCTGGCAGAAAACGCGACGGTGTATGTGCCGGTGGTGGAGACGGAGGCGGATATCAAGGCCGCGCAGAAGGCCACGCGCGAAGGCAACGCACCGTTCCTGACCGCGCTGATGGAAGGTAAATACATCGACGAGTACCTGAAGGAAGCCGGCCCGAATGCGCCCAAGGTGGAAGAAGGCGACTTTGCGGCCATCAGCAGCCCGCTGGACTTTGTGGGACTGAATGTCTACTCGCCGTTTTACGTGCGTGCGGACGACTCGGCGAAGGGCTGGACGCAGGTACCTTATCCGACGTCGACGCCGCATATGGCTTCGCCGTGGATTTTGCTGGGACCGGAGTGCATTTACTGGGCAGTGCGCAACGTGTGCGATTTGTGGAAGCCGAAGGGGATTTACATCACCGAGAATGGCTGCTCCAGCGACGACGTGCTGACGCCCGAAGGCCGCGTGGACGATGTAGACCGAGTGATGTACCTGCGCAACCACCTGACGCACCTGCACCGCGCGGCGGCGGAAGAGTACCCGGTGAAGGGCTACTTCCTGTGGAGCCTGCTGGACAACTATGAGTGGGCCGATGGCTACTCGAAGCGCTTTGGCATTCACTACGTGGACTTCAAGACGCTGAAGCGTACGCCGAAGCTGAGCGCGGAGTGGTACAAGGCAACCATCGCGAAGAACACTGTGGAGTAGAGCTACGGCACGGCGCCGGGGCTAAAGCCCGGGCGTGTTGCGGGCGGAATTTCGCGGGCCTGAAGGCCCGCGCTCCCTCCGGTCCCCGCACGCACTCCCGGATTGGAGTGAAGGCTGAATGAGATGGGGCCGCGGCCAATGAGCCGCGGCCCTGCTGCGTTTGGCGCGTATACTGCGGAGACAAATCCACCTGTGGAGTCTGCTGTGATTTGCTCCGTTTCGCGCAGTGCCTTTGCCCTTTCCCTTTTGCTTTGCAGCTTCGCCGCGGCGCAGAATTCCTCGAAGACGCCGACCATCAATCAGTCGCTGGAGATGCACAGCGTGAGCTCGCCGGTGATTTCGCCAGATGGCACGCATGTGGTGTACATGCAGTCGCGCACGGACTGGGATGCGAACAAGTTCGAGTCGGACCAGTGGGTGGCGAGTGTGGCTACGGGCGAGCGGCATCTGCTGACGACGCTGGGATCGTCGGCGGTGGCGGCGCAGTGGTCGCCGGATGGCAAGTGGCTTGCGTTTCTGTCGAGCCGCGCGGGTGTGCTGCCCAAGTCTCCGGCGAACAAACAGCAACTGTGGGTGATGCCGGCCGAGGGCGGCGAGGCGCAGCAACTGACGAAAGCGGATGCCAACGTGGACGATTTTGCGTGGGCGCCGGACTCGCGGCACATCGCGCTGAGCGCGGAAGAGCCGGAGAGCAAGGCAATGAAGGATCGCGAGGAGAGCTTCGGCGAGTACCACGTGGTGCATGCGGACTACGAGATGACGCACCTGTGGTGGCTGGAGGTTCCGGCGGCGGATGAGAGTGGGCGCGTTGCCGCGCCGGCCGAGCCCAAGCTCCTGACATCTGGCGACAACTTCAGCGTGGGCGGCTTTTCGATTTCACCGGACGGCAAGACAATCGCGTTCAGCGCGACGCGCGATCCGGACTTGATTTCGTCTGCGACCGAGGACATTTACACCGTGCCCACGGCGGGTGGTGACGTGAAGAAGATTGTGGAAACGCCGGGGCCGGACTCGAACCCGCAATGGTCGCCCGACGGCAGCCAGATTGCGTACGAGACCTCGGCGGGGAGCGAGTTCTACTACTACACCAACCGCAAGATTGCGGTGGTGGCGAGCAGCGGCGGAGCGACAACGGTGCTGACCGACGCCTTCGACGAAGACCCCAGCCTGCTGCGCTGGACGCCGGATGGCATCTACTTCGAGGCTCTGCATGGAATGAGCTCATCGCTCTACCGGCTGGATGCGAAGACGAAGGCCATTACGCAAATGGAGATGCCGGGCAGCACGATTGCCGGGCAGTTTTCGTTCACGAAGGATTTCAGCAAGGTGGCGTATCGCGGCGCGGGTGCGAACGAATACGCCGAGATTTATACGGCCGCTTTGAGTGCGCCGAAGCCAGTTCAACTGACGCATGCGGGCGAGCAGTTGAAGGGCTTGGATGTGGCGCGGCGCGAAGTGGTGCGGTGGAAGTCGAGCGACGGCACGGAGATTGAGGGCGTGCTGTACAAGCCGGTGAACTTCGATGCGAAGAAGAAGTATCCGCTGCTGGTGGTGATTCACGGTGGGCCGACGGGCATCGACATGCCGATGGTGAACGCCGACCGCTACTACCCGGTGGAGCGCTTTGTGGCCAAGGGCGCGCTTGTGCTGAAGCCCAACTATCGCGGGTCGGCAGGCTATGGAGCGAAGTTCCGCGCGCTGAACGTGCGCAACCTGGGCGTGGGCGACTACGCGGATGTGATCTCAGGCGTGGATTCTCTGATCGCACAGGGGTTTGTGGACAAGGACCGCGTGGGCTCGATGGGCTGGAGTGAGGGCGGATATATTTCCGCATTCATCACCACGTCGAGCGACCGCTTCAAGGCGGTGAGCGTGGGCGCGGGCATCTCCGACTGGACGACGTACTACGTAAACACCGACATTACGCCGTTCACGCGGATGTATCTGCATGCCACGCCGTGGAGCGACCCGGAGATCTACCGCGTGACCTCGCCGATCAGCTACATTGCGAAGGCCAAGACGCCGACGCTGATTCAGCATGGCGGCGCGGACCATCGCGTGCCGCTGCCCAACGGCTACGAGCTGCGGCAGGCGCTGGAGGACCACGGCGTGCCGGTGAAGATGGTAGTTTACGACGGCTTTGGGCACCCCATCAACAAGCCCAAACAGCAGCGCGCGGTGATGGAAGAGAACGAGAACTGGTTCGCGCACTACATCTGGGGCGAGCCGCTTGCGCCGGCGCTGACGCCAGAGAAGAAGGACGAGAAGAAAGACAAGTAACAGCTCTCGGCTTTCAACTCGGAAGTGCGTTGAGCGCTGCGATGTCTTCGGCGCTAAGTTTGAGCGACGCAGCGGCGATGTTTTCTTCAAGATGCGCCAGCCTGGACGTGCCGGGAATGGGCAGCATGACCGGCGAGCGCGCCAGCAGCCAGGCCAGCGAGATTTGCGCCACGGTGGCCTTGTGCGTGGCGGCGATGCGGCTGAGAGTTTGCGCGGCGGGGTGGCTGGGTTGCAGCAGCTTGCCCGCGGCGATGGGATACCAGGGCATGAAGGCAATACCGCAGGCTTCGCACCAGGTCAGGGTCGCGTCGTGGCGGCGGTCGGCGAGCGAGTAGCGGTTTTGCACGCTGACGATGGGGACGATTTGCTGCGCGGCCTCGATCTCCTCGGGCGTGACCTCGCTCAAGCCGATGTAGCGGATCTTTCCCTGCTCCTGCATGCGCTTGAGTGCGCCGAGCGATTCTTCGAGCGGGGTGCGCGGGTCGATGCGGTGGAGCTGGTAGAGGTCGATGCGCTCGAGCTTGAGGCGGCGCAGGCTCATTTCGACACATTGGATGAGGTAGCCGGCGCGGCCCACGTACTCGGTTTTGGCCGGGCCCTGGCGGGTAATGCCGCCTTTGGTGGCGATGACCAGGCCGGCGGGGTAGGGGTGGAGCGCCTCGGCAATGAGGCGCTCGGCGATTTCGGGGCCGTAGGCATCGGCGGTGTCGATAAGCGTGACGCCGAGATGGACGGCGCGGCTGAGGACCTGGCGGCAGGCTTCGGGATCGGAGGGATCGCCCCAGGCGCCCTCGCCCACCAGGCGCATGGTGCCGTAGCCGAGGCGGTGGACCGGGAGGTCGCCGCCGAGCAGGAAAGTGCCGCTATGTGCCGCCGAGGTTGTACTCATGATGCCGATGATACGCGGGGGTGCGGGGAACCAGACCAGCCTCCGAGCCGTATGTTGTAATGCAAGCAACGCGAGGAGCGCATGCCATGAGCACAATGCCGTATCCGAATGCACAGGCGGTCTTCTATCAGCAGTACAACGCGGTGCGCCGCGACGAAGTGGTGGGCATTTTGCTGGCCCTGTTTCTTGGCTCCTTCGGCATTCACCACTTTTATCTGCGCCGGACAGGGCTGGGGATTCTTTACCTCTGCCTGTTCTGGTCGGGAATTCCAGGACTGCTGGGCGTGCTGGAGTGCTTCTTCATGCCGGGCCGCGTGCGCGAGTTCAACGCCATTCAGGCGGCGGGCATTGCCGCGGCGCTGGGGCTGGCGGCGCCTCCGCTGGGTTGGCCGGTGAACGTGACGGTGAATATGCCGCCCGCCGGCGCGACCGTACCGCCGGCGAGCACGCTGGTGGCCTGCTCGCATTGCCGGACCACCAATGTTCCGGGCGCGAAGTTCTGCTCTGGTTGCGGCGCGGCGCTGTAAGCGATCACAGTAAAGACAACGAAGGGGAGGCCGAGGCCTCCCCTTTTGCTTGAGTGCCTTGATGGCGGGCTAGTCGGATTGCTCGGAGCCGTCGCTGTCGTTCTCGTGACTATTGTGGTGGGTGTACTTGTCGATGCTTTCGTTCAGGTGGTCGGGGTCGACCGAGACCTGCACCACGTCCATCTCGTGGTCGTCGAGATCTACGATGAACAGGCCCATGCGGTGGCCTTCCGGGCGCATGAAGATGAGCGACTGCTCGGTGCCGTGCTTGCTGGTTTCACGGATGATGCGCGCCCAGCCCTCGCCGAGCTTCTGCTCGACGAGGCGATTCAGCTCGTTTCCGTCCACGTCGGCGTGGAAGTCCTCGAACTCGGCAACGTGCAGGTTGCCGACACCGCCGTGCGTGGCGCCGTGCGCGACGAGACTAATCATGCCGAGGAAGGGAATGCGCGTGGCGTGGGCGTGGTAGCGGGACTCGATGGAGTCGACCACGCCGTCAAAGCCTGCGCGGCCTCCGCCGGCCAGCACAACCACTGGCACGGCGAGCGCGATGAGGATGACGGGAATCAAGAGCAGACGCCTCATTTGGCCCCCTTGCCGTGCGTGGACTTCTCGATGTCACCGAGTGCGGAGAGCCCGCCCAGGCCTTGCAGCTTGCCCAGGTCGCTCATGCGGATCGGTCCGAGGATAAGCACGATAGTCAGCTCCTTGGGCTCGGCGGTGAAGATGAGCATGCCGCGATTTTCGCCGTTCACCATTTTGACCATGATGTCGGTGGTCTCGCCGGATTTCAGTTCATGGGTGTGCACCAGCGAGGTCCACTCCGGGCCGTTGAAGCTGCGGCGGAACTGCTCGACGTCTGCCATGGAGTATTCGCCGGGCTTGTCGAACTCATAGGAGCGGACATAGATGCCTTCGAGGCCCTGAATGAGCGAGCGTACAGCTTCATCGTCCTTGTCCTTGCCGTTAAGAAACTTGGAGGCGAAATCGAGCATGCTTTTACCCAGCGTCACCTCGGTCACATCGGTGGCCTTGGCGGCAAGCGACTTCTCCAGCGCGGGCGGAAGCTGCAGCGGAGAAGTCTGAGCAAAGATGGGTGCGGCGCAAAAGGCCACAGCCAATGTGAAGAATGCGAGCGTGCGTTTCATTCGTGATCTCCTTGATCCTGGTCCGTGTGGTTGCGTGCGGAGAGCCGCGCATTGATTTTGTCGAGCGCACGCTGGGTGACGCGCAGTGCGGTGCGAACCTCGCGCCGCGCCTCCTCACCCTTGCGAACCTGCTGGTGCTGACGCCAGGCGAAGCCTGTGCCCACCACGGCCGCCAGAACAATAGCTGCCGCCAGCCGCTGCCACAGCACCATGCGGTGCTGGTGGCGCAGAGTCTGCCTGCGGGCGCGCGCATCGAGGATGCGGCGCTTGAGTCCCGGAGGCGCGGGGCGGCGTTCAAAGGCCTGACGCAGTTCGCGCTCGAATTGGTCGATCGGTTCAGGCTCCACGGATAAACTCCTTCAATTGGCTGGACGCCTTGGCCCGGAGCAGCTTCAATCCGCGCTGCAGGTGGCTTTTGACGGTGGCAAGCGGTGCGTTGAGCGTGGCAGCGATTTCGTCGGGCGACAGATCCTCCTGATAGCGGAGAACCAGCGCCGCGCGCTGCGGCTCAGGCAAGGTTGCCAGCAACTGTTCCAAACGCGCGCCGAGCGGGGAAGAACGCTCCTCGGCCGGTGCGCCGTGCTCGTCGGCAATCTCGACCCAGAGGTCCACTCCGCGGACGCGTCTGCGGCGCAGAGCGTCAGTGGAGCGGCTCATGGTCACGCGGCGCAGCCAGTACAGCGCGTGCTCCGGAGACTCGAGAGTGCCGATGTGCCTGTCCATTTCGAGAAACACATCCTGAGCGATCTCTTCGGCCAATCCCCGGTCGCCGGTCATGCGCCATGCCAGGGAAAAGACCATGGCCTGATGCTGGTCCACCAATTGCTCGAAGTCAGGCTGCCAGCTGGCCATAGGAGTCGCTTCTACTCTCTACTCCGCGCGCAGGTGGAGTTTGGGATGCAGAAAGATACGAAAATGGGTGGCGATTGGTTCAGGGGAGGTAATTTGAGTGGGGTGGCAGAATGCGGTAATACGGATTTAAGATTCGTGCTATTCTTGCCCTTCCCCGTGGAGAGTCTATTTTTTTGACGCAGGAGTGCGTATGGGCATTCTGAGCAGAATCGGTGTGGCTCTTGACTCGGACCTTCTGGCCCGCTTCGATGCACTGATTGAAGACCAGGGCTATACCAACCGGTCCGAGGCTTTTCGCGACCTGATCCGCGACCGCCTGGTTGCCGAGCAGACCGCCAGCCCCAAGGCGACGGTGGTGGGTACTATCACGCTTATCTATGACCACCACGCGCACGGAGTAAGCGAAAAGCTGACCGAATTGCAGCACGCGCACTACAACCTTGTCGTATCAACCAGCCATGCGCATCTGGACCACGATTCGTGCCTGGAAGTGCTGATTGTGCATGGTGAGGCGCGCGAGGTGGAGCAGTTTGCCGGGCGGCTAATTGGGCTGAAGGGCGTGCAGCACGGCAAGCTGGTGATGTCCGTAGCGCAGCCTGCGGGTAACGCGGGGCGCGGCAAGCATTCGCATCCGCACAAACACTGAGTTGACGTTCGTTTTATCCGGGGAGAGCTATTGTTATGGTGATTCGTAGCACGATTATAAATTTCGTAATACTTATCGGCTTCTTGTCAGGAGCAGCGGCTGCATCGAGTGTTGCCGCGCAGCAGAAACTACCGGCCGCG
>DASVLI010000073.1:0-31407 GCA_036384955.1 Occallatibacter sp.
AGGGAATTGGGCTGATAGCCGGGATCCAGAGCGTTTCCGGTGACGCCGAAGCTCTTGAGCACGGTGATGACCTTCGTCGCAATGTCGACCTTGAAGATGGTTCCAAAGCCGCCTGGGCCACCTGCAAGGCAAGCGCCGTAGAGATTGCCGTCCGCACCAACAATCAGCGCGGATGGTTCAATTCCGTACGTATTGACCGCCGTGGCATTGGTCGGAATCGGGTCTAAGGCGGCGAAAATCGAGGTTGCTCCCGATGGAGTCATCTGGAAGATATAGGAGCAGAGATGAGTCGTATCGCCGATGCAGGTCTCGAAGATGGGCAGCGAGGGCGCATAGAAATTGCCATCTCCAGCCTGCAGTACGCCGAAACTGGGCTGGGCATAGGCCACAGGAGTGACCGTGGCGGTGGTCTGGGCCTGGGCCATGGCGGCGAACAAGGTTGCCAGGGCGACGAAGAGCATCAACGAGGAGCGGAGCAGCTTCTTGTGCGACAGGAGCATCGGGGAACCATGCCTCATTCTTCCGAAGTGAGGAATGGCATTGGCTGGCCATACCATTCCCACTCCGTATTTGCAGTGCGGTGAACAGCTTGGGGGGGCGGACTTGATGCGACGGTTGCTGCAGGGGCTCGGCAGTGGTGCAACTTCCGGGTGCTATCATGGAGGCAATTTCGCGAAGGACCAAGTGCCCTGGTGGGCCAATTCGGGCCATTTGGTGCCACAAGCCCCAATGGAGAGGCGATTCCGTGTCGCTGGCTTTCTCAGATGATCGAGCGAAGGCAGAAACCGGCACATCCGCACGCCGACTCGACGGCTGGAAGACCATCGCCTCCTATCTCGATAAAGCAGAGCGCACTGTAAAGCGGTGGGAAGCCGACCGCGGCTTGCCTATCCACCGCGTGCCCGGCGGCGGCCGAGCGGCGGTGTACGCGATCGCTGCGGAGCTGGATGCCTGGCTCGAGTCAAATCGCACCTATGAAAGCGAGTCGATTCAATTCCCAGAGCGCGCGGATGAGCCCTCGAACTCGGATGGTGCAGATCAGCCTTCAGGCGACGCCACGGACCAGGATTTGCCCAAGGGAGCGAATCGCACTCGGTTCTTTCTTCAAGAGCGCGTACAGATTTTGACGGTGCTTGGAATTCTGGCGGTGGGAGTTACATCCATCGTTCTTTACTTCACCGGGCTACCCGGCAAACACGCGCGGGAATCCACGCAGACGGGTGCAAATGCTTCCGCAGCCGCCGCACCGGTTGTTTCAGGCGCCGAGAAGAGTCAGGCGCGCGACCTTTATCTGAAAGGGCGCTTTGAGTGGAACAAGCGGACGCCGGAAAGCCTCGACCGTGCGCTTGACGATTTCACGCAGTCCATCGTGCACGACCCTTCGAGTGCTCCCACATATGCGGGTCTGGCCGACACCTACTTATTGTTGCGCGAGTATTCGCGGATGCCGGATAGGGAGGCCTATAGCCGCGCGATTGCCGCGTCCACCAAAGCTGTTGCGCTGGACGACACGCTGGCCGAAGCGCACCGCTCGCTGGCGTTTGCCGAGATTTGGGGCAACTGGGATTTTCGTGCCGGCGACAAGGAGTTTCGCCGCGCAATTGAACTTGACCCGCGCGATCCGCTCACGCATCTCTGGTTTGCCACGGCGTTCAAAGCGCCGGAGTGGTACGCGGCAACGAAGAAGGAATTCGAGCGCGCGCAGGAATTGGATCCCGCTTCGCCGGTGATTCTGGCCAACAAAAGCATCTGGCTGTTTGAAACGGGGCAGCGGCAGGAAGGGCTTGAGTTGGCGCGGCAGGTGGAAAGGGACGACCCAGACTTTGTGGCGCCCCATCGCTATCTTGCGCAAATGTACTGGGGCCTTCGCGACTACCCGAATTTTCTGGCCGAGAGCGCAACGACTGCCAATTTGAAGCATGACGCTGTTCTGAACGAGCTGACCGCAACTGCCCGCGCGGGATTTCATCGGGACGGTGAACGTGGTCTTCTGCGGAACCTTTATCTGGCCCGCAAGAAGCTCTATGAGGATGGAAAAACGGGTGGCACAGCGCTTGCCGAAACCTGCGTTCGCATGGGCAAAAACGATGAGGCGCTGCAACTGCTACAGGAGGATTTTGCGCAGCACCGTGCCGAGTTTCTGTGGATGCTCACAAGTCCGGATCTGCTGACCCTGAAGAGCGACCCGCGCTATCAGACACTCCTGGGGAAGCTTAACTATCCAGCACCGCCGGCCGCGGCGAAGTGAAGAGCGCAGGCAGCACAAATGCAAACGCTAACCTGCAACATAAGTGATGCGGAGGATGCCAGCTAAGTTTTTGAAGTGAGGTGTTGCCTGGAAATGGTCGGAGAGAGGGGATTTGAACCTCCGACTCCTTGTCCGCCCAAACTCCGGCGTGACTGTCCGCGCTGCCTGAGCGCAAGCCTGAGCATACACACAGGACACACGTGCTTTAACTTATCGGATTGACCCTCAAAGACAACAACTAAGGGGTGTGACGGATAAAGCGAAATGCGTGTGTCTGATGTGTCGAATGTGCAGGGAAAATACTTGCGAAAATGACCCCTTGGGCCATACTATTCAGCACCGGGAGATTTGTTGTAACCGATTGATTCTAAATATGGTCGGGGAGAGAGGATTCGAACCTCCGACCCCCTGGTCCCGAACCAGGTGCTCTACCAGGCTGAGCCACTCCCCGAACTCAAATGCGGCTTACGTGATGCAGGGCGCGCCTGATGCGATTCCCTTACTGACCGCTTGAACAAGTGTACCAGAATTGCGCTTGATGTGCGGACGCCCGCCCCTCTGGAAATCGAAGGGGCGGGGCCGGGTTTACTTCTTCTCCGGGGCAGGCGGTGGAACCGCGTTGGGCATGATGCCTTCGAGCGGCGCGCGCAGTTTTTCTTCGGTCTCCGGGTTGGGCAGCGGCTTGCGTGGCAGCATCTGGTCGCGCATGGCTGCGTCGTAGACGAAGATGGCCTCGACCGTGGCAATCTGCTTCAGGTCGGCGGGCTGCAGGCGCTCATAGACGTCCTGGTTGGAGTGGTGCGTGCGGCTTTCGTAGTCCAGATCGTCCTGGATGAACTGGAAGCCAGGGATGCCGACCGCGTCAAAGCTCAGATGGTCGGTGCCGCCGGTGTTGCGCATGGTCAGCGTGGTCACGCCCAGGTCCTTCAGCGGGGCCATCCACTGCGCGAAGATGGGCGCGATGGCCGCGCTGCCCTGCAGATAGATGCCGCGAATTTTACCCGAGCCGTTGTCGACGTTGAAGTAGCCGGAAATCTGCTTCTGCTCCGGCTTCACCTCAAGCGGTCCAGTGGCGCGGCGCATGAACTCCGGCAGCATCATCTGGTCTGGCGCCGTAGAGAGCTGCGCCGAGCCGTAGTGCTGCTTGCAGTAGCCCTTGGAGCCGAAGAGGCCCTGCTCCTCGCCGCTCCAGAGCACGATGCGGATGGTGCGGCGCGGCTTTACTCCGAGTGCCTTCAGGATGCGCACGGCTTCCATGGCCACGATGGTGCCTGCGCCGTTATCAGTGGCTCCGGTGCCGGCGATCCAGCTATCGAGGTGGCCGCCCAGCATCACCACTTGATCTTTCAGCTTGGGGTCAGTGCCGGGAATCTCCGCAACCGTGTTGTAGGCATGCTCGTGGTCGCCGGTGAACTGGGTTTCGATGTCGATCTGCACGGTGACCGGGACGTGCGCCTCGGTGAGGCGATAGAGGCGGCCGTAACTCTCAATCGCGGCCACGGCCACGGGAATCTTGACGCGCTTATCGGCCAGGTAGGGTGTGCGGCCCAGTGTGGCGCCGTTGTCGTCGAAGAATGTGCCACCGGAGCCGCCGCTGTTCTTGCCGTCGCGGCTGGGCTCAATGACAGCGGCCACCTTCTCATCGGCAAAGAACTGCGCAACCTTGTCGAGCAGTTTTGCCCGCTCCATGTAGGCCTTGATACGCGCCATCATCTCCGGCGACATGCCGCCGTTGCCGCCATTCACCGGGAACTCCGCAATCTCCTCGAGCTCCTTCTCGGTGTTGCGCTCGAAGAGAGCCTTGTCGACCGGGGCCACTTCGCGCATGGGACCGTAGAGCACAATTTTGCCGGCCAGCTTGCCCTTGTACTTCTCGAAATCGCCTTCATCCTTGATGCTGACAAAGACCACATCGCCGGTGACGGGGCCCGCGGTCGAAGGCGACCAGGGCGTGGCCTGCAGGATGAGTACGGCCGTGTCCGGCGTGACCATGCGCGCCCAGGTATTCAACTGCTGCCAGCCCAGGCCAAACTCGCCCCAGTCTTCCAGGTGTGCGTTCTCAAGGCCGATTTTGGTGAGCGTGTCGCGGGTCCACTCGTTGGCCTTTTTCAGGTTGGGCGAACCGGTAAGGCGCGGACCAATGCCGTCCATCAGCGCGCTGCCGAACTCCATCACGTGCGAGTGGTTCAGGCCTTCGTTGCGAATCTGCTGGTACATGTCGAGGTCGAGCTTTTCGACGGAAGGCTGCACTTCGGCATAGGGGTCCGCCGCAACGGGTGTGGGTGCTGAGGATTTGGGCTTGTCGGCTGCATACACGCATGCAGCAAGAGACAGCGCCGCCACTGGCAATAAGCGGGAAAAACAAATTGTCATCGGTTCTGGGCTCCAGCCGGGAGGAACGTCACCGGCTGGAGGTAGTGTACTGAAAATTGCCCTTCAAATTGCAGCGTTTAATCGCGCTTATCGTCGTCGCTGGTGACGCCGGTGGGCAGGTCGAGGGCAATCAGGGCGAAGCGGACGCGGCCATTCTTCGGGTCCTGGAAGCCGACGATGTGCTGATGGCGCTTGGAGCCTGCCTTCAGCTCAAGGCCGTCGTGCAGGTCGATGTCGTTCTTGCCGTTTACGTGGATGGCGCCGTTCTTGCCGCCATCGCTGCAACTCAGGCCCTCGCTGGTCGCGGCCGGTGTGCCTACGGGCGCATTGCCCTGGCAGGTGATCACGTCGCCGTAGCGGCCCAGGGCCTTCTTGTAATAAGCAACTACCTTGTCCTGGGTGTCGGAGGAGGAGTACTGCACCACGCGCACGCGCAACTGCCACTCGCCAAAGCCCATGTGCACGTCGGCCGACTTGTTATTATCCTTGTCGGTTTCCGACTGCGCGCCGGGATATACGGGCAGACCCAGGTCCGAGGCAGTAGTCTGGTCAGTGTTCACGTGCAGGCCGCCAAAGGGAGTGTCCAGCTGAACCGTCTTCTCCTTGCCGTTGGCGTCCTTGTCCACATGCATGCGGCAGCCGGCCACAGCGGCAACACACGCCAGCCCGGCAAGCAGAACAATCGATTTCCTGGTCATTGTCTGAACCTCACTGGGTAGAGTACGCGCGGCGGAAGTGTATGGTTCCACACGCGGGACTCCGCCGGGACATCACCTTTTTACTACTTTCTTTCTCTGGCGGGGTTACTATTTGCGATGGCTGGCCCGGGGTGGGGTGCAGCCGCCGTTGCAGAGGCAGTCAACTGCAGCGAACAAAGCGAGTTACGAACAGGGCTTGGAAGGTAAAGACCGGGCAGCAAGGCAGACGAGCCGGCACTTCCCAGCTACAGAAAGGATTGAATCCAATGAGATTCTCTGCTCCTCACTCCTCAATCTTCGGGCGAATTCCAGCATTCTTGATGGCGCTTGTGGCGCTGGGCGGCATGGCTGCCTACGCGCAACAGCAGGACGCCGATCCGCCGGACCAGGCGGCGCGTGTCTCTTCGATCTCCGGGCAGGTTTCCGTGCAGCCGATGGGCACCGACGAGTGGGGCCAGGCTTATGCCAACCTCACGCTGGGTCCGGGCGACCGCATCTACACCGACGCCGACGGACGCGCCGAGATCCAGATTGGCCAGACCTATCTGCGCATCGGCCCCAATACCGACATCAGTTTTGTCGACGCTTCCGACCAGGGCATCAGCTTCGGCATGGCGCAGGGTTCGGTGCATCTGCGCTCGTTTGGGCTGTGGCAGAACCAGCAATTCGACCTGAGCACGCCGAACGGCAACATCAGCTTTCAGCAGGCGGGCGACATGCGCGTCGACGTCTTTCCCAACTCGTCGACCGTCTTTACCGACTACGCTGGCGCTGCCAACGTGACCGCAGCGGGCAACTTTAACCAGCCGGTGGATGCGATGCAGTCCTTGGAACTGGCCGGCGTGAATCCGGTGTCTCCGCAGTGGCTGCAGATTGGCGGCGCCGACGACCTGGACCTGTGGGCGCAGGAGCGCGACCGGCAGATTATCGATGCGCCTTCGTATCAATACGTGAGCCAGGATGTGACTGGCGCGGCGGACCTGGACACCTATGGCAGCTGGCAGCCCGACACCGACTACGGTCCGGTGTGGTATCCGCGCAGCGTGGCCGTGGACTGGCAGCCGTATCACAACGGCCACTGGATCTATCGCGACCCGTGGGGCTGGACGTGGGTGGAAGACGAACCCTGGGGCTATGCACCCTTCCACTATGGCCGCTGGGTGTATCTAGGTGGCCGCTGGGGCTGGGTCCCCGGACCGCGCACCCAGCGCTCAGTCTGGTCGCCGGCGCTGGTGGTCTTTGCCGGCGGTAACAATCTATCCGTGTGGATTCCGCTGGGCCCCGGCGAGCCGTTCCGGCCGTGGTACCGCTGCAGCCCGCGCTACATTGACCGCGTGAACATCACCAACATTCACGAGAGCCGTGTGGTGCGCGTCCAGACCACCTATGTGAACATCACCAATGTCCGCTACGTAAACCGCGACCGCGGCATGACGGCCATGCGACCCGACGACTTTGCGCGCGGCCGCCAGGCTGCTATGCGCATCGACAAGCGGCAGATGAACGACATGCGCTTTGGTGACAAGCCGCAGGCGAAGCCGACGCGCGACTCGTTCATTTCGCGGCCGATCAATCGGCCGGTTCCGGTGACCGGCACGCGGCCCATGGTGATTAACCGCCAGGGCATGATGACCGGCACGCGTCCCGGATTCACTCCGCAGCAGCCGCCGGTGCGCACGGTGCAACCGGTCAAGCCGCCCACGGGCCGCGTGGTGGTTGCGCCGCCGTCCAACAGCCGCTTCCACAACAACCAGCCGTCGCGGCAGGGCAACGACAACAACCGTCAACCGACGCAAGGCACGCAGCCGGTTCGCCCAATTGGCCGCCCCGTGCAGGGACTGCCGGGCCGCGCGGATGACAACAACCACCAGCAGAATGCGCCGCAGAATACTGCGCAGCCGGTTCGCCCGGTGGGCCGCCCCGTGCAAGGACTGCCGGGCCGTGCGGACGACAACAACAACCAGCAGAATGCGCCGCAGAACACCACGCAGCCAGTGCGCCCGGTGGGCCGTCCCGTGCAGGGGCTGCCGGGCCGCGCGGACGACAACAACAACCAGCAGAATGCGCCGCAGAACACTACGCAGCCTGTGCGCCCGATTGGACGCCCCGTGCAAGGACTGCCGGGCCGCGCGGACGACAACAATCAGCAGCAGAAGAATCAGCCACAGCAGAACCGTGATGACCGGCAGCAGAACAACCAGCAGCGTCCGCAGCAGCCGCAGGTCTTCAAAGGCGGACCGCAAACTGTGCCTCCGACTCGCACTGCGGAACCCCCGAAGCAGCAGAAGCAGGACCAGCCGAAGCCGCAGAACAAGGACGAACACAAGGACCAGCACAAGGACCAGAAAGAGCCCAAGCATCCGGATAAGCAGCCCGGTTTTTGATGAGAACTTGCCGGGCCGCCGCGTAGTTGCGCGGCGGCCCGTTTTCTTTGTCGCGGCATACCGGCGCAGAATCCGCTATTGTGGACGGCATGAAACTTCCTCTCCGTGCGGCACTGCGGATGTTTTCGCCCTTTGTGCTGGCTGCAGGCGCCTTTCACTGCGTGCAAGCGCAACCGGCAGCAACCCCAGTCGTGATTCGCGTTCACGCCGACCGGCCCACTGGCGCCTACACCCCCATGTGGAGCTTCTTTGGCGCAGACGAGCCGAACTACACCTATGCGCCCAATGGCAAGAAGCTGCTCTCTGAGCTGGCCGAGCTGAGTCCGATCCCCGTCTACTTCCGGCCGCACAATCTGTTCACAACTGGTAATGGCGAGGGCGCTCTCAAGTGGGGCTCGACCAATGTGTACACCGAGAAGCCGGACGGTACGCCGGTCTACGACTTCACAATCACCAATCGCATCTTCGACGCGCTGCTCGCGGAGCATGTGCGGCCTCTGGTCGAGATTGGCTTCATGCCGGAGGCGCTTTCCACGCATCCCGAGCCCTACCGCCATAACTTTCCCGAGGGCGATGTCTTTACCGGGTGGAGCTACCCACCGCGCGACGAGAAGAAATGGTCCGCATTGGTGACGGCCTATGCCGCGCATCTGAAGGCGCGCTATGGTGCACAAGTCGACGATTGGCTGTGGGAGGTTTGGAATGAGCCGGACATTCCGTACTGGCACGGTACAGCAGAGGAATACAACCGGCTCTACGATCTGAGTGCAGCGGCGATTCGCAGCGTGCTGCCCAGGGCACGCATCGGCGGTCCAGAGGCGACCGGGGTAAGCGATCACTCCGAGCCATTTCTGCGCCAATTTCTGGAGCACTGCGCACATGGACGCAACGCAGCCACCGGAGGCATTGGCGCGCCGCTCGACTTTATCAGCTATCACCCCAAGGGCCAGCCGAAGTTTGTGGACGGGCACGTGGTGATGAGTGTGGGCACGCAACTGCGCGCCACCGAACGCGGCATGAAGATTGTTGCCAGCTATCCCGAGTGGCGGCACACGCCGATCATTCTGGGTGAATTCGATCCAGAGGGATGCGCTGCGTGCAAAGGCACGCAGAATGGCTACCGCAACGGGCCTCTCTACGGCGTGAGCGTGGCCGAAGCCATCATGCGCACTTACGAACTGTCGCGAAAATATGGGGTGACGGTGCAAGGCGCCGTCACATGGGCTTTCGAGTTTGAAGGCCAACCGGCATTCGCAGGTTTTCGCTCACTGGCGACGAATGGCGTCGACAAGCCGGTGCTTAACGTTTTTCGGCTGATGGGAATGCTGGGCGGTCCGGGAAGCGAGTGGCTGGCAGTCGAGTCGAGCGGCGCGCTACGGCTGGAGAACCTGGTGGACGCGAGCGCCACCGGCTCACCTGACGTGAATGCGGTTGCAACGCGCCATGCGGACGAAGTGGATGTGCTGGTGTGGAACTACCATGACGCGGATGTGGATGCGCCGCCGGCGCATATAACGCTCACGCTCGATGGCTGGAAGGAAAGCGAGGCGGCGGTCACCGAGTTGCGCGTGGATCGCGACCACGCGAACAGCTACGCTGCATGGCTGGCGATGGGCAGGCCTGAACACCCTACTGCGACGCAGGTGGATGGGCTGCAGAAAGCCGGCGCGCTTGTGCCTCTTACGCATATTGAGCTGGCACACGATGACGCAATCAGCGCTTCGCTTCAGCTTCCAAGGCAGGGTGTGGTACTGCTGCGGCTGCGCAAGCCGTAGCGCGGTCTAGTGCGAGGAGTGACCGTCTTCCTTGGTGCTGGTACCGAAGAAGATGCAAGCCAGAAAAACCGCAACTATGACCGGGACGACGAAGAACGGGGAAGTGATGTTCATGGGTGGCTCCGTATCGATAGCCTAACAAAGGTGACCGCATCGCGCGAGCGGCGTGCGTTAATCGTGCCCCCATCCGTTCCGAGCGGCCACGCCTTTACACCCAGCCGCCGTCCACAACCATGCTCTGGCTGGTAATGCCGCTGGAGTCGTCGGCAGCGAGGAACAGCACCATGCGTGCCACATCGTCCGGCACAATGTCTCGTTTGATAGCCTGGCTGGCCATGATTTCAGCCTTGTACTCGGGTGTGTAGACCAGGCGCTTCTGCTTTTCCGTGGCAATGGCGCCGGGCAGCACGGCGTTTACGCGGATGTTGTCCTTGCCCAGTTCATGAGCCAGCGTGCGCGTGAGGCCAACGATGCCGGCTTTCGATGCGATATACGACGGTAGTCCCGTGGTGGGAATAATCCACGAGATGGAGCTCATATTAATGATGGAGCCGCCACCGGCGGCGCGCAGCGCCGGCAAAGCCGCCTGCACGGTGAAGAAATGCGGCCTCAGATTGACGGCGATTGAGCGATCCCAGTACTCGGGCGTCACCGTCTCAGTGGCATGCCGCAGGTCATTGCCGGCGTTGTTCACCACCACATTCAGCGTGCCGAACTCGGAGGTGGACTGTCGCACGGCGGCCTGCAGCGCCGCAACATCGACGATATCGCAGTGCAGATAGAGCGGCCGCGGACACCCCTCGCTCTCCAGCGCGTCGGCCAGGGCATGGCCGGCTTCATCCTGCACGTCGACAAAGGCCACGCGCGAGCCCTGGCGGGCGAAATGCTCCACCAGCGAAGAGCCAATGCCGGTGGCGCCGCCGGTGAGGAAGACTGCGCTTCCCTGGAGGCTGGGATAGCGCGCAAAGTGCGAAGACGAAAGCGTTTTCGATTCGGGCATGAGTAATTTCCAACGAGCGCGAACAGTATAGTGCGCCAGCCGCAAATGCTGCCGAAACAGGTGGTAACGGGTGAATACCGAGATATGAAACAGCGTCTCCATTTAGAAATGAAAAGGAGCATACTTGTATGCAGGCCGCATGTTGAGGGAAATCTTCCCCTGGAGTTTCCTGCAGTTGGGTCGGGCAATTAGACTGGCTGGTCAGTAGCAAGGGCCGGTTTGCGCATGAACTGCGCGCATGAACGTAGGGATCATCGGAATCCTGACGGCAACCGAAAAGACAAATAGGTGCGACGCTTCGTGAGGGTGTTGAGACGAGGCTGCGCGGTACGCTGCGCTCTGGCGCATTTTCAAGAGCTTGTTGGATACACGCAGAGGGGGATTTATGTCGAAGACAGCCCGTTATCCCGGCATCCGGGTTACCGCAAACGGCAACCAGCTGGTTTCCTATCACACTGAGACGCGCATCGCGGATGCGGGTGTGTTCTATCCCATTACGCCGTCCACCGAGGGCGGCGAACTTTTCCAGCAGGCCTATGCCGAAGGCCATTTGAATGTCTTTGGCCACAACACCATCGCCATTGAGACCGAAGGCGAGCATGCCGCGCAGGGCGGCGCCATTGCGCACTCAGTGTGCGGCAAGCGGGTGGTCAACTTTACCTCTGGTCAGGGTGTGGTGTACGGCGTGGAACAGGACTATCACGCGCCGGGCAAGGGCTCCACGATGGTGCTTGAGGTGGGCGCGCGTGCGCTGACCAAGCACGCCCTGAACGTGCACTGTGGCCACGACGACATTTATGGCGCGCTCGATACCGGCTGGATCATGCTTTTCGGCAAGGACGCGCAGCAGGCTGCTGACCAGGCGCTGATTCTGCGCCGTGTGACCGAACTCTCGCTTACGCCGGGCATGAACATCATGGACGGCTTTCTGACCTCGCACCTGGAGCGCACCTTCTACAAGCATGAGTCGGAGTTGATCCGCGAGTATCTCGGCGCTCCCGAGGACATCATTGAGTGTCCCACCGAGGCGCAGCGCGTGCTGTTTGGACCCACCCGCCGCCGCGTGCCCAAGATGGTCGACCTCGCCAATCCCATTTTGCTGGGGCCGGTGCAGAACCAGGAACACTACATGAACGGCGTGGTGGCGCGGCGCAACAACTTCGCCGAGCCCATCCTTGAGTTCCTTGAGGACGCCTACAAGAAGTTCGGCGAGCTGACTGGCCGCACCTACGGCCTGGTCTCCTGCTACAAGACCGACGACACCGATACGGTGTTCGTCTCGCTCGGCTCGGCCGCGGAGAATATCGAGGCTGCCGTCGACTACCTGCGCACCTCGCGCGGTGTGAAGGTCGGCTCCATTCACGTCAACGTGATTCGTCCCTTCCCCGAAGCCGCCATCGTCGCGGCTCTCAAGGGCAAGAAGAACGTCATCATTCTGGAGCGCACCGACGAGCCGATGGCCGGCGACAATCCGCTGGGCCGCGACATTCGCACCGCGCTCTCCAAGGCCGTGCAGTACGAGGGCCACCCGGCGGCGCACGGTCTGCCCGCCATCTCACCCAGCGAGCTGCCGCAGATCTTCAACGGCAGCTACGGTCTGGGCTCGCGCGATTTCCGTCCCGAGCACATTCTTGGCGCCTACGAGTACGCGACTGCCGGCCGCGCCCGCAAGGACGGCAAGACGGCGGCCGATGGAGCGAACTTCTTCGTACTCGGCATTGACCATCCGTACGCGGTGGTTGCCGACGAGATGCCTTCACTGCTGCCGGAAGGTGCTGTGGCCGTACGCTTTCACTCCATCGGCGGCTGGGGAGCTATCACCACCGGCAAAAACCTGGGCGCAATCATCGGCGACCTGAACGATCTGCTCTTCGAGCGGGACGGGTTGAAGGACGAGTTCGGCAATCCGAAGGAAGTGATTCACGTCAGCGCCAACCCGAAGTACGGCTCAGAGAAGAAGGGCGCGCCGACCAGCTACTTTATGGTGGCGGCCAAGGACCGTATTCGCGTCAACTGCGACCTGCGCCACGTGACCGCTGTTCTGTGCTGTGATCCCAAGGCATTCACTCACACCAATCCGCTGGACGGCATTCAACAGGGCGGAGCTCTTGTGTGGGAGAGCGACCAGGAAGGCGAGAAGGCGTGGGAGCAGCTTCCAATCTGGGCGCGCAAGCAGATTATCGACAAGAACATTCGCGTCTTCACCCTGCCGGGCTTCGACATTGCCCGCAAGGCCACCGACCGCGGCGATCTGCAGCTCCGCATGCAGGGCAACGCATTTCTCGGCGCCTTCTTCAAGGTCAGCACGCTGCTCAATGAGTTCGGTATTACGCCGGAGCAGTATCGCGACGTGGTCTACAAGCAGTATGTGAAGAAGTTCGGCAAGTTCGGCGACGCTGTTGTGCAGTCGAACATGGAAGTGATGACGCAGGGTTTTGAACGCGTCCGCGAGATCGTTATCGGCGATATTGCCGCGGCCGACCGCTCCAGCCTGCGCGGCGAAGCGCTGCTGCCGATTCTGGAAACCGTGCCCGACTATGCGGCAGTGGGAAGTTGCGGCTCCGGCGGGTGCCGCTCGCATGTGGCTCCCGAAGGACAGGGCCCGCGCCCGCCGGTCAGCTCCATCGCCACGTTCGATGCCGAGTTCCGCTCGAACTACGGCTACAACCAGCCGGCCTCTGCGCTCTCGGCCATGGGCGTGATTGCCGCGGCCACCGGCGACACCGCGTCGAAGTACGTTGCCCGCCGCGAGACGCCGCTCTACATTGCGGAAAATTGCACGCAGTGCATGGAGTGCATCTCGGTGTGCCCGGATACGGCGCTGCCCAACTGCGCGCAGGACCTGAGCACACTGCTTTCCACCGCGGTGGCACACTATATTGCCGACCCGGCCGACCGCCGCAAGCTGATGGACAAGCTGCCGGAGATCGAAAAGCAGACGCGCGCGCGCATGCTGGCCGACATCAAGACCGGCACGCCGCTGCCCACCATCATTCGCGAAGTGACTGAGTCGGTCGACGGCTTCTCGGCTGCTTCCAAGGCACAGTTCTTCAGCATTATTGACAAGGTGCCGATGGCTTATCAGAAGGTCAACGCCATCTTCTCCTCGCCGGAGCGCAAGACCCCCGGCGCGGGCGGCATCTTCTCCATCTTTGTCAGCGATTTGTGCAAGGGCTGCGCGGCCTGCGTAACCGCCTGCGGAGATCACCAGGCACTGAAGATGGTGGCGGAGACCGAGGAGACAAACGCCGAGCACGAGACGGGCACAGGTTTCCTTGGCTTGCTGCCGGATACTTCGCAGAAGTATCTGGGCCTGTTCAGCGCGGCCAACCCGGCCGACTCGAAGACCGCCACGCTGCGCAACATGCTGATGGTGCGCTCGAACTACGACGCGCTGGTATCCGGCGACGGCGCCTGCGCCGGCTGCGGCGAAAAGAGCGTACTGCGCTCGATTGCCGCCGTCACCGAGGCGTACATGCGCCCGGTCTTCCATGCCAAGAGCGACCGCTTTGTGGCCAAGGCTGGCGAGTTGGAGAAGAACGGAGCTTCCCGCCTGGCTGCCCTGAAGCAGAGCAACCCCGGCGAGTACGCGCTGCTGAAGCAGACTGTGGCTCACCTGGTCTTCGGCCTGGGCGGCGAAGACGTAAATGATACCAAGCTGCGCATCGCGGCCTATGAGGCCGAGCATGGCGAGATTACCAACGCGCAGATGATTGAGGCCCTCGCGGCGGTTCTGCTGACCGAGGCTTTCAATCACAAGAGCCTGCAGCCCATTGATGGACGCCTGGCCAACGGCATGAGCGTGATGGCCATGGCCGCGCATACCGGCTGCAATACGGTGTACGGCTCAACCTCTCCCAACAACCCGCATCCCTATCCGTGGATGAACTCGCTCTTCCAGGATGGCATCACGGTGGGCTGGCTGATGGGCGAAAGCTTCATCGTGGACCACGCGCGGCGCTCGGTGCTGCCGGAGCGCATTGCCGACATCATCCTGACTCGCGACGCGAACGTGATTGACGAGGAACAGTACTATCACCTGACGCACTTTACCGATGCGCTGATGACCGACCAGGAAATCGTTGAGCTGCCCAAGGTTTGGGTGGTGGGCGGCGATGGCGGCATGGGCGACATCGGCTACCAGAACATGTCCAAGGTCATCCTGCAGAACCGCCCGAACGTGAAGGCGCTGATGCTGGATACGCAGGTGTACTCGAATACCGGCGGACAGAACTCCGACTCGACCCCAATGCTGGGCGGCAACGACATGAACGTGTTTGGCGCGGCCACGCAGGGCAAGAACACCGAGAAGAAGACGGTTGCGGAGACCTTCCTTGCCGGCCACGGTTCGCCGTTCGTGGCGCAGGTTTCCATGGCCAACGCGCCCAAGCTGTACCGCGCGATTCTCGATGGTCTTGAGTATCGCGGCACCATGTTCCTGCAGGCCTTTACCACCTGCCAGCCGGAGCACGGCGTGCCGGACGACATGGCTCTTCACCAGGCGCAGCGCGTGCGCGACTCGCGCGGCGTGCCGGAGTTCGTCTTCAATCCGCGGCTGGGCGAAAGCTACCAGGAGGCTCTCGACATCAAGGGCAACCCGACGCCGGAACTGGATTGGTACGAGACCAAGGACAAGGCTACAGGCGAGATTCGCCGCTACACCGTGGCGCACTGGTGCACCACGGAAGCGCGCTTCCGCAACCACCTGAAGAAGGTGAAGCCGGAGGCCGCGGCAAAGCTGATTACGCTGGACAACATGCTGGTGCGCATCACGCAGCAGGATGTGGTCTATCGCCGCTATCTCGATCCCAAGCACCGCGCCTTCATCCCTGACTTCGGCGTTTACATCACGCAGGAGCAGGATGGAAAGACGGTGACCTACGCGCTGTCGCGCCAGCTGGTGATGTTCTGCGTGGAGCGCCGCAAGGCATGGCGCATGCTGCAGTCCAAGGCCGGCGTTGTGAACAAGGAGTACCTGGCGCAAAAGGCGATTCTGGCCGACGTGGATGCGGGCAAGCTGGCGCTCGACGAACTGTTTGCGCGTGGCGCAGAGCTGGTGCGCGAACGCCTGGCCGCTGCCAAGGCATAACGCAACGCTGATTCAAAAATTACAGGCGGGCCTTCGGGTCCGCCTGAGCTTTTTCCGCACGTTGCACCGTTTCATGCTTTCAACTCATCGAATGCACGGGTGGCAACATTGATAACCAACCGCCAAGGACGAACCAATCCATGAGCGTTCCGCTTTTTGAGCCGTTCAAGCTCCGTTCCGTCGAATTTTCCAATCGCATCGGTGTTTCGCCCATGTGCCAATACTCCAGCGAAGATGGCTTCTCGACCGATTGGCACCTGGTGCATCTTGGTGCGCGCGCGCAGGGCGGCGCGGGCATGGTGATTCTCGAAGCCTCGGCGGTTGTGCCCGAAGGCCGCATTTCCATTGGCGATCTTGGCATCTGGAAGGATGAGCACATCGCGGGCCTGGAGCGTATTGCGCGCTTTGTGCATGGCCAGGGCTCGCACGTGGGCATTCAGCTGGCGCACGCCGGCCGCAAGGCAAGCATGTCAGTGCCATTTGCGGGCGAGCGGCTGCTCGGCTCGGACGAAGGCGGCTGGCAGACGGTTGCGCCCAGTGCCATCGCGTTTTCGCCGCAATACTCCATGCCGCAGGCGCTGGCCCAGGCGGGTATCGCCGCGGTGGTGGACGGTTTTGCCGCAGCAGCGCGCCGTGCCGAGCGCGCGGGCTTCGACTTTGTCGAGATACACGCGGCGCACGGCTATCTGTTGCATCAGTTTCTGTCGCCGCTCTCCAACCAGCGCACGGATGAGTTCGGCGGCAGCTTTGAGAACCGCGTGCACTTCCCGTTGCTGGTGGTCGATGCAGTGCGTGCTGCCTGGCCGCAGCATCTGCCGGTATTCGTGCGCATCTCCGCCACTGACTGGGTGGAAGGCGGCTGGTCGGCAGAGGAGTCGGCGCGCTTTGCCGGCTTGCTGCGCGAGCATGGCGTCGACCTGGTTGACGTCTCCACTGGAGGCCTTGTACCTTCCGCCAAGATTCCGGTTGCGCCCGGCTTTCAGGTTCCTTTTGCCGAGCAGATTCGGCGCGAAGCCGGAATTCCCACGGCGGCAGTCGGACTCATCACTGACCCTGCGCAGGCCAATGCAATCGTTGCAGAGGGAAAAGCCGACGTGGTCCTGCTGGCGCGCGAGTTTCTGCGCGATCCCTACTGGCCGCTGCACGCCGCAGAGGCGCTTGAGACGGGTGCAAGCTGGCCCAAGCAGTATCTGCGTGCGGGACCGCGCTTGTTGTTTGAGAGCTTGCTGGCAACCTAGTTTTCCGTGCACAGCACGTCGTAGTACTCGTTGATGGCTACTTTTTTCACGTCGGCTGGCAGTTTGGGCAGCTGCACCGACTGGTCCACAGTGGTGTTGCCATTGATGGTGATTGAGCCGACGCGATGGATTCTGCCGTTGGTGAACTCCAGATAAACCGGTACCGGCATGCCGAATTTGTCCGAGACGCCGGACTGAGTCAGCTTGATGTGCAGCAGTGTGCCCTTGTCGTTGGGCGTGGCCTGGCCTTCAAAGTGGTACTTGGGCAGCTCGGTGCCATACACGTACTCGTCGAAGAACCAGTCCATCTTGCCATTCTTATCAAGGTCCATGTTGGGCAGCATATGCCGTTCCACGGCGGCCTTGAAGTCCTCGGTAGTGATGGCCTGCAGCTTGTGGCTCTGGATCAGGTCCTTCATGGTTGCCTGGAAGTTTTTGTCACCGCCCTGCTGGGTCCACATCATGATGCGCACCATGTGCAGGATGTAGGCGCCCTTGGGATAGATCAAGTTACGCGCAATGCTGTAGCCCGCCTTTGGTGAATTCAAGCGATAGCCCATCGTCACCGGGCCCACATCGATGGGCCGGAAGCCGTACTGATTCTTCTCCGTGAGCAGCTTGCGCTCTTCCTTCCAGAAGTTTAAAAAATCATCCAGCTTGTTGCGCGTCGCCTGCAGAAAGATGGATGCGGACGCATCCGCGAATCCTTCGCTCATCCATTGGTCGCGGTAACTGCGAAAGCCGACGGTATGCCCCCACCATTGGTGGGCCACTTCGTGCGGCGTAACCACCTTCCAGTACATGTCTTCCGGGGCCAGCCCAAGAAAGTGCTGCTGAGTGGAATCAAGAAATCCACACACCGGCAGATAAACCAGCATGGGCCAGCTCTGCCCGTAATTGCAGGCCGATTGCTGGGTGAGCGCAATGTGATCGAAGGGCAACTGGCCAAAGTAGTCGCTGTAAATGCCTGCGGCCGCCTGCCCCTGGCTCAACTCCGGCTCCAGCATGGGTAGAGTGCTCATGGAGCCGAGACTGACGTTATTCTGCTCCAGCTTGATCGCCAGCGCCGAGAAGTCGTCCGAGATGTCCTTGTTGGCATACGCATCCACAGTCAGCGCGCCGCCCGCTCCGTTGTTGGCCTTGGCCTCCTTCATCTCAAAGTTGCCCAGGCTGAAGCCGACCACCGGCAGAGGCACATCGGTCTTCCAATTGCTGGTCTTGATCTTTCCGTCCGTCGTCTCGTCGATTTTTGTTCCTGTGGCAATTAATTGCAGGTTCTTGGGAATGTGAAATTTCATGGTGTAGGTGGCATAAGCGCCCAGGCCCTGGCCGGCATTCGGAAACCAGTTGTCGCGCGCGACGGGATAGTAGTTTCCATTGCCCTCGTTCATCACCACATCTTTGCCGCCGTAAGTGACCTTCAGGGTCACCGCCTCACCCTTCTTTAGCGGCTTGGCCAGCACAACACCAAACTCCGGGTCGTCGTCCTTCTTTTCCTGCACCCAGTCGAGCGATTCACCCGTTTCGGTCGCGACGTTGCTTACTCGGAGCGTGGGGTAGAGGTCCATTGGCACCACGGACACTCCATCCTGCTCGGCCTCAATCTTCACCGTTGCCAGTGAGGTCAGAAAGCCGCTCTTCTCGATGGTGACGTCCAGATCCTCGTGCAGGGAGCGAATGGGAAGGTTGTACTCGCTGCCACTTGCGGTGTGACTGGAGTACTCCGTGGCAAGATGAAAAGCGAGCGGATAATCCATCTCCTCATACGTCGACTTCCAGTTCAGCAGTGCCACCTCTTCCGGCGCCATCCAGGTCACACCGTGCGGGTCAAGCACGAAAAACTCGCGCGGATTTTTTTGACTATGAATCGCGGCCAGGAAGAAAGCGCTTGGAGCGGGGCTCATCACGTCTTCAAGCAGCCGCAAGTCTAGATTCATGCCGAGGTGGTCGCGGTCGCGGGCGAAGGTCTGCAACTCCATCGCGGCGCGCGTATAGGCCGGATCGCTGGCGTCCTTTCCCGTGGCGGCCTTGTGAATCTCCGCGGCGGTTCCGTCAGTAAAGCGCAGTACAGCCTGATCGAAATCCTCGTCGTAGTTCTCTGACTTGGTCAGCAGCATCAAGTTGTGCCGCTCAGAGGCAACGGGAGGCGCGATGTGCAGGTGGCCATCGCCGCGAAAGACGACGCCTGTTATTTTGCCGTTCACTTCGCCGAAGAAGGCAAAGCGTCCGGTGCGGAAAGTGAACTCGGCCGCATCGCGATGCAGCGTAAAGTCCTTGACGGTGATGACCTCGCCGCCGGGCAACAAACCGCGCAACTGCTGGTAAGCGGTATTGGTGTTTGTGGCGCGCTGAGCGCTGATGGATGGTGATAGAAGTGAGGCAAAGAGGCAGAAGAGGATGGCAGACACGGCACGAGCGGAACGCAAGGAAACCCCCGGCAAAACTGGAATGGTTTCCATTATGAACCTGACAAGAGAGCTGTGTGTAACTCAGCTTGAAGAGTTTTGTGCGCGGGGTAACTTGGAGTGCAAGGTTGGAATGAGCTATCACATGGCGGCGTGATAGCTATCACCGAAAACACCGGTAAACGCCCCACTTTTCTGATAGCAGCTTGAGAGTAATGGCGGCCGGGCGAGTGTCCGGCCGCCATTACTGGTGCCTACGCGAAGCTGAAGCCGCTCTTCTGCAGCGGCAGAGTGCGGATGCGCTTGCCGGTTGCGGCGAAGATGGCGTTGGTGATCGCCGGCAGAACCGGCGGTAGTGTGGGCTCGCCCAGGCCCGTGGGTGAGTAGTCCGTCTTATTCCAGTAGACTTCGACGGCAGGTGTCTGGCGCATGCGCATCACTGGGTGTTGATGGAAGTTGGTCTGCTGAATACGGCCATCCGCAAGAGTAATCTCCTGCCCCAGATGGCTCATGCCCTCGATGACGCCTCCGAATGCCATATTTTCTGCCGCAGTTGGATTGATGATCTGGCTGCCCACGTCGCCTGCCGCCCACACCTTGTGCACGGTCACGCGATTCTGCGCATCCACGCTCACTTCGGCAACCTCGGCAAAGTAGCCAAGGTGGCAGAACCATGCGGCGATGCCCATGCCGCGTCCGGCTTGTTTTGCGCGATGCGCCCAACCGGATTTCTCGGCAACCAGTCGAAGCACGCCTTTGAAACGCTCCGGGATGAGGACCGAGGGTCCGGTGGGCTCGTGGTCGCCGACCGCGTCATGCTCTCCGGAATTCCAGGGAATGCGTGGATTGCTGAGCAATTCAAGCTGGAACTCAAGCGGATCGCGCCCGGCGGCGTGCGCCAACTCGTCGAGGAAGGACTGCGCCACCCAGCAATAGGCGTTGTCACCGGGTGCGCGCTGCGCTCCCGTGCGCAGCATAAGAGGCTGCTTGGAGGTGTAGAGCGCATAGGCAGGTGGAAAGCCCGAGGGATAGTTGTCCTGCCCAATGCCGCCGCCAGAAGCAGTCCCTTTTTCGTCGCCGAAAGTGATGAGGTGATGCCGCCAGGCTACCAGCTTGCCCGCGGCGTTCACTCCACCTTTCAGCCCAACGGTTCCACCGGGGCGAAGACCGTCATGCGCGATATCGTCTTCGCGCGACCACAGCAGCTTGACTGGCGCATCGATCTGCTTCGCGATCCAGGCAGCTTCCACCAGGTAGTCGTTCTGGAGGCGCCGGCCAAAGCTGCCGCCGGAGCGCACCATGTGGGTTGTAATGTCGCTCTCCTGGATGCCGAGCGTCTTTGCCACCAGGCCTCTGCCATCCACGGGCAGGGTGCTGGTGGACCACATCTCCAGCTTGCCGTCCTTCCAGTGCGCAGTGGCACCCTGTGGCTCCATGGTCATGTGGGCGATGAACGGGTACTCGTAAGTGGCCTCCACAACTTTGGCCGCCGATTTCAATTCCGCATCCACATCGCCGTATTTGCGCAGTGTGTTTGCAGGTGCGGCCTTCAGCAGCTCAGCCGCGCGCGTTCGAATGACATCGCTGCTCTGTGTAGCGGCGGGTCCAAGATCCCATTCCACCTTGAGCTGTCTGCGGGCCTGCTGCGCCTGCCACCAGGTGTCGGCGACAATCGCGATTCCCGGCTCCATGCCCGGCTCCCATGGTGTGTATGCGGCGGGAGTGATTCCGCCGTCGATGGTGAGCACATGCCGCACTCCGGGCAGGGCTTTTATCTGGTCGATGTTCGCGGTCTTCACTTTGCCTGCAAACACCGGCGCTTTCTCAATGGACGCGTACAACATGCCGGGCACTTGAACGTCGATGCCGAACAGAGGCGTGCCAGTGACAATGGCGTGATTGTCCACACCGCGAAGAGGCTTGCCGATAATGCGGTAATCCTTGGGATTTTTGAGCGTGACTGAGCTGAGCGCAGGCGCGGGCAATGCCGCGGCCTTATCGGCAAGGTCGCCATAGCCTGCCGAGCGCCCCGATGCGGCGTGCAGCACGCGGCCCGGCTCGGTGGTGCATTCGGCTGCAGGGACGCCCCATGTTTGCGCGGCGGCGGTAATCAGCAACATCCGGCCAGCGGCGCCCACACGGCGCATGGGTTCCCATCCGGTGGGCGTGTTGGCAGAGCCGCCAGAAAACTGCGGTCCGTACTTCTTCTCATTCAACTCCGCCTGCTGGACGCGCACATGCTTCCAATCGGCATCCAGTTCCTCGGCAATCAGCATGGGAAACATGGTGCGCATGCCCTGGCCCGATTCCGAGGCGCGGGCCATGATGGTCACTTCGCCATCGCGCGCGATGTGAATGAACGCCTGTGGTTCAAGTTCCGGTGTCTCGCGATTTCGCTGCGCCCACGCCAGTGGTTGATGGTAAAGGCCCAGAGCGAAACCGCCTCCGGCCAGGGTACTGATCTGCAGGAAGGTACGGCGATTGAGTCGCATGGAAGGCCTCCTCTACTTGGCCTGGGCAGTCATGCCCGCGGCGTGGTGAATGGCCTCGCGGATGCGTGCATAGGTTCCGCAACGGCACAGGTTGCCATTCATCGCAGTATCAATCTCCGCATCGGTGGGGTGCGGATTGCGCGATAACAGGGCAGAGGCGGCCATGATCTGACCAGACTGGCAGTAGCCGCACTGGGGAACGTCATGCGTTTCCCAGGCAACCTGCAAAGGATGCAAACCATCCGGCGACAGTCCTTCGATGGTGGTGATTTCGCTGTCTCCGATGGAGCTGACACGGGTCAGGCAGGAGCGCACCGGCTGGCCGTCTACGAGCACCGTGCACGAGCCGCATAGCCCCTTTCCGCAGCCATATTTTGTGCCGGTCATGTGCAGCACATCCCTCAGAACCCAAAGCAAAGGCGTGTCTGGAGCTGCATCCACCGTGTGTGTCGCGCTGTTAATGCGTAGCGTTAGAGGCATAATCCCCCCTCCCCAATTGAATGGGCAAAGCATGCGGAGTTGCGACCGCTGGCCGCGTGACTGGAATCACCAGCCAGCGACATGAGAATACACGAAAACAAAAACGCGGACCCGAAGGCCCGCGTCTTGCTGTCTGCAGCCGCCTTATCGTCTAGCGGGTAAAGTGTACAAATTTACGGCCCGTATAGAGCCGGAAGCCGCCTGCCGGGTCGGCGATGACCTGCAGCGGTGTGGGCCGCTTGATCTCGGCGTCGGTCTTGAAATGGACAGTCAGCACGTCGTGTGCGCCGATATCGGTAATTACCAGCTTGTCTCCGGTGACGAAGCCAACGCCGTAGGCTCCTGCCGGAAGACTCTTGCCTTCCACCTTGATGGGCACTTCGGCGATCAGGTAGGCCTGATACTTCGAAGCCACATCGCTGGAGTAGCCGCTGGTATCCACCAGAGTGGCCAGCACATAGTAGCCATCGGCGAACTTAACGCCGCCCGAGTTGCGCAACTGCGTGGGCGCCGACTGCGCCTTGTAATAGACCGCTGACGGCAGCAGTTTTTGCGCATCGGCAGCCTTGAGCACCGTGGCGCCCTGTGCCAGCGCGGCTATCGGCGCTACCAGCACCGCGGCAGCCAGAACAGCGGTTTTCACGAGCGAAGTCGAGAGCATGATTGATTCCTCCTTGGCAATGTCCAGCGCATCGGAGTATACCGCGCCAGACGTGCCCAGGACATCGACCCGGCGTGGAAATCCCCTGCATTGGGGCTGGATTTCTGTACCGGGCCGCAATCGGCGGCCAGCACGTCGCGGCGTATAATCGCAGCCATGACGGCTCTTCCGCCGGAGATGACAACAGACTTCCGCGAAGCTGAAAACAAGCTGCGTACGCTTGAGGGAAAGCTGCGCGCATTGGGCAGCGTGATGGTGGCGTACTCGGGCGGAGTCGATTCGGCTTTTCTGGCTGCTACGGCGCATCGAGTGCTGGGCGACCGAATGCTCGCGGTTCTGGCCGACTCGCCCAGCCTTGCCCGGCGCGACCTGGAGCAGGCCTGCTCTTTTGCCCAGCAGCACGGCATTCCGCTGCGCGTGATTGAGACCGCGGAGCTTGAGAACGCAGACTACCAGCGCAACGATGGTCAGCGCTGCTTTCATTGCAAGACCGAGCTGTTCGAGACAATGCAGCGCTTGCTGCCCGAGTCTGGCTTTGCGCACCTTGCCTACGGCATGAATGCCGATGATCGCGGCGACTATCGCCCCGGCCAGCGCGCCGCCGAGCAGCATGAAGTGCTGGCTCCGCTGGCAGAGGCCGAGCTGACCAAGATTGAGATTCGCGCTTTGGCCCGTGCCGCGGGCTACACGCTGTGGGACCGGCCCGCGGCGCCGTGCCTGAGCTCGCGCGTGGAGTATGGCCGCGCCGTGACCCGCGAGGTGCTGGAGCAGGTGGAGCGCGCCGAAGAAAGCGTGCGCCGGCTGGGATTCCGCGAGTTCCGCGTGCGCCACCATGGCGACCTGGCGCGGGTGGAAATTGCGCGCGGCGAGATGGAGCGCGCGCTTGACCAGAACTTACTGGACGCGATGACCGCCGAGCTGAAGAGCGCGGGCTATCGCTATGTCACACTCGATTGCACGGGCTTCCGCTCCGGCTCGCTGAACGAGGCTCTACTACCGGTTGAAGCGCTGCTACGGCGCTGACCGCGGCACAACGGGTACAATTCAATTCCGATGCGCATAGGCTATTTGGACTGTTTTTCTGGGATCAGCGGCGACATGCTGCTCGGCGCGCTTGTAGACGCCGGGGTTCCGCTGGAGACGCTGGCTGAGGCCGCGACGGCGCTGAACGTGGGCGCGCGGCTTGAAGCGAACAAGGTGACGCGCGCGGGCATTGCGGCCACCAAAGTGGACGTGCTGACAGATGAGCACGACCACGGTCACACCCATGACCATGGAGATGGCCACACCCACACGCATCCTGCGCATCGCCACCTGAGTGCAATTCTTAAAATTATCGATGCGGCTCCACTGGCTGAGCGCGTGAAGGAGCGCAGCAAGCGTGCCTTCCAGCAACTGGGCGAGGCGGAGGCTGCGATTCACGCCATCCCGGTGGAGAAGGTGCACTTCCACGAAGTCGGCGCGGTCGACACCATTGTCGACATTGTTTGCACGGCAATGGGCTGCGAGTTGCTCGGAGTGGAGAAGTGGGTAGCTTCGCCGCTCAACGTGGGCAGTGGCACGGTGGAGTGCGCGCATGGCACGCTGCCTGTGCCCGCACCTGCAACGCTGGCGCTGCTCGGCGATGCGCCGGTGTATGCAGCTGGCCCGCCGATGGAGCGGGTAACGCCTACCGGCGCGGCGATTCTGCGCATGCTCGAAGTTGAGTTCGGCGCCATTCCCGCGATGCGCGTGCAGGCACGCGGCTACGGCGCAGGCGGGCGCGACTCCGCGGGACAGCCGAACGTGGTTCGCCTGGTGGTTGGCGACTCTGCCGATGAATCCAGTGTCGAATCTATTGCCATTATCGAAACCGTCATCGACGACTCTTCTCCGCAACTGCTTGCCTACGTGAGTGAGCTGCTGCTGGAAGCCGGCGCGTGGGACGTGATTCGCACCGCGGTGCAGATGAAGAAGGGGCGCAGCGGCGTGCAATTGCAGGTGCTGTGCAGCCCGGAAAAAGTGGAGGCGCTTCGCGAGCTTATCTTCCGTGAGACGACAACCATCGGTCTGCACTGGCGCATCGAGAACAAGATCGCGCTGCGCCGCGAGTGGATCGACGTCAAAACCGAATGGGGACCGGTGCGCATCAAGGTGGCGCGCGATGCCAGCGGAGCTGTCACGAATGCCTCGCCTGAGTTTGAGGATTGCCGCGCACTGGCCGCAGCGCACACCGTGCCCCTGAAGCAGGTGATGCAGGCCGCGCTGTGCGCCTACGCCGAACAGGAGAAGCCCTGATGGACCGCGCACAGATTGAAGCTCTGTTGAAGGCCGTAAGCGCGGGCAGCGTGGATGTGCCCGAGGCGCTGGAGAAGTTGCGCGACCTGCCCTTCGAGGACATCGGCTTCGCCAAAGTGGATCATCATCGCGCACTGCGCACCGGCATGCCGGAGACCATTTTCGCGCAGGGCAAAACGCCGGAGCAAGTGGCGCAAATCTTCGTGCGCATGGTTGCAGCTGGCGGCAATGTGCTGGCCACGCGTGCTGACCGTGCCGCTTTCGACGCTGTGATTGCCGCTGAGCCGCGTGCCATCCATCACGCCGCGGCGCGCGCCATCACTTTGGAGCAGACCGTGCCTGAGCCCGGCAAAGGCCTCATCGCTGTGGTGTGCGCAGGCACCAGCGATCTGCCCGTTGCCGAAGAGGCCGCCATTACCGCGCGCATTATGGGTAACACCGTGCAGCTAATTGCCGATGTTGGCGTCGCGGGCATTCATCGTTTGATGGCGCAAAAAGATACGCTGCGCGCCGCGCGGGTGCTTGTCGTCTGCGCAGGCATGGAAGGTGCGCTGCCCACGGCTGTTGCCGGAATGGTGAAGGCTCCGGTGATTGCCGTGCCCACAAGCGTGGGCTATGGCGCGTCCTTCGGCGGAGTGGCGGCGCTGCTGGGCATGTTGAACAGTTGCGCGCCCAACGTCTCGGTGGTCAACATCGACAACGGCTTCGGCGCGGCGTCGATCGCTTCACTCATCAATCATCTTTAGCGCAGACGCACAAAGGCCGGAGCAAGCGCTCCGGCCCTGTTGTGCGTTGCCTGGTTTGCTACGGGCGCTCGTAGAAGCGGAAGAAGAGCGAGGGCTTGGCGCACTCTTCCGCGCGCGCCACAAGTTCCGATTGCTGCGTGTCGTTCAGCGGCGTAAACTCGCGCGCCAGTTGCACGTTCTCTTCCAGCTGCGCAATCGTGTCGCAACCGATGATGACCGTGCTGACCGGCTTGGACAGCGTGTAGTACATTGCCTCGCGCATGTGCAGCGTGCCCGGCTTGTCGGTCTGGATGGTCATGCCTTCCCAGGAGTGCTTCTGCTGCTCGATGGGCGGCGGCGTCCACGAAGAGAGAATGCGGCCGCGGCCGGGAATCTTCATGCCGATGATGCCCATCTGCTTTTCGACCGCCAGCGGCAGCAGCTTGTCGTTGAAGCTGTAATGGTGCGGATCGGCGGCGTTTACCGCCATCAGGATGCAGTCGAACGGGTAGCGGTTGATGCCTTCGATGAGCGCCTCGGGCCGGTAGTGGCCAGTCAGGCCCAGGTTGCGCACCACCTTCTGCTCCTTCATCTCCAGCAGTGCCTCCATGGCGCCGCCCTTGGCGAAAATCTGGTCGATGTCGTACATGGTGCCCACATCGTGCAGTTGCCAAAGGTCCACATGGTCGGTTTGCAGCAGTTGCAGAGATTTCTCAATCATGCGCAGTGAGTCGTCGCGGGTGCGCTCCTTGGTTTTGGTGGCAAGGAATGCCTCGTTGCGCCGTTTGGCCATCACGCGGCCCACGTACTGCTCGCTCCAACGCTCAGGCCCGCCGTAAATCGACGAGGTGTCGATGTAGTTCACGCCCAGGTCGAGTGCGCGTTCGATGATAGGCACGGCGTTGTCGAATTGGTTAGCCTTCTCCAGCGTGGCCTGGCCGCCCAGGGAGAAGATGCCGACCTTGTAGCCGGTTTTGCCCAGGTTGCGCGTGGGCATGGCCGCGGGCGTCCGCGGGTTTGAGGGCAACGCGGGCAGCGCGGTTTTGGGCGCGGAAGCGAATGCCGGCGGAGCCAGCAGTGCGGCGGTCACGGCGCCGGAGGCTTTCAGGAAATCGCGGCGGCCACGGTTCTGTTTGGACAGGGAATTTGACTCGGACACAGACACCTCCAATGCGCGTTCGGCGTGCGCATTCATCATACCTTGGCCGCTATTTGGGCGGCTTTTGCGTGGTGCCTGGCGTGGCAGCAGGCTTTGGCGCGGTTGTGCCGGCTGCAGGCTTCGCCTTGGATCTGGCGCGGCTCTTTGGTTTGGCGGGCACGCAGGGCTCGGGCTTGGGCGGAGGCACGCTTTTCTGTGTCTGCAGCGCCTGGTAGCTGGCGTGCAAGTCCACGAGCTGCTTTTCCTGCGCCGCGGCCTGGTCCTGCATGCGTGCGGCGATGGCACGACGCGACTGGCTCAAACTGGTCAGCGCCTTCTGCAGGCTGTCCACATCTTCAGGTTGGCCGACGACGCGCGCGGCCGAGTAGACGCGCAGCAGCACGTCGTACACCGCATCGACGTTCTGGAAGGCAGGCACCAGCTTGCTGTTCGCCGTGGGTGCGGCATCGGCCGCAAGCAGCAGCGGCGGCAGCGAGCGGTGCAGGTTGTTGGAGATGGAGTCGGAGTCCTGGCTGGCTTCGTCGCGGATGGAGCCTTTCTTCCAGCGGTCGAAACGAAGAGCGGTGATGGTCTGGTCCAACTGGTCCAGCGCCGGCTTGACCAATGTGGAAGGCGGCTCGGGCGCTAGCGCGGGAGCCGTGGGTGCTGGCGCCTGGGCCGTGCACAAAGCGCCGAAGAGGGGAAGAAGATAGACAGCGCGCATGGGGATACGCCTCCGGTTTGCCATTGCCCTATTATCCAGCTTTCCAGCTGGCTTAACACGTTCACCGGGCATCAATTTGTCCGTTCGCTAGCGCAGCACAATTGCAAAGAAGGTCACGATTGATGCCACCACTGCACCTGCCGCGATCCACCGCCAGCGGCGCAGCGTGCCTATTGATTTGAGAAGGCGCGCGGCGGCTTGTTGCATCTCTTTGCCTCCGCTGGCGAACTGGCCCAGCGTTCGCTGCCGCGCGAGCAACTCCGCTGCTACCGCGCTGAGCAGAATTACCGCGAGGTAGATTGCCGCGCCCTGCATGCGCCGTTCAGGAATCATATAGAGGAAATGGTAGAGCAGATACAGTGTCACCAGGCTGATAGCTGTGATTGCGCCGACGCCCAACGCTGCGCTGACGCGGTAGATGTGGCTCATTGCTTTGCGCAGTGCGCTTACCGTCTTGTCGGCGTGCTCCTGCGTCACGGTGCCGTTGCCTACCAGCGACGAGCGTTGCGCTGCGTCGCACAGCTGCTGGTTCACCTCTGACTGCAGCATGGTGGCAAGCGCCGCGGGCAGCGAGACGGTTGGCGACTGGCCTGCAAGCACGGACTGCAGCTGCGCAAGGTCGTTCTCAAGCAGATGGCCAACCATGCCTTTGAAGTCGAAGACCTGCGCGGGCGCGCCGTAGCCGTAGAGCGCGAAGTCTTTACCGCCGCATTGCACGCGGGCTACATGCAGAGCCACGCTGGCCGGATACATGCGCGTCAGCTTGTCCGCTGCCAGCGCCGGAGGAAGCATGCTGGCTTCAGCCAGACCGGCAAAGGTCTTGAAGTCCCATGCGGCCAGCGTGCGGCGCACTTCGGTGTCTTCGAGTTCGGTGAGCACGGCGAAGCTGTTGGTCACGTTGCAGGCTGTTTCGGCCACGCGATGCAAGATGGCATTGCCGCCGCAGGCTGAGCAGGTCTCCTCGCCCGAGCCAAAGCACAAAGTGCAGGTGACGTGGCCAGATTGATTGCAGGTGAAGCAGTTCTTCCGGCCATTTGAGCAGGCATGACACTGCACCTTGCCTTCCTGGCAGCTCATGCAGTGTTCCCACACATTTTCGTAGCGCTTGGTGTATTCGTTGGCGGCCGAATTGAACACGGTGTGTTCGACCTGTTTGTACCAGCCTCGTTGGCCATTGCAGCGCGTGCAGGTTATTTTGCCTGAGCCGCTGCAACTGGAGCACGTGGACCAGCCCTGACCATTGCAGCTGGTGCATTTGACCTTGCGATTGCCCATGCATTTGCTGCAGGTTACCTTGCCTTTGCCGTTGCACTTGCCGCACGGCCAGGCGAAGCCGACACGGACAACGCCGCTGAAGCAGTCAGAGACGGCGAGCGGTTTGTGGCTTGCCGGCGCAAGTCCAGCCTGTGCGCGGCAGAAGGCGTCAAGGCGGGCGACGGCGCTGCTGCGCTCGTCTGCAAGTAGCTGAGAGATAGCACGCTCCATGCCGGCTTGGGAGCCGGCGTCGCGCACGCCGGAAGGCAGCTTGCCCTTTCCATCGCTGGAGCTGGAGCTGAAGACGATCGATGCGGTCCAGGTTCCGGTGCAGTTTGCCGAGGCGGAGGAAAGATCGCGGAGGAGCAGCGCGGAGCGGTCAAAACGTGTCAAAGGTTCAATGAGAGCAATGGTTTGGGCAAGGATCAGCTCAGCAGGGGAAGCCATTCTCCCACCTTCGATGCGCATCAGAGGTGGGTCAACCATACTTTAGGATAGGGGACGGCGAGGTGCCACTTATTTGGCTTTGGCGCGAAGAGGGGGGGGGAGGGGGGTACCTTTCTTCGCCTTTTGGACGCCCTCCGAGGTCGCCTGCGCGCCTTGGCGTATCTCGTACAGGAACAGTGTGCACCGGATGAAGGAAATAATCTGCAAACGCGCTGGAAGGCGGGGAGTGGGGAATAGGGAGTAGGGAGTAGGGAATAGGGAGTAGGCGGCACCTTTAGCGCCGGCATTCGTGGCCTCACCCATCTCCATAACCGGGAGATGGGGTACCCGTTCGCGCCGGCCCTACGGGACGGCGGGTTCGATTGTGGGTGGGCTTCCCAGGATTGCGCGCTTCGCGCTCCATCCTGGGCTATTTTCGCTGCCTCCCTACGGGAGGCAGTCGACGTGCGAAAGCCCGCATACCGGTTCGTTTTGGTGGCGCTGTTTTGTACGGGCTGAAGCCCGTACCCTTCATTTTTTAGGGGGCGGTTTTGGTGTCAGGGATGAATCCCTGACCTACCGGTCGTGCCGTTGTTACAAAGCGAAAGGGCTGCTCGGATGAGCAGCCCTTTCTGTTGAGAACCAAGGTTAGTTTGAAGTGTGACCCCATGTCTCAGAATCGAGAGATGGGGCACCCAAACGTTCGCTGGACGCGCAGTCCTAGTCGCCGGCGACGGGCTCGGCTGGCTGTACGGGCTTGGCGGGGGCGATGGAGTCGATGGAGACGATGCCTTCGACGGGCTTTTCTCCGAGGACGTGCTCGCGGTAGAGCTTGGCCATCTTGGCGTTTTCCGCGTCGGCCTTCACCTTGTCTGCAGTGGTGACGGCGCGGGCGCGGAGCTTTTCTTCGCGGGCGTTCTTGGCGATGCCGAGGTTGTCGAGGGTGTGGTTGGCCTCGGAGTTGACGTGCTCCATGTTGAGCTTGAGCTCGTGGCCGACCTGGGTCATGCCCACCTTTTTGCCGCCGGCGAAGATCTCGTGACGGCCGTGCTCCTCGTACCACTTGGTGAGGGTGGAGGTCATGTGCATCTTCTCGATGATGTTGCGCCAGCCGACGCCGGTGTTGTAGGCGCAGAAGGAGATTTCGCCTTCCTGGGTGGCGTAGGGAATGATGCACTGCTCGGTACGGCGGAAGTCGTAGTTGAACAGGTCCTGGAACCACATGCCGGCGATGAAGAGGAAGTTCCAGCGGTCGGAACGGCGCTTCTCGATGTCGGCCAGGGTGCGGTCGCCCTTGACCGAGCCGTAGTCCTTGCCGGTGGCGTTGAAGGTCTTGTCCATCTTCTTGAGCATGTCAGTGATCTTGAAGTGGGTGGGCGACTGGAAGGGGTCGTAGTTGCGCATGAGCGCCAGACCGAAGCCGATGACGGAGAGCCACTTGCCACGGGCTGCGTCATTGACCTTGGCCAGATCCTTGGCGACCTGATCCATTTGAAGGAAGGCGGTGACGGGCGCGGCTTCCTTGGTTTCCTTGTCGATCATGAGGGCCATGCCGATGCCGCAGTTGGGATGGCAGCCGCAGGAGAGCTGTCCCCACTCGGCGGTGGGCCCATGGATGAGGTCGGCCCAGTCAGAGAATGTGGACATGAAGCTGATGGGGAACCAGTCGCGCTCGGGGACGCCGAAGCCGCACTGGTTCTTGATGTCGTGGGCCATGTGCGAGAGGGTGTAGCGCTGCGCCTGACGGCGGTCGTCGGTGATGTCCTCGTCGCGGCCGGTGAAGCTGACGGGCTGGAAGCTGAGGAAGCTGATCTTTTTGGGGTTGTCGAGTGCGAACTCGATGATGCGGCCCACCTGTTCGTTGTTAATGCCGTTGATGATGGTGGTGACCGGAACGATGTCAACGCCGGCCTCGTGGAGATTGTTGATGGCCTGCAGCTTGACGTCGAACAGGTTGCCGACCTTGCGGTGCGAGTTGGCAGCGTTGCCGATGCCATCGAACTGGAGGTAGACGTAGCGG
>DASVLI010000074.1:0-6085 GCA_036384955.1 Occallatibacter sp.
ATTCTCGGCACCACCTCAACGGTGGGCCGCCTTAGCCAGCCTCAGTTATTCGACTATCACGGCGGACGCTTCAACGGCGGCAACATGGTTTTCTCCGCCGCAGGCCTGCTCGATCACGATCAATTCGTCAACGAGGTTGCCAGCAAATTCGCACCGCTCATCGCCGGCTTGCCCATTGCCGACGAGCAGGCTCCGCCCACCAGCGCGCGCATTATTCTGCGCAACAAAAAGGCTCTGGAGCAGGTGCAGATATGTCTCGGCGTGCCCGCGCCGTCGGTCACCGATACCAACCGCTACGTCACGCTCATCCTGAACACCATTCTGGGCGGCGGCATGAGTTCGCGCCTCTTCCAGACCATTCGTGAAGAGCGCGGCCTGGCCTACTCGGTCTACTCTGACCTGAGCCCCTATCGCGACACCGGCACGCTCTGCATCTACGCGGGCACCTCGGCCGGCAAGGCGCTCGGCACCATCGACCTTATCCTGGCCGAATTCGCCAAGATGAAGAACGAGCTGCTGAGCGACGAAGAACTGACCCGCGCCAAGGACCAGTTGAAGGGCAACATCCTGATGGGCCTTGAAAGCTCGAACTCGCGCATGGCCAATCTCGCTCGCCAGGAAATCTACTTCCACCAATTCTTCACCGTCGACGAAATCATCGCCCGCGTTGAAGCTGTCACCGCCGACCAGGTGCAGCAGATGGCGCAGCGCCTCTTCGACCCGGAGCGCATTGCCGTCACACTGCTCGGCCGCCTCGACGGTATCAAGCTGAACCGCAAGCGGCTGGTTTGCTAGGCATTACTCCCGCGCTGCTGAGCGTTCCCTTTCCTTGCCGCGTCCATACGTTGTAGCATCGTCTTCGGAGAGGTGTGGTCTCCCTCTCGAGGCTCAGAGAAACCATGAAGAGCACAATGTATCCGCGCAAGTTGGTTCGCAGGCGCCGCGAGCAGGGCTTCACCCTGATGGAACTGCTCATCGTCATCTCCATCATCCTGGTGCTTATGCTGGTCGCCATTCCTACCGCGGGCGCAATCCGGCGTCACGCCAATGAGCTCTCCGCGCAAAAATCGCTGCAAACCATTCTTGAGGCGGAGTCGATGTATGCCTCCACCTACCCGGTAACCGGCTACTCCTGCACGCTGCAGGCGCTGGCGGGCGAGCCCGGTTCTGGCCCGCCCAGCCCGCAGGCCGCGCAGCTGCTCACCGGCCAGCTCACCACCGGCATCAAGGATGGCTACGTCTTCAACATCACCAACTGCACCAAGGTGACGGTGAACAATGGCGAGCGTGCGACCAGCTACACCGTCACCGCCACTCCCGCCACGGTCGGCAAAACCGGCGATCGCGGCTTCTGCCTCGACACCTCCGGCTCCATCAGGTCTGATCCGGCAGGCGGCAGCAACTGCACACAGATGGTGCAGTAGCCATGCGATTGCTCACTCTTCGCGGCGGCCTGCTCGCCGCCGCGCTCTTCCCTGCTGTGCTCTGCGCGCAAGCGACGAATATGCACGACGTGGCCAAGCGCGTGGACCAGCACTATAACCAGCTGCGCTCGCTGCGCGCCTCGTTTACTGAGACCTATCAGGGCCTGGGCATGAACCGCACCGAGAGCGGTACGCTGCTGCTGCTGAAGCCCGGCCGCATGCGCTGGGACTACTCCTCACCCGCCGGCAAGCTATTTTTGCTCGACGGCAAATATGCGTGGAGCTACACGCGCGGCGACGCGCAGGTGCAGCGCATTCCCGCCAAGAAGCTCGACGACCTGCGTTCGCCGCTGCGCTTTTTGCTCGGCCACACGCAGCTTGAAAAAGAGCTCTCCGGCCTGGCGCTCAAATCCGCTGCCAACGGCGCCTTTACGCTGACAGGCAAAATCAAGGGCCAGGAAAACCGCATCGCACGGCTGTCGCTCACCGTCACCGCCACCGGAACCATCACGGGCATTGAGATTGAAGAGGCCGACGGCGCGCTTACCCGCTTCCACTTCAGCGGCGAAGAGCCGAATGCGCCACTCTCCGACTCGCTGTTCCGCTTCACGCCGCCCAAAGGCGTGCCTGTGGTGGACGCGCTACCGCCCGTTTAGCACTCCGCGCAATACAACGCCGCACCCAATGCGATAGACTTCCTCGCGACTGACGAGAGCCGCATCGGCTCGCTGCAAATTCCGATGCGCTCCGATTCCATTGCCTTGGAGGTTGTTGATGCGCATGTTGCCCTCTGGTTCTCTCTCAAGTTCGGTTTCGCGCCGCCGCTTTGTGCAGGGCGCGGCAGCCACGGCCGCCTTCGCCGCGCAGCCCAGCTACGCGCGCTCCATCTTCGAGCGCACCGCGCCCTCCAACCGCATCACCATCGGCGTCATCGGCTGGGGCATGATTGGCCCCTTCAACACCGGCGAGCTGATGAAGCTGGACGACTGCCAGATGGTGGCTGCATGCGACATCGACAAGCCGCATTTGGAGAAGGCCGTCGACACCATCAACAAACACTACGGCAACAAGGATTGCGCGGCCTACCACGACTATCGTGAGATGCTGGCGCGCGACGACATCGACGCCATCATCATCGCTGTGCCCGACCACTGGCACGCTATCATCGCCACGGAAGCCGCCGCGCGCAAAAAAGACATCTACGGCGAAAAACCCCTGGCGCGCACCATCGCCGAGCAGCAGGCCATCGTCCGCGCCGTGGAAAAACACAACATCATCTGGCAAACCGGATCGTGGCAGCGCTCCCTGCCGCTCTTCCACAAAGCTGTGGAGATTGTGCGCAACGGCCTTATCGGCAACGTGACGCATGTTGAAATCGGCCTGCCCGGCGCGCCGCACGACTTTCCCAACACCGTGCCCGCGCTGCTGGCGCGCCTCGCCAGCCTGCCCGACAAGATTAAAGATCCGTCGCAAATCGTTCCTGGCACGCCCGCGTGGGACTTGGCCGTGACCCAGCCACCGGCCGACTTCGACTACGACACCTGGATTGGCCCTTCGCAGATGGAGCCGTACATCGACGCGCGCGTTTACCAAAACTGGCGCTGGAACTACAACACCGGCGGCGGACAACTGCTCGACTGGATTGGCCACCACGGCGACATCGCGCATTGGGGACTCGGCTTCGATGCCACTGGCCCGTCCGTGGTCTCGGGCTTTGCAGATTTCCCGGCGAAGAATGCGGTGTGGAATGTGGCCAGCAAGTACACCGTCTCCAGCCTCTATCGCAAAGAGGTGACAGGCTACGCGAACGATGTGCACTTCACCATCGCCGGCGGCTCACCGGCTATCTCCACCGGCACCAAGTGGATTGGCCCCGACGGATGGGTGTGGGTGGACCGCTCGGGCTTCGATGCCAGCAATCCCGAGTGGTTGAAGCAGGGCGCGCTGCCGGAGAAGCTCATCTCGAAGCCGGTCTTCGCCTCGCCCGGCCATCATCGCAACTTCCTTGACTCAATCAAGTCGCGCAAGCCGACTATTGCGCCAGTGGAGACGGCGCACCACTCGCTCATCCCCGGCCACCTGGGTTTGATTTCGATGTTGACTGGACGGACGATTCACTGGGATCCGAAGACCGAGACCATTGACCACGACGCCGAGGCCAGCGCGCTGCTGACGCGCAGCTATCGCGCCGGTTACAAGCTGGCGTAGAGGCTGGGCAGTGCTCTCCTGCAGTGCGATTTTTGGCGTTCTCCCCCCGTCTCACCCCGCTTTTGGCGGGGGGGGGGAGGGGGGGGCTATGTAGCGTTCGCCTTCCCTTTGCCCTGCGCGCGGGCGGACCATGGCGGTCCACACCGGCAGCATGTGTTCAGTGTGCGCCAGGCGGGGGAAATTATCTGCAAATGAAATTGCGTTATCGCACCGGGCATTGATCAGCGAGTTTGCCGTCGAGACCCTCGCGATCGAGCGTGAAGGTGGCAGAGGTTTTGCCATTGGCGCGCGTGAGCCGCACTACATAAATCATGTCGTACTCGCTGTTGGACCAATTGGGCACCTGCCTGGGATCTGCGCCGTAGGTCTTCAGCAGATTCCGTGCGAAGCGCTCTTCCAGAACATGCTCCCACGCGATGAAGACGGTTGCGGAGGCGTATTTCGGCTGCGTCAATTCAGCCTGCAGCTTGTCAATCTCGTTGTAGCCGAACTGCGCGTTGACGGGCAGGCCGAGGGAGATGGCCGTGGGCTCAATGGTGGCCAGCGGGCGCACGTAGGAGAATTCGCCATGCAGCCCATCCATCACTCGCTTGGCGGGATCGGGAGCAAAGAGAAAATTCGGCCGTCCAAACTTGGCTTGCAGAACCGCGGGCAGCGCCAGTGCGCGGTTCAAGCCGCGGCAGGTGAGCTGCCCAAGACCGTTGGGAGGCTTCTCGCCGTGGCGGAAGATAACCAGCGTCTCCGTGGAGGCTGCGGTTTGCGCGCCAACTCGCGAGCAGGAAGGCAAAGACAACAGGGCAAAAGTTGCGATGAAGAGAGCAAGCCGAGAGGAGATGCGTGTCATGCGGACCTCTGTGCGAATGGAATGATTATCGCAAACGGTCGAAGTTGGTGAAGGCCGGGCGCACGTCGCTGGGCTGCGTGACCAGTACGAAACTCCGAACTTGGTGACCGTAGGTCCAGAATGCCGCAACAGTGCGATAATGAATCCCACCACCGAGGCAAAGGTTAAGATGTTTCTGCGCAAGGCTCTGGTAGATTCGCGCGTTGCAGCGATTACTGTTGCAATGCTAGTAATTGTGTCCGGCGCCAACCTTGTTCTCGCTCTTCGGATCCCTGCCTTGCTGATTGTAGAGTTATTGGGAACAGCTGCGGCTATTCAAGATGTTCCCTACATTCCTCACGCGCTCGATCCATTCACCCGCATGAAACTCATAATCAGTGCTCTCAATCTAGCTGATGCGTTTTTGATGTTAGGTGCAGCGTGGATTCTGTCCCGATGGGCCTACGGTTTCGGGCCGATTTACTGCTTGCGGTCCTGCCGCAACATAATCAGGAGAACGTCACATGTTCGGTCGATTGAAGACAGCTCTCGTTGAGAGCTTTGTCGGTGCGATCGCACTCGGCTTGATTTTTGCCCAAGCGGTCCTTCATTTGATAAGCGCCATTACGGCCCCTGTCAACGAGTGGGAGCAACAACAGTTCTTTAGCGAGCTGCGGGTCGGCGATCAATTGAGATACCCACTCCTGGCTTGGATTCCGGAACTGATTGGGGCTATTTGCCTCGCGGCAGTCGGACTATTGCTACTGCGGTGGCTCTACTACAGTCCAATTGAGAACCACTCAGGGACACCAGACGAAACAACCTCAGATCTGTCCAGCTAACTCTGAATGATTCGGCGTTCGGGTCGAATTACCGTGGATGCAGAAGTTTCTGCAGGGAAAATCCGTTGGCAGGTGGCCCGGTCAGGGTTTTCATTTCTGGGTCACCTGCGAGGCGTTGTGCCCCATTCAAAATGGGCCATTTGCGTTTTGAGTAGGAGGCCACGAGCCTTCGCGTAACGCCCGCTCATCGCGATAAGACCGCGATGAACGGGGCACAGCTTCGTCTCTAACTGCGAACAGTAGGACCTTGCCTTAACCGGACCACCTGCGTTACAGGTGACAGAGTAGACGCCGGGCCTGAAGGCCCGATTCTGTTGAAGCACGTCGTTCAGTGGCCTGAAGGCCACTGCTCCCTCCGATTCGTTCGTGGTTCCCACCCTTTTCGCAAAGGACGCGAAAAGGATGGGGCATCCATATTTCGTGGCAAGTGGACAGGTGACAGGTGTGCAGGTGGACAGGTGACAGGTGGTTAAGATAGGGCGCTTTTGTGGTCTCCCACATCTCCACCTGCGGGAGATTTCCACCCCACAAACGAAGACCTGTTTGTGGGGAACCCGGTTGTGAGGCACCCGGCACCTGGCGACGAAAAAAGTCTGGCGCTGAATAAGAATCCGACGAAAAGTGCCTCAGGGCCTGAACAGGCTGCTGAAAAAGTCCGAAAGCATGGCGAAAGGGCAAAATTTAGGGGATGGAAAACCATCAGACGAGGTGCACGGATCGTTCCTGTGGCATCCTGATGCGTTCCATTTTTCATCCGTTCAGATAAATTGAGTTTTTCCGCAGCCTGT
>DASVLI010000075.1:0-2484 GCA_036384955.1 Occallatibacter sp.
CGTTGTGCTCGCCTATCGCGACTCGCTCACCGGCCTCAACTATCTGCGCCGCGCCAGCGACCTGGCCAATCAAGGCCTCACCCTGCATCTGCACGCCTACCAGTGCCACGTCTTTCTCGATTGGCACGAGCGTATCCCCACTGCCGAGCAGCCCTGGGACAAGCTCTGCGACCAGTTGGACGGAGCCGGTGTTCCCGACCTCAATGAGGCTCTGCTCGCGCTTGAATTGCAGCCCGTGCATCAGGCCCTGCGCGCGGTGCTCGATCCCACACTCGTAGGCAAACTGCCTGCACTGGTTGACCCCGCGCATGGCGCTCTGGTGCCCAACCGCGAACTGAGCCAGCAGCGCAACGAATTCATTGAGCTGGCGTGGTCGCTCTATGCCCACGGCGCGCATCAGGCGGAGGCGTTCCTTGCCCGCAAGGCCAGCGCTCCGCTGCATCCAATCGACTCCGAGCAGCTCTACATCGACTTCCGCGTAAACCTTGCCGCCATTCTTGACTTGCCCGTCATCGAGCAGATGGCCAGTGAGCCGCTGCCCGCTACCGCGCGCCGCGTACTGCCCAGCGGCAGCCCGCAACGTCCGGCCGCCTTCCTCTGGGGACCGGTTTTCGCCTGGTCGGTGCTGCATGTCTTCGCCTCGGCGCTCGACCCCGAACACGCCGATAGCAAGGCTCTCGAAATCTTCGACAGCCTGCGCCTCCGCGAGTCTTTTGCCCAGGCCTTCCAAACGCTTGGCATGGAGACCGAGGACGGCTGGCGAGCCGCCGCACGGCTGCGCGTTCTGCTCGTTGCCTGCGCCGAAGCGGCAGCTGCTCCCAAGGCAGACAGCGAAGTGCCGGCCGAGTGCATCGTCACCAAAACGCTCTGGGACGATCCGGATCTGAACTGGATTGCCGGCGTGCACCAATCCGAAGGCCACACCTACTTTGTCCGCGAGCCGTATGAGGAACTGCTCTGGTGGCTGCAGTTGCCCGCGTTCGTGGCCTGCGGCGCTCGCCATGAGCAGTGCCGCGAGACGCTGCAGCACGCCAGCGCCGCCATCGCGCGAGAGGTTGCCACAGCGGAAGCGGCCGGCTACAAGCTCGACGAAATTCTGGCCGCGCTTTCGCCGCAGGTCGAAGCTGCGACGGAAACGCCTATCGCCGATGAGCAGACGGAAGAGTCCGTTGCAGTGCCAGTGCCGTCCTCGTCCAACGAGCCCGTTGCGGAGTCAGATGAGGTGGATTCGTCAACCCCCGAGGGACAGCCCGGCGCAAATCTCCTGGCTAACCCGAACGACGAAGCTTTGTAACAAGGGCCCGGCTTCAGCCGGGCCATACGGGTCGCGAAGATTCGATACGGGACTTTAGTCCCCGGGGCGTCCGCTTGACAAACTGAACTGAACCGTTCAGTATTGTTTCTGGTTTGGAGGTCCAACCGTGATTCAAGTCCAGAACCTCGTCAAAACCTTCGGCTCCTTTACCGCCGTCAACGACGTCACATTCAACGTGGCCGAGGGCGAAATCTTCGCCTTCCTCGGCCCCAACGGAGCTGGGAAAACCACCACCATCAAAATGCTCACCACGCTGCTGCAGCCCACCAGCGGCGCCATCCGCCTCAACGGTCTTGACCCGCGCACCCACCAGAACCAGGTCCGCCAGCAATTCGGCATCGTCTTCCAGGACCCCAGCCTCGACGGCGAACTGACCGCATGGGAAAACATGGAAATCCACGGCGTGCTCTACCACATGTCGCGCAAGCAGGCCCGCCTGCGCTCCGAGGAATTGCTCAAACTCTTCGAGCTGTGGGACCGCCGCAAGGAGCAGGTAAAGAAATTTTCCGGCGGCATGAAGCGCCGTCTGGAAATCGCCCGCGGCTTTCTGCACACTCCGCGCATTCTCTTTCTCGACGAGCCCACGCTCGGCCTCGACCCGCAGAGCCGCAACCAGCTCTGGTCGCACGTCAAGCGCGTCAACGAAAACGAGAAGGTCACCGTGATGCTGACTACGCACTACATGGACGAGGCCGACCGCGTCGCGCACCGCATCGGCATCATTGACCACGGCAAGCTGGTTACGCAGGGCACACCGCAGCAAATCAAAGACCAGACCGGCGCCGCTACGCTGGAAGACGCCTTCCTGGCGCTGACCGGCGACACCATTCGCGACGAAAGCGCGAGCTCCGCGGACCAGATGCGGCAGTTCGCCAAAATGTGGAGCGGAGGAAAACGATGAGTGCAATCTACATTCTCTGGCTGCGCGAGTTGAAGCGTTACGTGCGCTCGCGCGCTCAAATCATCGCCTCGCTGGGCCAGCCGCTGCTTTATCTGCTGGTGCTCGGCTTCGGTCTGAGCCCGGTCTTCGCGCGCGCCGGCTACGGCAACTACCTCCAGTTCGTCGCGCCCGGCGTCATCGGCATGTCGGTGCTCTTCACGTCCATCTTTTCCGGCATTGGCATCCTGTGGGACCGCCAATTCGGCTTTCTCAAGGAGACCCTGGTCGC
>DASVLI010000076.1:0-36145 GCA_036384955.1 Occallatibacter sp.
AGCTATTATGTAGCGGTAATCTGCTAAGGTGCTTTGTCCACTTGGGTCGCTTCGATTCATTGGATCGTCTGTAGCGTATAGATACTTGTGCAGATCGGAAGGATTGATGAGTGATTTGTCCTTCCGGTCACGTGCCATGAACCTGCCCGTGGTTGGGTTGTAATATCTGGCGCGCAGATAGTAGAGACCGAGGTCGCTGTCCCACTCCTCGCCGCGATACATGTACTGATTCGGCGTTGAACCCGTGTAGTTGACCAGATTTCCGAAGGCATCGAAATCATTCGTGTCGGTAACGGCTCCGGCCGCATTGGTCAGTTGCCTGACATTTCCTCCCTCGTCGTACCCGTAGAAACTCGGCGTCCATGTGCTAGTGATCCACTGCGCCTCGCTGATGCGCTGGGTACCGTACGTGTATTGACGGGTTACAACTCCGCCGCTCAACTCCTCGACCACCTGCGCGTATCCGGTCGGGTTCAGCTCATCCACCAGGTATTTCGTGGTCACGCCGCTGACGGTCTTCGCCACCCGGTTGCCGTCGCCGTCGTAGGTGATGGCTGCCAACGTTCCGTTTGCCGCCATGGTCATCGAAGGATGGATATACACATTCGTTCCGTGGATCCCCGGTCCCCAAAGGCGAGGGACCGGGGGCACCCTCAGTTTGGTCTAGGAGAGTCATTGAGACCGGGGCCATCCGCCAAGTGGTCCGGTCAAGTTCATCGCGCTCCACGCTCGGAAGACTTACCGCGCCCCATTTTAGCCGCGTCATTTGCGGCTTGGGCGAGAAAACATGATCGCTGGCCTCAGATGTTCTTCATGGGCGTCGACCTGGACGCGTGACGATCCCAGGTGCCCAAAGGCGAGGCACCCGGGGCAACCATTTTTGCTTGATTGCCGGACACACATCTCGCGGACTAAATGCCGAGGCGCTGCATCCAGGCGGCCAGGGATTGCTCGTCCTGGGAGCCGGATTGCTGGGCTGCGCGGATGTTGGCGCGGTCGTTGGCGGGGCGGTTCTGGCTGATTTTGAGTTTGCCTTCGATGCGGCTGATGGGCATGCGGAAGCCGACGATGCCGGCCAGCATGGTGCGCTTGAAGCCCTGGGGCAAGGCGTGCCAGCGCTCGGCGTAAGCCGGCTCGTGCTGGGCGATGAGGCTCTTGAGGAGCGCGTCCTTGGCGTCGGCGTCCTCGACCAACTGGAGCGTGCCGCAGGCGTGCACGGCGATGTAATTCCAGGTAGGCACGGAGAGCTCTTCCGCGTAATGGGTGGGCGAGATGTAGGCGTGCGGTCCCGAGAAGACGATGAGCGTTTCGTGGCCGGCGAGGGCCTGCCAGTGCGGATTGGCCTTGGCGAAGTGGCCTTCAATGAGGCCGTGCGGGCCTTCGTTTTTGACGACGAGCGGCAGATGCGTGGCGGTGGGCGCGCCGTCTGCTCCGGGACCGAAGAGTACGGCGAAGGAATGCGTCTGCATCAGTTCAAGCAGCAGCGCGCGGTCGGTGATGGCGTTGAATGCGGGCGTGTACATAAGAGCAGCTGACAGCTTACAGCCGACAGTTAGAAGCTACTTGCTGCTAGCTTCTAGCCGCTAGCTTAGAAACGAAAGAATTGTGGTGGCGCGGACGAATGTGTTTTTGCTTTCTCTGTGAGCTGTGAGCTGTGAGCTGTGAGCTGTGAGCTGCTGTCATTGAATGCGCTCGAAGCGGAAGCTGGCTTCTTTGAGTGCGTGGCTGATGGCGGTGATGTGGGTGGAGCCGCGGGTTTCGAGGGTGACATCGATGACGGTTTCGCCGAGGCTGACGCCGTAGTAGGCGCGGTTGTGGACGGTTTCAACGATGTTGGCGCGCTCGCGGGCGAGGATTTGCGTGAGGTGGAGCAGCGCGCCGGGGCGGTCCTGCAGATAGACGCGGACGCGGAGCAGGCGGCCGTCTTTGACGAGGCCGCGCTGGATGATTTTGGCCAGCAGGGAGACGTCGATGTTGCCACCGCAGATGAGCACCACGGTGCGGCGATGGCGGAGGTTGGTTTTGGCCTGAACGACGGCGGCCAGTGCAGCGGCTCCGGCGCCCTCGGCGAGGGTTTTTTCCTGTTCGAGCAGGGTGAGAATGGCGCTGGCGATTTCCTCGTCGTCGACGGTGACAATCTCGTCGACATAGCGGGAGACGAGGGGCAGGGTGAGGTCACCGGCGCGGCGCACGGCAATGCCATCGGCGATGGTGGCCTCGGCGGCGATGGTGATGGGCGAGCCGGCCTCGCGCGCGCGCAGCATGGAGGGCAGCTTTTCTGGCTCGACGCCGACAACGCGGATGCGCGGGTTCGACTCCTTGAGGGCGCAGGCCACGCCGCTGATGAGGCCGCCGCCGCCGATGGGAACGACTACGGCTTCGATGTCGGGGACCTGCTCGAGCAGTTCGAGGCCGATAGTGCCCTGGCCGGCGATGACTTCAGCGTCGTCGAAGGGATGAATGAAGGTGAGGCCTTCTTCGAGGCGGCGGCGAATGGCCTCTTCGTAGGCCTCGTCGTAGTTGGCGCCGTGCAGGATGACTTCGGCTCCGTAGCCGCGGGTGGCGGCGACTTTAACCAGCGGAGTGGCTAGCGGCATGACAATTTGGGCGCGGATGCCGCGCGCGGAGGCATGGAAGGCGACGCCCTGCGCGTGGTTGCCGGCGCTGGCGGCGATGACGCCGCGCTTGCGTTCCACCTCAGAGAGTGTGAGCAGCTTGTTGAGCGCGCCGCGCTCTTTGAACGAGCCGGTGCGCTGTAGATTTTCAAGCTTGAGGTGCAGGGGCAGGCCGGTTTGCGAAGAGAGCGAGTGGGAGAGATGACAGGGCGAGATGTGGATGGCCTCGCCGATGCGTGCGCGGGCCGCCTGGATGGAGGCGAGGGTGACGGATTTTTGCTGTGCGTCTTTCATGGATGAACGTTGGCCTCAAATAAGAGCAAAAAACCACCTGCGCGGGTGCGCCAGGTGGCCGGATGGATGAAGACTTCTGGATTCGTATCGATCAGGCCGGTATGCGCGCGTTCTGGTTGTGCCGGGTAATTCGCGGGCACGGCGCAACGAAGCCGGAAATGCGGCAACAGCTGTGCGCGCGATGGGACAGAACTGGCATGCGGTAAGGCCAGTAGAGCAGAAGGGCAGTGGAGCGTCAAGAAAGAATTGGCGCGGGGCTAGGAGTAGGTGCGCTCGTCGAAGGAGGCAAGCTCGCGGGTCTGCCGGTCCTTTTCAAGCGCAATGCGGCGCAGATGGTACTGGTAGTAGACGACGGAGAAGAGCAGGGAAAGGAACCAGTTGAGGCGCAGCCCGACGGGTTCGCGGCGGTTGTAATGCTCCAGCAGTTCTTCGCGGATTTCGTAGATGACTACGATCCAGAGGATCCAGGAGAAGAGAAAGCCGGTGGCGAAGGAGGCCAGCGCCCAGTAAAGCGAGAGCGAGCGGTAATGCACCTTGCGGATCCAGATGCTGAGATAGATGGGCCAGGCGGCGATGAAGACATTCTCCAGGATGTCATTGTAGGGATGGGGCAGGCGCGTGGCGATAAACTCCGACGCGGCGAGCGCGACGAGCAGAATGGCCCAGTGCAGACGCGGGGGCGCGGGGTACAGCGTGCTGTACGGTGTCGCGGACGGGATTGGGGTCTTCTTCAATGCCAGTCTCCAGAAAGCACGGTACAGCGCACAGAACACTATAGCCGTGCTTGAGGCTCGGTGGCCCTGAAAAACTCAGGCTTGTGACTTACTGGTCACGGATAACTTTGCCGGGATAACTAAAAAACAGTAGCCAGCCGGGCGAAGGAATCGAGCTCAAGCAGATGCTGACCGGTTCCGGGCGCGCTCACTTCAGCGTGCTCCAGCACCCATGTGTCCTTGTGAAAGAGGAAGACTGCGTGCAGGCCGGCGGCCAGCGCTGGATTGATGTCGCTCTTCGGACTATTGCCGATCATCCAGCTGCTGTGGGGCGCGAGCTCATGCCGCTCCATGACATTGCGATAGGTGGGAGGATCTTTCTCCGCGACGATTTCGACGGCGGAGAAGTGCGGGCCGAGGCCGGAGCGCGCCAGTTTGTCGGCTTGCTCGGCCTGGTCGCCTTTGGTCATCAGGATAAGGCGATGCCGCTGGGCGAGATCGGCGAGCGTGGTGTCCACGCCGGGAAGCAGTTCAATGTCCTGGTCGGAGATGCTCTGGGCAAAGCCGATGATGCGGCGGCGCTTGTCGTCGGTGATCGGCTCGTTGCTGAGCCGCTGGTAGCAACCGACCAGCGAGCGAGTAAAGCTGGAGAGCCCGTAGCCGTGGGCCAGGATGGTTTCGCGTTCGACGGCGTTGAGGGTTTGGCGGATCTGCTGGGGCGAGTAGGTGGCGTGATTGAGGTAGCCGACAAAGGCGGCGATGGCGCGCTCGAAGTAGACGTTGTTCTCCCACAACGTGTCGTCGGCATCGATGAGCAAAGTTTGTCCGCTGGGGAAGCGAGCCATGGACCCATGGTAGCGGACAGTTGCGCCGAGGGCCAAAACGAAAGCGCCTGAAGCTGTGGAATCTAAGGTTTAGGCGTGGAAACGGGGCGGGGAAGGAAGGGTACCGCATTTTGAGGCCTGACTTGTGGGAAGCTGGTTGGAGCTGGATTAAGTGTATATGAATCAATGCTAAGAAAATAAATTTGACAATCGAATTTGATTCGAGCTATTCTTGTGTTGGTCACTCTTGACCAAATGGAGACCTACCATGCGCCATATACTTGTAGCCAGCCTGTTTCTTTCCACCGCGCTGCTCAACGCACAGTCGATCGCCAAGGGACAGGGTGCCATCCTTGAAGCCCGCAATGTGGCCCCCGTGCCCGTTGCCAGCGACATCGTTGCAGCCCACCCTCGCCGCGTTTCCACCGGAGTTACGACTCCCAAGCTGATCTCGATGCCCACCATCAAGGTGAGCACCAACGAGTTCCCCGGCAACAATGCCAGTAACAAGTTTGTGGTTGTGCACTTTACCGTGAATGAGAAGGGTGTTCCCGAGAACGTCAAGCTGGTCAAGTCGGTGAACCCTACTGTCGATGGCCGCATCCTGGCTGCTATCGAAGGGTACCGCTTCAGCCCGGCCACACTGAACGAGACTGCGGTTGCGCAGGACATGAACCTGACCGTCAAGTTCGAGCAGAAGTAAACACTCTCCCCGCATCAAGCTCAAGCCCCTTCTTCCCTGAGCAGGAAGAAGGGGTTCGTTGTTTGTGCGTGAAGTAGTGTTACCTGATGTGAATGACGGATTGCGGTCAGTACACGCCGGATTGTCCCTGACATCACTCCACGCAAAAAGGCCGCCGAAGTGGATTCGGCGGCCTTGAAGTGAGTGAATACGGCGACTACATGCCGGGTTGCGCGGCCATCCAGCTTTGGAATTTGGCCTGCTGCAGCGCACGCAGTTCGATGCAGCCGTTGATGTGCTCGATGGTGTGGCGCAGGGTGACGTCAGAGGCCTCGACATCGTGCGCGGTGAAGAACTTTTGCACATCGTCGCGAGTTTGCGTGGAGCAGAAAGCGCCGGCCGCACCTACAACGATGCCGCCGGAGTTGGTGGTGAGCAGGGGACGAACCTTGTCCCAATTGGTCTGGATGAATTGCCAAGCCAGGTCGCGGGTTTTTGTGTTGGAGATGGCGATGGCGAACTGAATGGCCGCATCCTGATTGCGCACCTTGCCGGAGATGGCGTAGTTGAGCGCGCGCTCGGCCAGTGCAGGCTCTTCAAACTCGGCGAGCAGATGCAGCGCGCCGATTTGCAGCTCAGGATTGGTGGAAGTCTCGTAGACCTTCTGGAGACGGTCGAAGAGCGCCGCGTCGCCGTTGCGTGCCGCGATGGCGATGGCGGTCTGGCCGAGCGAGGCATCAACCGCGGTCTGGTCGGCGAGATACTTGTCGGTGAGTTCGCGCGCTTGCGCCAGCACGGCGGGATCTTTACCGATGACGCCCAGCAAACCGAAGAGCGTGGCGCGCAATTCGGTGACGGTGGAAGCTTCGCCAGACTTGGCAGCGGGCAGCTTGGCATAGGTGGGGCCGAAGGTGACGCGCGTCCAGGCTTCGAGCGCGGACTTCTGCTGCGGCGTTTCCGCAATGCGGTCGTAGATGGCGTAGATGCCGCCGGCTGCAGAGCTGACCACGTCGGGGTTGGGATCGTTCTTTACGGCGGCGGCAAGCGCGAGATAGTCGCCCACGGCTGCGGTGTTGTCGCGGACCTGCGCCCACTGGCCGCCGATGAGGCTGATGCGCTCGGCGGGGGTGAGGCTGGTCTCAACGTGCGCCAGCAGGTTGTTGTAGATGCCTGCGGTGTAGAGCGTGCGGTAGTAGCCCTTGCCGCCGGCATTGGCGAAGAGAAGTTTGCCGACGGGGAACTTGAGCGAGGTGGAGTCTGGCGTGAGCAACTCGCACTGCTGGCCGGCTGCGGTTTTGAAGCAAACGGGCAGCGTCCACTTTTGCGCGGGGTCGGGCGTGATGGAGGGGCTCAAGTAGAAGCGGCGCTGGGAGACTGAGACTGCGCCCTTCGACGGCTCGCCAAAGGTGATGAGCGGCGCGCCGGGTTGAGCGACGAGGCTCTCCATGATTTTGTCCACCGGCTTGTGGCTGGCGGCGGTCTGCGCGTTCCAGAAGTCCTCGGCCGTGGCGTTGCCGTAGAGATGCGCCTTGAGATAGGCCTGCACGCCCTGGCGGAAGGTCTCTTCGCCCACGTAGTTCTCAACAGTGAGCAGCACGTCACTGGCCTTACCGTAGGTGATGCCGTCGAACATCTGGTTGATTTCGGCGCGGGTTTCAGCATGGGCACGAATGGCGCGGGTGGTGGGCTGCGCGTCGAGGTTCAGCGTGTTGTCGAGATCGCTGGCCACATCCTGATCGATGTTCCACTCCGGATGCATGACTTCGATGGGCTTGTTCTCCATCCAGGTGGCAAAGCCCTCGTTGAGCCAGAGGTTGTCCCACCACTGCATGGTGACCAGGTCGCCGAACCACTGGTGGGCCATCTCGTGCGCGATGACGTTGGCGACTTCCTTCTTTGCGCCGACCGATGCGGTCTTCTCGTCGATGAGCAGATCGGTTTCGCGATAGGTGATGGCGCCGAAGTTTTCCATGGCTCCGGCTTCGAAGTCGGGAATCGCGATGAGGTCGAGCTTGGTGAGTGGATAGGGAATGCCGAAGTAGGTGTTGTAGTAGTGCAGCACGTACTTGGCGACATCGACGCCGTAGGGCGTGAGCGCGACCTTGTCGGGTGTGGAGCAGACGCGAATGTCGACGCCATCCTGCTGGCCCTTGCTGCATTGGAAGTCGCCGACGAGAAAGGCGAGCAGATAAGTGGACATGCGCGGCGTGGCCATGAACTTGAGGGTGTGCTTGCCGGCGGCGGGTCCGGTGGTGTCACTGACGATGGGGCCGTTGGAGATGGCGGTGTCGGCGCTGTCGACGACGAGCGAGACATCGAAGACGGCCTTGAAGGCCGGCTCGTCGAAGGAAGGGAAGGCGCGGCGCGCGTCGGTGGGCTCAAACTGCGTGACGGCGTAGCTGCGCGTGTCGGACTTGGAGAGATAGAAGCCGCGGAGCTGGTCGTTCAGGATTCCCGTGAACTGAATGGCGACCGTCGCCTTGCCGGCGGGGATGGCGCTGGGCACGGAGAAGGTGGCCTGCTCTTTATCCGCATCGAGCGCGACGGTGGCCGTTTGCACGGAGCCCGCGGCGGTGATGGTGACGGACTGGAAGGCGATTTCGGCCGCGTTCAGCGTAATGGAGGTGACGGGCTCTTTGACGGTGAGGTCAATGGTTTCCTCGCCGGCGAAGGTTGCGGCCTTCAGGTCGGGCGCGAGGGTGAGCGTGTAGTGCTCGGGTGCGACGGTTGCGGGGAGGCGCTGCGCGTTTGCCTGGAGCGCGGGGAATGCGAGGAGTGCAAAGGCCAGAAGCGAAGCAGAGAGTGTGCGATGAGTGTGCATGACTTTCCTTGGGGACTGGCCAGTTTGTCATGAGGGGAGAGAGCTGCGAACCGGCCTGATCCTATAGTTTGTGAAAGATAAAAATCCTAGCGTGGTTCAGCGAGAGGTTTTCGCGCGAGGATTTGCTACTTATAGGACGCTTTTTGAGGACAAAAGGTTCCCTCTAGCCGGGAGTATTTTCGGAGTTATCCAACTTATCACTATCCTTCTGCAGGAAGGAGTCGAGCAGCAGCAGGCATGCGCCGGTAACCACGGCCGAGTCGGCTATGTTGAAGTCGGGCCAGTGGTAACGGAAGATATGGACCTCGATGAAGTCGACCACCGAGCCGTAGGCAATGCGGTCGTGCACGTTGCCGAGGGCGCCGGCCAGGATGAGCGCCAGCGAGAAGGTGGTGCGGGTAATGCTGCAGCCGAGGCGCACCAGGAACCATAGGACAACCAGAGACGCGAGGAGCGAGAAAACAATGAGCGCCCAGCGCACGGTGTGAGGCGAGGCGGTGTTGGCAAAGAGCGAGAAGGCCGCGCCCTCGTTGGTCCAGTGGGAGAGAAAGAGCACGTGGGGCACGATGGGGATGGAGTCGCCAATGGCGACGTGGCGCGAGACGTAGCTTTTGGAAAGGCGGTCGAGGATGAAGACGGCCGCGGAAATGGCGAGCAGCCAGTGCAGGCGCTTGGGCCAGCAGAAGCGAATCATGCGGCCTCCTGGGGCGGATCGATGCCCATTTGCTTGAGGGCGGATTGGCAGCGGGTGCAGACGTCGTGCCAGATGCCGTAGTCGGAGACTTCAGGCATGAAGTTCCAGCAGCGGGCGCACTTGTGGCCGGAGGCGGGAAGGACGATGATCGTGTTCGATGGGTCGTCGATAAGTGTGACCCTAGACACATTGAGAATCTCTTTCAGGCTCTCAGCGTATTTGCTCCACACGGTTAGCCTGGTTAGCAATTCACCAGAGAAGCGAATTTCAACATCCGCCTCGAGTCCTTTGCCAATGCGCTTTTCTTTTCGCGCTTCTTCAAGAACGAGCAGGACTCTATCTCTAAGGTTAAAGATCTGCTTCCACTCCTCGATCAACTGAGTTGGGTTCTCCGCGAAAATTTCTTCCGGTTTGGGGAAGAGGGCTAGGTGGACGCTGGGTTCGCGGCCTTCTACGTGCGGGAGATGCTCCCAGACTTCGTCGGCGGTGAAGCTCATGATGGGCGCGACCAGGCGGACGAGGGCTTCGGTAATCTTCCACAGCACGGTTTGCGCGGAGCGCCGCTCGTGGCTGGTGGGCGCGAAGGTGTACATGCGGTCCTTGAGCACGTCGATGTAGAAGGCGCTCAGGTCGACGATGGCGAACTCGTTGACCGCGTGATAGACGCGATGGAATTCGAATGTCTCGTAGAAGCCGAGGACTTTTTCGGTGAGCTCGCGGGTGCGGGCCAGCATGTACTGGTCGAGCGGCAGCAGCTCCGCCTCGGGGACAGCGTCGGTCTCTGGGTTAAAGCCGTGCAGGTTGCCGAGCAGAATTTTGAAGGTGTTGCGCAGCTTGCGATAGAGCTCGGCGCAGCGCTGCATCAGGTTCTCGCTGGCGGCCATGTCTTCGCGGAAGTCGACCGAGGCAACCCAGAGGCGCACGATTTCGCCGCCCATGCGCTTGGCGATGTCGACGGGATCAACGCCGTTGCCGAGCGATTTGGACATGGCGCGGCCCTGCTCATCGAGCGTCCAGCCGGCGGTGTTGACGTGCGAGTAGGGCGCGTGGCCGCGCAGTGCGACCGAGGTGAGCAGCGACGAGTGGAACCAGCCGCGGTGCTGGTCGCCGCCCTCGAGATAGAGGACGTTGATGGGGCGCGGCGAGGCAGGGGCTAAAGTCCCGGACGAATTTTCGGCATCGTTCGGCACGACTGAAGTCGTGCCCTGACACCTTGCGTCGTCCTCGTGTTGGAAGGACTTGTAGATTGCGCTGAGTTCTTCGTCGGATTCGCAGACGGCGAGCCAACTGACGCCGGAGTCGAACCAGACGTCGAGGATGTCGAACTCTTTTCTAAACGTGCTGCTGCCGCAACTGCACTGCGTGCCTTCCGGCAGCAGAGTCTCGATGGGCGTGGTGTGCCAGGCCTCGGCGCCTTCGTTGTCAAAGAGCGCGACGATCTTTTTGTTGAGCGCCGGGTCCATGATGGGCTTTTGGCAGCCCTGGCAGAGGAAGACGGCGATGGGCACGCCCCAGATGCGCTGGCGGCTGATACACCAGTCGGGGCGGGTGGCGATCATGTTGGTGATGCGCTCTTTGCCCCAGGCCGGATCCCAGATGACCTTGTCGATCTCTTCGATGGCGAGCTGGCGGTAGGTGGTTTCGCTGCCGTCGGCACGCTTTACCGGCGTGTCGAGCGAGATGAACCATTGCTCGGTGGCGCGAAAGATGACGGGATTGTGGCAGCGCCAGCAGTGGGGGTAGCTGTGCTCGAGGTCCGCCTTGGCCATCAGCGAGCCGTTGGCCGTGAGCATTTCAAGAATGATGGGGTTTGCGGCGAAAACTTTTTTGCCTTCGAAGGGTGGCGGCTCGACGCCGGTCCATGTGGACTGGTCGACGAAGAGGCGGCCGGCGGCGTCTACGCGGCAGGTGGGGTCGAGCGAGTAGCGCTGGCCGGTGTAGAAGTCGTCTGCACCATGCGAGGGCGCGGTGTGGACCGCGCCGGTGCCGGTGTCGGCGGTGACGTAGTTGGCGAGCACGCCGAGAACTTTTCTTTCCAAAAATGGATGCTGGAAATGAGTGTGCTCAAGCTTCGCGCCTTTAAACCGCTCGATTTCGACTGCATCAGTTAGTTTGCATGCGTACTTGACCGACTCTGCAAGCTCAGCCGCGACGATATAAACGTCCGCTCCCTGCTTGAGCGCGACGTATTCGAAGTCGGGATGAAAGGCGACAGCCATGGACGCAGGGATCGTCCAGGGCGTAGTCGTCCAGATGATTGTCCACACGCGGTAGTTCGCCAGCAGACGATTGATCTGCTCATCATCGGTGGCCCTGTCATCCAACATTGAATAGCGGACATAGATGGCCGGGCTGGTGTGCTGCTCGTATTCGATTTCGGCGTCGGCCAGGGCGGTGCGGTCGTGGATGCACCAGTAGACGGGCTTGAGGCCGCGATAGACAAAGCCCTTTTCGAGGAAGCCGTAGAAGGCTTCGAGGGTGCGGGCCTCGTAGTCGCGGGCCATGGTTTTGTAGGGCTTGCGCCAGCGGCCGAAGATGCCGATGCGCTCGAACTGGGAGGTTTGCAGGTCTACGTACTTTTGCGCGTAGGCGCGGCAGGCATCGAGCACGGCGGGCGCGGGCATTTCCAGCTTTTTGCGGCCCAACTGCTCGTCCACTTTGATCTCGATGGGCAGGCCGTGGCAATCGTATCCCGGGACGTAGGGGGCGTTGAAGCCGGCCATGGTCTTGGATTTGACGACGAAGTCCTTGAGGCCCTTGTTGAGGGCGTGGCCCAGGTGAATGGGACCATTGGCGTAGGGAGGGCCGTCATGGAGCAGGTAGGCGGGTCGTCCCTTGCCGGCTTCGCGCAGGCGGTCGTAGAGGCCGAGGGTGGACCAGCGCTCGAGGCGAAGCGGTTCATTCTGCGGTAGATTGGCCTTCATGGGGAAGGCGGTTTGAGGCAAGGTAAGGGTCGCCTTCAACTCCGGCGCTGGAGACATTGCTACTCCCTGGTTGCGAACAGAATTCTGCAATCAATAGTGTAAATGGCAGGGCGGAAAATTTCCGGTAACAAGTACGGGCCCGCCTCGTCTATTGTTTATGGAAAGACGGGCCGCAGACGACTCCGTGGTTGTGGATGCGCAGCCTGAGCTTTGGCCAGCGGGTGTGGAGACAAGCGAAGGCGGCGTCAAGCATAATGGAGAGAACGGCCTGAGCAGCTTGCGCAGTTGGAGCGCGCGCTCAACAAACACAGGTCCGGCAGCAAATATGGCAGATCCCGCACTCTTACAGCCCGAGACGGAGAACAGCTCCTCCAGGTCCATGACAGGGCATGAGCTGGACGCCTTTCTGGGTAAGGCGTTCGAGGACAAGTCGGTCTTTGTGGGGCTCTACGAGAGCATCCGCGACGTCTTGTTCCCGGTGAAGCTGCCTCCGCTGGTGCTGACCTCGACGCCGATTCCGGTGCCCGACCGGATGGCGGTGAAGACCAATCCCTGGGCTACCGGCATTTCAACCACCGTCAACCTGACGATTCTTGCCCTTGCGCTTTTCTGGGTGGGCAAGAAGGTGATTGAGAAGCCGAAGACGCCGGAGATTACCACGCCGATTGACGTGGGCACGTACAAGCCGATGGGGCCCAAGAAGGACATTGCAATGGGCGGCGGCGGTGGCGGCGGCTCCAAGGAACTGATCGACCCGAACAAGGGCAAGCTGCCCAAGATTTCGCAGATGCCGATTACGCCTCCGCAGGTGCCGGTGGACAAGCCGCAGCTGGCGATTGAGTCGGCGATTAACGTGCAGAAGGACATTATTCTGCCGGACAACCCGAACCTGCCGATGATTGGCGTGAAGAACTCGCCGAACGTGACGATTGCCTCGAACGGGCAGGGCACGGGTGCGGGCATGGGCACGGGACATGGCGGCGGACTGGGTTCGGGCAATGGCAACGGCTACGGGCCGGGCTCCGGCGGCAACACGGGCGGCGGGCTGTATCGCGTGGGAGGCGGTGTCTCCGCGCCGGTTCCGATTTTTCAGCCGGAAGCGGAGTTCAGCGACGAAGCGCGGCGCGCCAAGTATCAGGGCGTATGCATTGTGAGCGTGATTGTGGACGCGCAGGGTAATCCGGTGAATCCGCGCGTGGTGCGCACGCTGGGAATGGGTCTGGATGAGAAGGCTCTGGAAGCCGTGCGCAAGTATAAGTTCAAGCCGGCGATGAAGGACGGCAGAACGCCGGTGCCGGTGCAAGTGAATATCGAGGTCAACTTCAGGCTGTACTAGCCGGGAGAGTTGGCAGGATTCCAAGAGGGCGAAGCGCTTGGCGCTTCGCTCTTTTTGTTTGGGCGGAGCATGTTGCACATGGCTGCTGAATCGATTCAGCGAGCTGTGATAGTCTGCGCTGTTCGCGTGTGAGGAGGAGGCAAACGATGCGTATGCGTGGGGCGATTTTTGTGGCGTGTATGGTGGCCGGGCTGGGAGCAGCCGTGGCCGTGGCGCAGGCGGACTATCCGTTTCGCGATACCAAGCTGAGCGACGAGGCACGCATCGACGATTTGCTGAAGCGGCTGACGCTGGCGGAAAAGGTCGAGCTGATGTCGGACCATCCGAAGTTTCCGCGGCTGGGGCTGGTGTTCAGCGGCCAGGTGGAAGGGCTGCACGGGCTGGCGCTGGGCGGGCCGGCAGATTGGGGCGGCGGCGGACGCAGCGATTTGCCGACGACAACTTTTCCGCAGGAAAAGGGCATGGGCGCCACGTGGGATGCGCAGCTGATTGAAAAGGCTGGGGCGCAAGAGGGCTACGAGGCGCGCTACTACTACCAGAACGCGGTGACGGCGCGCGGGGGCGTGGTGGTGCGCGCGCCCAATGCCGACTTGAGCCGCGATCCGCGCTGGGGACGCACGGAGGAGTCGTACGGAGAGGACCCGTTTTTGGTGGGGACGCTGACGGTGGCTTTCGCGCGCGGCTTGCAGGGGTCGGATGCGAAGCACTGGCAGGCTGCCAGTCTGATGAAGCATTTTTTGGCGAATGAAAATGAGGACGGGCGCGCCTCGAGTTCGTCGGACTTCGACGAGCGGCTCTTCCGCGAGTACTACTCGGTGCCGTTTCGCATGGGATTTGAAGAGGGCGGCTCGCGCGCGGTGATGGCGGCCTACAACGACTGGAACGGCGTGCCCATGATGATTCATCCGGTGCTGAAGGACGTGATGATCAAGGAGTGGGGCAACGACGGGCTGATTTGCACCGACGGCGGCGCGCTGGGCCTGCTGATTACCCACCACAAGAGCTTTGAGAACAAGGAGCAGGGCTCGGCCGCGGCGGTGAAGGCGGGCATTAATCACTTTCTGGATACGTACAAAGAAGACCTGACGCAGGCGCTGAAGGACAAGCTGCTGACCGAGGCGGATATGGATGCGTCGCTGCGGAATTTGCTGCGGCTGTATCTGCGCCTGGGCGAACTTGACCCCGCCGGCGCGGACCCGTACGCGAAGATTGGCCGCGAGCAGAATGGCGATTTGCCACCGTGGGAGCGGGCTTCGAGCAGGGAACTGGCGCGGCAGGTAACGGACGAGTCAATTGTGCTGCTGAAGAATGAGGGCGGCGCGCTGCCGCTGGACAAGACGAAGATCAAGTCGATTGCGGTGATTGGACCGTGGGCTGACCAGGTGCTGCTGGATTGGTACAGCGGCACGCCGCCGTATGCGGTGAGCATTTTGACGGGCATTCGCGAGGCGGTTGGACCGGACGTGAAGGTGCTGTTCAGCGATGGCGCGGACGAGGATGCGGCCGCGAAGCTGGCGGCTAAGGCCGATGTGGCGCTTGTGGTGGTGGGCAATCATCCCGAATGCAATGGTGGATGGGACCAGTGCCCGACACCGTCAAATGGCAAGGAAGATGTGGACCGCAAGACCATCGCGCTGGAGATGGAGACTTTGGTGAAGAAGGTGTACGCCGCGCAGCCGCATACGGTGGAAGTGCTGCGCGCGAGCTTTCCGTACGCGATTGTGTGGAGCCAGCAGAACGTTCCGGCGATCGTGCACATGACGCACAACAGCCAGGAAGAGGGGCACGCGCTGGCCGATGTGATCTTCGGCGGGTACTCGCCGGCGGGGCGGCTGACGCAGACGTGGCCCACGGGCGACGAGCAGTTGATTCCCAAGCTGGATTACAACATCCGGCATGGGGCCACGTATCTCTACAGCAAGCAGAAGCCGCTGTACGCCTTTGGCTACGGGCTGAGCTACACCACGTTTGCGTACGAAGGGCTGGCGCTGAGTGCGTCCACGGTTGCGCCTGACGGCGCGGTGGACGTGACGGTGAAGGTGAAGAACACCGGTGCGCGGGCCAGCGATGAAGTGGTGCAGATGTATGTGAAGCATTTGAGCTCGGCCGTGGAGCGGCCGCTGGAGGAGCTGAAGGGATTTGCGCGGGTGCATCTGGCGGCGGGCGAAGAGAAGAGTGTAACGCTGAAGCTGCCGGCGCGCGAGCTGGCCTACTGGGACGAGTCCGCGCACGCGTGGCGCGTGGAGCAGGAAAAGGTGGAAGTGCTGGCCGGCGGGGCAAGCGATAATTTGCCGGTAAAGGCGGAGCTGACGGTGGCAAAGAGTGCGGAGTTCAAGCCGTAGGCGCAGGATGTTGAAGCAGGATCTGAATTTATTGGGAAGGGGATTGCGGCGGAAGGTGAAGCATGGTGCGCCCGGAGCGATTCGAACACTGGACCTACTGATGCGCAGTCACTCTTAGTTCAAAAGAAGATGGACTTGGGTCTGGAACGTTATTGACCGGCAAGAACTGATTGCGAGCTATGGTCGCGGCCAGGAGCGACACGACAATTGACCCGGCGCACCGTCTCCTCGCGATTCGGCATTTGACCGAATCGCGAGGAGAACGGAGTGTTCACTTTTTGGCGTGGGCTTTGGCGGTGGGTTTATAGACGCGCACATAGTCAACCAGCATCCGCGTTGGGAACTCCGTGGTTGCGTCGGGCTGGCCGGGCCAGAAGCCGCCCACAGCCACGTTCAGGATGATGAAGTGCTTGTGGTCGAAGACCCACTTGCCGCCCTTTCGAACCACGCTGCACGGGCCACGCTACTTCGGCGCCAATGGATTGTGGCATGACTTTAAACTGCCGAATGGCGCGCGTGTCGACGACGGCAGTTTCCACACCTATGGAATCATATGGTCGCCCGGCATGATTCAGTTTTATGTGGACGACCCGGCCAACATCTACTTTGTGCAAGACTCCAGCAGCCTGCCGGAAGGCGGCGAATGGGTTTTCGATCACCCGTTCTTCCTGATCCTTAATCTCGGCGTGGGAGGAGACTGGCCTGGCAATGCCGATGCGACGACGCCCAACCCCTCTGACCTGGTGGTGGACTATGTGCGCGTCTACCGCATCCCAACCGTATCGGCCCCAAGCATCACCTGGACGCCAATCAAGGTGAAGGCTGGCGCCTCCGCCGCAAGTATAGTGAGCCTTCGCGCGCACAGCTACACGGGACGCGTACTTCTTTCGTGCTCCACTGAGCCTGCAACCGCGACCTGCGCGTTAGCCACGCCGATCGTGAACTTCTCCGATACGCTTTCGCAGGAGGACACGCTGACGATCTCGACCGATACCTTTACCGAAAAGGGGCGGCTGCTGGCAACACCGGGACAGTACAAAGTTACGATCACGGCTACAACCATCAGCGGCGACCACTCCCAGATTGTCGCGCCATTTACCGTGCGCAGCGGCAACTAGGACGTCGAGCGTGCGCTGATCGGCCTCGTTATTCCTGAACCTGTTTAAAGTTTGTCTTCGGCCAAATTGAAGGACCTCGGGCAGAGGACTTCTGATTCTGGATCTGGTCTATTGAGCTACGAACCGGAATTCTACTTTTGCCAAGTTTGCGCTGGACACTCCTTGTCTGCTGGCGGCCCAGTGTTCTCCACTTGCGATCCTGTCATCCTCTGCGCTTGATCCCGTTCCATACCCGCAACTCACTTTCCCAATAACGTGCAGTGACGCCCCGATTCCAGGCTTGTCACGGCGGTTCACCACTCTGTCCGACGTCTGAAGGGAAGTGCGGCAAACCGTGCCGCAGACTATCCCAAATTGAGAATTGACAAAGTGGCGTGCTCGATAGATGATTGAAAATCACATAGGAAATGTTAAAAATGAACACAGCGTCGAAGACGGTCACGGCTCAGGAGAGGCAGGGGAAGATCCTGCTCTTCATCCGCGAGCATGGCACGGTCTCCATCAGCGAGCTTGCCGCGGAGTTTGACGTTTCCGAGATGACGGTGCGGCGGATGCTGCACCAGCTAAGCGACCTGAATCTGGTCATCCGCACGCCGGGCGGTGCAATGCCGGTACGCACAGGGTCGATGGAGCGGACGTTTCTGGAGCGCTCCGGCAAGATGTCAACGGCCAAGGACGCACTGGGCCGGGCCGCAGCAGCGTTGGTTGAAGAAGGAGAGACCATCGTGCTCGACTCCGGCACGACGACGCAGTATGTGGCGCGGCATCTGGCGGCGCGCTCCAACCTGGTCGTTATCACCGCGTCGCTCGCGGTGGTGGGAGAGTTGGCCGGCAGTCCGAGCATCGAGGTCAAGCTGAGCGGCGGCACCTATCGCCGCGCCAGCCATGATCTTTGCGGTCAGGCTGTGGAGGCTGCGTTTGAGAACATTCTGGCCGATCGTGTCTTCTTCGGCGCGGCGGCACTGTCGTTCACCAAGGGCGCGATGAACTTCGATCAGGAGATGCCGCGCTCGATTCTACAGGCAGGGAAACAAAAGGTCCTGGTGATCGATAGCAGCAAGATCGGGACTGAGGCGGTGTATCGGTATTGTCCGATTGAACACTGCGATCTGGTAATCACCGACAACGGAGCAAAGGCAGCGGATTTGAAGAGACTGCGAAAGCTCACCCAAGTAATCGTCACGGAATAACCACCCGAGAAGGTTGTCCGTAGCAACACTCAGGAGAATTGTGACGATGAAACGCATTGGCGTTTTGTGCGCTTTCGTAGTGCTTGCCGCAACCTGTTGTTTTGGACAGGTCAACACGGGCAAGATATCCGGTTTCATCAACGACACCAGCGGAGCGATGATGCAGGGCGTGCCGGTGACGGCAACCAACGACAACACCGGCGTAGAGACGGCAGGAACGACGTCGGCCACGGGTGAATACCTGCTTAACTTCCTGGTCCCGGGCAACTATCGGGTCAAGGTGGAACAGCAGGGCTTTCAAACCGTGGTGCGTTCCGGCGTAATTGTGAACGCCGGTGCGACGGCACGCGTGGACTTTGCGCTCAAGGTGGGCGAGACCGTGCAGACAGTGACGGTGCAATCGAATCCTTTGACCGTGGCCACTGAGAGTTCGGAGCTTTCGCAGACCTTCTCGCTGCAGGAAGTGCAGTCGCTGCCCAATCTGGACCGCAATCCGCTTTATCAGATGAATATGATCCCCGGCGCGAACAACGCCGCGGGAAGCGGAAATTATGGCGCCAATGGCGGTGAGAATGGCTCGGCCATCGGACAGTCGCGTCCGCAGCTTGCTTCGATTGGCGGTGTGGATAGCAACGCGACGTCGGTTTACATCGAGGGCGTGCCCAACCGCGAGCCGCAGAACGCGTATATCAGCCTGACGCCGTCCATTGAAGCGGTGCAGGAAATCCAGGTCTACACCGGAAAGTACAACGCTGAGTTCGGCTTCTCCGGCAGCGCGGTGGTCAACATCAGCACCAAGTCCGGTGGAGACCAGTTTCACGGAGCCGCGTTTGAGTTTCTCCGCAATGAAGCTTCAGATGCGCTGAACTACTTTGCCGGGGATTCCAGCAAGACACCGTTCCGCCGCAACCAGTTTGGCGGCGCGCTGGGCGGTCCCATTCTCCGCGGGAAGCTGTTTTTCTTCGGCGACTACCAGGGCACGCGCGTTTACTCCAGTTCGCCAGGCTACACCACGGCGCCGACTGAAATGATGCTGGCTGGCGACTTCTCAGAGCTGTACGTGCCGGGCCAGGTGGATGACGCGGGAAATACCTACGGACAGATTTACGATCCATCAACGCGCGTCTTCGATGACAACGGCAACGTGGTCAGCGCAACGCCGTTTGCAGGCAACGTGATTCCTGAGGCTTCGTGGGATCCAGCTGCCAAGGCGATGAATGCGGCGAAGATTTTCGGCGTGGCGAATCTGCCGGGCATCAGCCAGAATCTGTACTACCTAAGCACAAATCGCCAGACAGTGCATCAGGGCGATGGGCGCATCGACTTCAATCGCACCGCGCGCGATCGCATGTTCTTCCGCTACTCGGCGATGAGCGCCACCAACGACAACGCCACCGATGTGAATCAGTTCTTCCAAGACGGCAATGTCAACTCCCAGAATTTCAACCAGAACATGCAGGCTTCTGATTTGTTCAGCATCAGCCCAACGATGATGAATGAGCTGCGTCTGGCGTTCAACCGCTCGAATGTGCGCACCTCCACACACAGCCAGGATGCGGAGTGGAATAACAGCTTCGGCATTCCCAATGGCAACCTGGGTACGGAAGACACCAAGGGCCTGGCGGAATTCAGCATGGAAGGCGTGCCGTGGATTTCTGCGCCGGACTGGGTGGGCCACATCGTCAGCAACACCTTTGCCGCCACCGACAATTTCACCTGGATCAAGGGACGTCATCAGGTGAAGGTCGGGGCCAATCTGAACTACATCGTGGACGTTTCGTCCGACACAATCGGCGGCGATAATCCACGCGGAGCCTTCACATTCAGCGAGGCGATGACCTCATACAACGGTATCGGTTATAGCGGTGGCGGCAATGCAGACAACGCGCTATCGGTTCAGCCGATTGGCTATCCAAGCTTCCTGCTGGGCACCATGACAGCCAGCGCGCGTGCAAGATTTCTGAAGGGTGCGCCGTATCAGAGCCTGTGGCAGAACGCATGGTACGTGCAGGACGATTTCAAGGTTCTGCCATCGCTGACACTGAACCTTGGGTTGCGCTATGAGTTGACCACGCGCCCGGTGGAGCGGCACAACCGCGAGTCGAATTGGGACACACGCACCAACACGCTGGTGGTAGCAACGGGAAACGATCGCAGTCCGTCGCTGAACCTGGATGCGGCTGACTGGGGGCCACGCATCGGACTTGCGTGGAGCCCGGACCACGGCAAGACCAGCGTGCGTGGCGGCTATGGAACGTCGTACTGGATGGGATACTGGAACGGCCCTCTGACCATCCTCGGGCTCACGTACCCCAACTACGCCAAGAGCGTCTATCTGACGCCGAATAACCTGACGTCTACGCTGTCGCTTTCGGGCGATGGCTTGCCGCTGGCGGCCGCTACCTACGACGAGGCAGGCAACCTTCTGATTCCGGACAATGCCTTGATCCGCGGCGTGGACTACAACTGGAAGGCGCAGCGCGTGGATCAGGCGACGCTGAACGTGGAGCGTGAGCTGCATCCCGGCATGCTGCTCGATGTGGGTTACATGCGCGTGCGCGGCTACAAAAATCTACACACGAAGAACATCAATCAGGCCCCTCCGCAGGCTGCAGGTGTGGACTATAGCACCGCCCGGCCGCTCTACGGAACCTATCCGCAGCTCGGCGATGTGCCTATTTCGCAGTCGGCGGTGGGTTCGTGGTATGACGCACTGACGGTTCGCTTTGCCGCGAACCTTGGCAAAAGCCTGTTTGCCAACGCCAGCTATGCGCACGGGCGCAGCTTTGCCAACGGCAATAACCTGAACCTGGACGACATCAACCAGTACTACGGACCCACGCAGCAGGATATTCCGCACATCTTCAATGCACAATTTCGGGCGGAGTTGCCGGTGGGCCGGGACCATCGTTTCCTGGCGCACTCCTCGCGTCTGCTGGATACGTTTATCGGCGGTTGGGAGTATGCGGCCTTGCTGCATCTGAGCAGCGGCACGCGCTTCGATGTGACGGACAACGACTCTTCGTCGCTGAACAACGGACAGACCAATCGTCCGGATCGCGTGGGAAGCGGCAAACTGAGCCATCGCACCATCAACCAGTGGTTCGATACGAGCGCGTTCATTGTGCACACCGAGCAGGCGACGTATGGCGACTCCGGCATCAATCCGCTGTATACCGACGGCATGCTGCAACTGGATTCCTCGCTCTCCAAGGACTTCAACATCACTGAGAAGCAGAAGCTTGAGTTGCGCGTGGATGTGTTCAACACATTCAACCACCCTGATTTTGGTTCACCGAATGCGGTCGTGGGCGACTCGTCTGAAGGGCAGATCTCGTCAACGTCCGTGGATAACCGGCGCATGCAATTCGCCCTCAGATACTCTTTTTGAGGCGCGGGAGGCAGTCGAGTCACTCGGGATCGGCTGTCTCCATTTTTCCTTCTTTACTGGAACCGGCGGCGTCCTTGGCAGGGCGCTGAGCCGGAACGGAATACGGAGATCGTAATTGTGACGGATCGTGCAAGACTGCTTGTCATAGGCGCCGGCGGGTTTCTAGGAGCCCACGTGCGCAAGGCTGCGGAAGCCGTTGGAACTTTTGATGTAACGTACGCAGACAGCAAGCCGCTTAAAGAGAGCGGCATTCACCAGGTCGACATTTCCTCCGCGAACAGTGTGGAGCGGATCTTCCAGACGGTGCAGCCCCAGGCTGTGCTTTTGCTGGCTGCAATTTCCGACATCGACAAATGCGAAGCAGCGCCTGAACTGGCTTACGCGGTCAATGCGCTCGGTGCAGAGAACGTGGCCAACGCATGCGCGCGCGCCAATGCCAGGCTGCTGTTCACTTCCACCGCGGCGGTATTCGACGGCAAACGGCACGGCTATCGCGAAGAGGACACGCCGACTCCGCTCAGTGTCTATGGCCGCACCAAGGAGTGCGCTGAACAAGCGGTGCGGGGCCTGGTACCCTCGGCGGTCATTCTGCGTATTGCCCTGGTGCTGGGCTTTGCAGGCAAGGGAGGCACCAACGCCATGCTGGACCAGTTGATGGCTCGCTGGGGGCAGGGTGCGCCAGTGGCCTTCCCGACCAATGAGGTGCGCAATCCGGTTGATGCCGGCAGGCTGGCAGAGGCCATGGTCCAACTGCTGTCGCCGAGCAGCACGGCGCGCGGAATCTATCACGTGGGCGCCACAGACAGTCTGTCGCGCTATGAAATAGGGCAACATCTCGCGGCAAAGGCGGGTTTTCCTGCCAGCCTGGTGCGAGTGCAGAGCGAGACACCGCCCGGGCGTGCTCCGCGGGGTAACGACCATTTCCTGATTGCAGACAAAATACAACGCGAATGCGGCATAGAATTTGGCTCGACAGCCAGTGTGATTGAAAGGTGTTTTGCATGAGTCTTCCGAAGGCAGTACATGAGTTGGAGTTTGGGCACGGATCCAAATACGGAGAGAACGAGCAGCAGGCGCTGCTTGAGGTTCTGGGCGCGAATGCGCCCTCCTGCGGCCCGCGCGTGAAGGAATTTGAAGAGAAGTTCGCGCAATCCTGCGACGCGAAGTACGGCCTGGCCGTGACTTCGGGCACCACTGCGCTGCAGTTGACGATGATTGCTGCCGGCGTGGGGCCGGGCGATGAGGTGATTACCACGCCCATCAGCTGGATTGCCACGGCGAACGCTGCCGCGGTGCTGGGCGCAAAGGTCGTCTTTGCCGATGTAGACCCGCGCACACTCAATCTTGATCCAGTGAAGGTTGCCGGCAAGATCACGCCGCGCACCAAAGCCATCATTCCGGTGCACCTGTTCGGCCAGTGCGCGGACATGGACGCGCTGAACGAGCTGGCTATCCCCAACGGCATTCTTGTGGTCGAGGATGCCGCGCACGCGGCCGGCGCGAAATACAAAGGCCGCCCGGCAGGTTCGCTCGGCGATATGGGTGTGTTCAGCTTCCACCAGCAGAAAAACATGGTCACGCTGGGTGAGGGCGGCATGGTTACCACCAGCAACCGCGCGCTCTACGAGTGCATGCTTTCGTATCGCTCGCTCTGCTGTCGCTCCTACGATCCCAAGGGCAAATACCTGGCCATCGACGAAAAGAAGCGCCCGATGGGCAAGCAGTACTGGTACCTCGATTTCGACGATATTGGCTTCAACTACCGCATGACAGACGCGCAGGCCGCGGTGGGTCTGGAGCAGCTTAAGCAACTGGATGCGTTCAATGCGCGGCGCGTGGAAATCGCGCGGCTCTACACCGAGGGGCTGAAAGATGTTGCTGGCCTGCAGCTGCCGTATATCGAGTCCGGCAACGACTCCTCGTACCACGTCTACTGCATTCTGCTGAAGGAGAACTTCCGCCTGACGAAGGACGACTTCATGTGGGAGATGTACACCGGCAAGAAAATCAAGGTGTGGTCACACTACATGCCGATTCACCTTACCACCGCCTACCGCAAGCTAGGCCATGGCGAGGGCGAGTGTCCGATTGCCGAAGAACTTTTCCACCAGTACGTCAGCCTGCCGATTCATCCGCGCATGACCGATGAGACGGTGCAGTACGTCATCGACAGCATCCGGGAGCTGGCATGAGCGGTTTTGTGGAGAACGTAACCGGATTGCGAAATTCCGGTGAGTTTCTTAACGGCTCGCGCGCGGTGTATGTCAGCCGCGCGCCGGGCCGGCTGGACTTGATGGGCGGCAACGTCGATTACACCGGCGGCATGGTTTTTGAGAGCACCATTGCTGAGGCTACCTGGGCCGCGGCGCAGTGCCGCGACGACCAGGCGGTGGTCTTCTGGAATCCGCAGATGAAGGCGGAGGGGTGGCGCGAGCGCGTCACGTTTGAGCTGGCGCAGTTCTCCGGCGAAGAAGCGGTGCGCGCGCTGGCCGCCGCGGACCCGGCGGCGGGATGGACCGCTTACGTTCTCGGCGCGATCTATCTGCTGCGGCTGCGTTATCCGGAGCAAGTCCGCACCGGTGTGCACATCTATATCGAGTCCAATGTGCCCTTGAACAAGGGCGTCAGTTCGTCGGCTGCGGTCGAAGTGGCGGTGATGAAGGCTGCCGCTGCTGCTTACGGCATCGACATGAAGGGCGTGGAACTGGCCGAGGCCTGCCAGTGGGTGGAGAACGTCCTCGCAGGCTCTGCCTGCGGCATTATGGATCAGGCGGCCAGCGTACTTGGCGATGAGGATTGCGTTTTGCCGATGCTGTGCCAGCCCTGCCTGCTGCAGGAGCCGGTTCACCTGCCCGATGGCGTGCGCTGCTGGGCCATCGATTCCGGCGTACGGCACGCGGTCACCGGAGTTGAGTATGAAGCGGCGCGCGCCGCGGCATTCGTGGGCTATCGCATGATCTGCGCCTGGGAAGGACTTGCCATCACGCGTGATACGGCCTCGGCAATTCCGCGATTCACCGATCCGCGCTGGCGGGGGTATCTCTCGGAGCTGACTCCGTCGGAGTTTCGCTCGCGCTATGAGCGCCGTCTGCCAGAGCAGTTGACCGGCGCTGAAATCCTTGCCATCGGCGCCGAGCATCCTGACCCGTTCACCACAATCCGCGCGGAGGTAAACTACCGCGTCCGTGACTGCGTACGGTATGCGGTCGAGGAGAATCATCGCATCAAACTGTTCATTGACCTGGCTCGCTGCGCGGCGCTGACTCCGGCTGTCTCTCTGCTGCACCAGATGGGCGAGCTGATGTATCAGTCGCACTGGTCTTATTCCGAAACCGGTCTGGGGTGCGAGGCCACCGACCTGCTGGTGGAACTGGTGCGCAAACACGCCGGCGAGGATATGCTGTTCGGCGCCAAGATTACCGGCGGCGGCGCCGGCGGCACGGTGGCCGTGCTGGGCAGCGTGCACGGCGCGGATGCCTTTGAAAAGGTCGTGGCAGAGTACGCGCGTCTGCGCAACTTTGTGCCGCACGTTTTCCGCGGCAGCTCTCAGGGTGCGGATCGCTTCGGAATCCGTGTTGTTGGGGAGAGCGCATGAGCGGGCCAGCCGCTGTGCCTCAAGCCCGCTCCGGCTTTGCAGGATATTTTCTGCTGCTCGTGCTTGCCTCGCTGATGTGGTCGGCGCAGGGAATTGCGGTCAAATTTCTTGATCCGTTCCTCGGGCCTATCGCCATTACGTTTTTGCCGTTTTACATCGCTACGCTGCTGCTGTTTCCGCTGCTGCTGCGGATGCGCCGCCGCGATCCCTCGCGCCGGTCACCCTCTCCACGCGACTGGGTGCAGTTTGCGATTGCCGGCGTGTGCGGACAGGTGCTTGCGCAGTTGGGCATGACCTGGGGCATCAGCAAATCGCTGGCCTCGAACGGCACGATTCTGAATCTGCTGATTCCCGTGCTAAGCGCGGTGCTGGCGTCTGTATTGCTGAAGGAGAAGCTGACCGGACTGCGCATTGCGACGCTGGTGATTGGCTTGCTGGGTGTGGCACTGATGTCGGTGGGGGACTTCCGCCAGGCATCGTTTAGCTCGATGCGCTACCTGCCCGGCAATTTGCTCATCCTGTGCGGCTGCCTCGGCTCCTCGTTTTACAACGTCTACTGCAAGGGGCTCATGAGCCGCTTCAACGACGTCGAGATTCTGATCTACAGCTACATCACGGCCTCGCTGGCCAGCATTCCTCTACTCATTTGGGTGGAGCCGTTCCATCCCGCCCGCCTGATGACGCTCGACGTAAAGGCTGTCGCGGCATTTTTCTTCCTTGCGCTGTTCATGTACGGTGCGTCCATGCTGCTGTTCTTCAAGGCCCTGCAGCATCTTGATGTGACTGTGGCTTCGACCTCTCTCTACCTGGTTCCGGTATTCGGAATCATCCTGGCCGTCACCCTGCTTGGCGAACGTTTGAATCCGATCGCCATCGCTGGCGCGGTTGTTGTGCTGGGTGCAACCATTCTGTTGGGGCGTTATGAAAAAAGCTATTGATTGTCTGGCGCTGGTCGCCTTCCTGGCTGTGGCCCTCTCGGCCGCGGCCGCGCAACAGGGCTTTCCTACAGTCTCCACCGTCGATGCCAAAACCATCGCCGGCCGTCCCGTGGAGTTGGACAGCGCTGGAAAGCTGCTGCCCTGGCCCATGCCCGATGACACCGGCTACTCCTACGCCGGGTACTTCCTGTCGCAGTGGACCATCGTTGACGACCAGTTCAATCGCGACCGCCTGCAGTATTACTACTGCTGCTTCGACTTCGACCGCACAACGTATGAGCTCTATCCGGACTTGCACTGGGCGAACTCCACGGGCTATCTGCGCGCCATGATGCAGGGCTTCATGGAGAGGCTCTATCCGTACACGGGCGATCCGCGCACGCTCGAATTCATCGAGAACTTTGTCGACTACGAATTGGAGAACGGCCGCACCCCTGCAGGCTACGCGTGGGCCGAGGTTCCGTACCCATCGGCGAATCCAGGCAGCAAACGCTACACCGGTTGGAGCCAGCACGGCGAGGACTTTGTGGAGCCGCACGTGGTTGGCGAGGATGGCTATGCCTATCTGCGCCTGTATGAGATGACGGGCAACACCCGCTATCTGCGGGCCGCCATTCAATGCGCGGAGGCGCTGGCCAAGAACTTCAAGCCCGGCGATGCGGACCACTCGCCATGGCCCTACCGCTGCTTTGCGCGTGATGGACGTGTAGAGGGCGGCAAGGGAATGTTCGACTACTCGGCCAACGTGGTCGAGCCCATCATGCTCTTCGACGAATTGATCCGCCTGGGGCAGGGCAACACCGCTTCGTATAAGTCAGTCCGCGCGGGCGCATGGACCTGGCTGATGAAGTACCCGATGCAGAACAACAAGTGGGTTGGGTATTTTGAAGACGTGCAGGCGACCATGGACAACATGAACCAGGTTATTCCCCTGGAGCTGGCGCGCTATGTTTTGCTGCATCCGGAGCTGGACAAGGATTGGAAGCAGCACTCCGCGGACTTGATTGACTGGGTGAAGACCACGCCGCGCTGGCCCAAGTACGTTGTTCACGGCGCCACCGTTACCACAGAGCAGGGCGATGGCCGCCAGTTCTGCTGCAATTTGCCCAACCAGTGCTGCGACAGCCACAGCGCGCGGCTGGCCGCGGTTGAGGCGTTTTACTATGCGAAGACCGGCGACCTTGCCTATAAGCAGCAAGCCTTTCGCACCTTCAACTGGGTGACGTACTTCCAGGGCTTGCCGGGCGAGGCGCATGCGCCCTTCGGCAACCAGTGGTGGTTTACCGACGAGTTTTCCGATGGCCCAAGGCGCGTGATGGACGCATTCTGGGCGGTGCCGGAGTGGGCGCCGGCAGGTGAGTCGCATCTGCTGGGCAGCATCTCCGCGGTGACTCGCATCGAGTACTCCGCCGGCCGTGTCACCTACTCCACTTTCGACGAAGCCTCGGACGATGTGCTGCGCCTTGATTTCACTCCAGCTTCTGTCATGGCGGGAGGCAAGCCGCTTGCGCACCGCAAAGACCTTGCCGCGGAGGGTTACATCTTCGATGAAACAACGCATGTGCTGCGCATTCATCACAGCTCTTCGCGCGACATCGACATACAGGGTACGGAAGGCAATCAGCATTTTGCGTATGTGACCTTTGACAATCCGCACCTCGCCGCGGGAACGCACCTTGCCGGGCAGTATCCTGCCGGCGTTATTGAGTGGAACCACGACAGTTGGGCGGTTGGAACGCCCGGCGGCAAATTCGGAACATTCAATCTGATTCGCGCGGACGCGCATGCGGACGAAACTGGCTTCCGGTTTGCCATTCCGCTAATCTTTGCCGGCATCGATGTGTACAACGGCGCCGACCACGAGGCCACGGTACGCGTCCGCTCGCCGGAGAATCGCGAAGTGAGCGTGACACTCAAGCCAAAGCAACTGGTCCGTCTACGCACAGATTGGCGCGACGTGAGCTCGGCAGTGTGGGTCTCCACCAGTGGCGGAGAAGAGCTCCGCTTCGACAACCTGGCCTATCTGCGCCCCTGATTGCGCTCACTCGCGCTGAGAGATTGCTCTTGATTAAAGCGGTTGTGTTTGACTACGGGCTCGTACTTTCTGGTCCGCGTGCGCCGTGGGCTATGCAGGAGGCCTGGCAGTTGACGGGTCTCTTGCCTGAGCGCTTCGAGGAAGTGTATTGGAAGTTTCGCGAAGAGTACGATGCCGGGCTGCTCGACGGCGCGGCTTACTGGCAAAAATCGCTGGACAGCGCCGGCATCGTTGCGTCTCCGGAGACGGTTGAAAGACTCGTCTGGCTCGACGGGCAGATGTGGTGCACGGCAAACGCGCCGCTGGTGGAGTGGCTGCCCCGGCTGCGCGCAGCCGGCTTGAAGACCGCGATTTTGTCCAACATGGGCGACGCGGTCAGCAGGGCAATCGAGCGTGAGTGCGCGTGGGTGCATGCCTTTGATGTGCGCATCTGGAGCTACGCATTGGGGTGCACCAAACCTGGCGCGCGCATCTTTGAAATCCTCCTCCAGCAGCTTGCGCTTCCGCCGGCGCAGACGCTCTTTATCGACGACCGCGCGGAAAACGTCAAGGCCGCGCGCAACCTGGGAATGCACGCGCATGTGTACTCCACCATTGAGCAAATGCGGATAGAGCTACTATCGAACTCTGTTCTTTCGAATGAGACGCGATAAGCTCTACGCCTATGGCACCGCCTCGTCCATGTCAGTGCATTCCAGTATCCCAATAACCGCAGGCATGTTCCTTCGTATCAAGGTACGGTCTGTCGGTGACGAAGACTCAGCCATAGGATTGCGCGCGCAAGACTTCGCAGATAGGTTCTACTGTCGTTCCTGTCTTGCCATGGCGTGAGTGTTTCCGAAAGAGTTTCAGGTTCTTGCTGGCCAAAAAAATTGCCATGTCCGCGCGTTACGCGACCTTTCGCCCGCGCTGCCTCGAGTGCATAAGAACGTCTTTCACTTTTGACTGAGATGACACACCGCCAATTCAAATCGAGCAGAACAGACAAAAAAGACCCCGCCCGAAGGCGGGGTCGAGTGGTTCAAGGGACGCTCGTTACTCTTGAATGACCATCAACGAAGGATGTTCGCTGCCCACATCGACGCAGACCAGGCGCGCGCGGATGGTCGTTGCCGATGGATCAATGCTGATGGCATAGCACGCAGAGACGGTCTGGGTACTGCCGCCGCTGGTCATCTTAACGTCGAACAGGCCGTAGTTTGCACCATCGTTCGCGTTGAGGTTCAGCGCACCGGTGGCGGTCACAGACGGCGATCCACTGACACCTTCTTGCCAGCTTGCCCACTGATTCCCGCCTGAATCCGAGGCAAAGCCACTGATGGCGCCATCGCTTGCCAGAGTTAGAACGCCAACCGTCAGGTCTGCGTTGTAGTCCTCGTTGGGGATCTTCTGCGTCAGATAGCTTGTCGCGATCTGGCTCAGACTCCAGGTGCTGACTGTGGTTTGCGGCTCGAGCCAGCCAATTTGGTTGTTGGTTCCTCCACCGTTGCCGGTGTCGGAAAACAGCACCACGGCGGAGTTGGTGTCATAGAGATAGAAGTAGGTTCCGGTTGCACCGGTCAGCGTAGTTCTGCCGGTGCTGGTGTCCACAACGTATGGGACTGACTGGCCATACATGTTGTCGGTGTCGAGCGTGAAGGCGCCAGCGTTGTTCTTTGCGATGGAGTTGACGGTAATCTTGCTGGCGGTGGTACTGCCAGAGATTTGCGCTGCCATCGATTTGTAAGCCGGAGAGGAACCGGAGTTGTTTACAGAGCCCGAGACGTAGAGCACCGCATTGCCACTGATGGGATGCGTGGCGGAAATGCTTGACGAGGACTGTGCCCGCGTCTGTCCGATCAGGAAATCGGCATTACTGGTGCCGCTGTGATCCGGCATGGTCATCATCAGAGCATCGCCTCTGGTGTTGTTGGTGACGTAGATGGCCATTTCAGCATTGCCGGACTGACTGACGAGCATGCGCCCGTACGAATCGGTTGTGCCGGTGGTGTTAGAGAAAGTATCTGCGTTTGACACCGTAGTGCCATCCACCGAGTCCTGAACACCCGTGGCTGTACTACCGCTGAAGTTGATGTTGCCGATGACCGACATATTGCTGCCACTGCTATCTTCACCGTGCACACCAAAAACATAGCCACCGCCAGGCCTTATGCCGCTCAGGGCTGTAGTGGTCTGCCTGTAGCAATAGCCAGCGCCGGACTTTCCGCTGGGTGAAGCGCCGGCATCATCCATCTCGGTCAGGGCCAACTCGGTAAAGACGTTGCTGCTGAGGTTAGCGCCAGCAACAGAGAGGATAGTGGAGCCGTTACCGATGTTGACATAGCCTCGATTATCCGAGCCAATGGCGTAAGTGCCGGAGATGGACGAAGTGAGTTTGTGGCCACTCGAAGGCGAATTTGAGTCGGACTCTCCGTTGGTGATGGTGCCGCCGCCATTGGCCGTGAAGGCAAAGACCATGCCACCGCGATGCAGCGTGCTGACGCCATCGCCGCCGGTGACGCCGTTATCCCAGTAGCGTTCCAGATAGCAGGCGTATTGCCCGCTGAGCGCACTGTCGTTGGTGCCGGTGGTCTCTGCCACGACGGGCAGGCTGAAGGTGGTGGTTCCAACCTGGTGGGTGGGGGAGGAGCTGTCAGTCACCGTGACCGTGACCGTGGTTGTACCGGCCGTGGTGGGTGTGCCCGCAAGCTGGTTGCTGCTGTTGTCAGCCAAGCCATCGGGGGTGTTGGTGTAGGTGATGGTATACGGCTCCGTTCCGTTTTGAACATTGACGTTGCCGAAGATGTACGGCATGTTCACCATGCCCTGCGGAATGCTTTGTACGTCCACAGAGACAGTGAGTGAATTAACGGCAACAGTATAGGAATGGGAAATGTTGAAGCCGGTCTGTGCATCGGTTACCCCAACCGTTAACGAAATGGTTCCGTAGCTGGTTGGCAAGCCGCCCAGCGCCAGTGTGCTGCCGCCAGTGTAGGAGCCGGTGAGTCCGCCACCGTTGGTGAGCGTTGTTGCCGCGCCAGTTGCGGGAATGGAAGATCCGTTCACTGTCCACGTATAGCTGCCCGAGCCGCCGGTGACGCCGATGGCGCCTGAGTAGGTTGCGTTGTAGACGGCCGAGTTGAGCGATGTCGTGGTGAAGGAGAGGGCCGCATAGACGTACACGGTGTAGTCCGCGGTTGCAGTTACATTGTTGGAGTCTTTGACCTGCGCGGTGAAGGCAGCACTGCCTGTTTTGGTGAGCGTCACGCCGCCGCTGGTCAACACGCCGGCCGAAGTAAGGTCCAGGCCGAGATTAGAGAGCGCGCTGCCGCCTGAAATCACGGACCATGTGTAGCTGCCAGAGCCGCCGGTGGCAGTAAGAGTCTGCGAATACGTACTGCCAACCACGCCGTAGTTGAGCGTGCCGGTATTCACCACCAGTGAGGAGATCACGACGTTGAATACCTGCGTTGCCGTGTGGCTTGCCGAATCGGTCACTATGGCCGTGAATGTGGCCGTGCCCGTTGTGGTTGGTGTGCCGCTAACCGTGCCGTCGCTGGCCAGGGACAGATTGTAGGTGGCGAGCGTGTTGGTCTCGCTGCCAGAGACCGCCCATGTGTAGCCGCCGGAGCCGCCGGATGCCGCGAGCTTCTGCGAGTAGCTGTTGTTGACCGCAGCCGATGGCAGCGAAGTGGTCGATACAGCCAATGTGGATTCGACGGCAAGTGTGAAAGTGGCCGTCGCGGCGTTTGAAGCGGTATCAGTGACCCTGACGGTGAACGAGTAACTACCCGCCGTCGTGGGCGTGCCGCTAAGTGTGCCGTCATTGGCGAGCGTAATACCGGCCGGCAACGCACCGCTTGAGACTGTCCAGCTTGTGTAGCTGCCTGTTCCGCCCGTGGCCGCGAGGGTGGTAGTGGTGTAGGCATCGCTTGGATAGCCATCAGGCAGAGAGGTTGAAGTTGTGATGGTGATGCCTGCCTGAACAGTGATGCTGAAGACTGCTGTTGCCGTATTCGAGGCAGAATCAGTGACCCTGACCGTAAAGTTGCTGGTTGCGGGTGAGCCAGTCGGCGTACCACTGATGACGCCGGCAGTTGAAAGCGTGAGGCCGGCGGGTAGAGACGTTCCGTTTGCCAACACCCATGTGGAGTACGTACCGGAGCCGCCAGTTGCCGCCAGTTGCATGGCACTATAGGCGGATCCGATGTACGCGGTGGGAAGCGTTGCGCCGGTGATGGTGATTCCGGCCTTGATTTGAAGTGCGAAGGAGGCATTCGCACTCAGGCCGGAGACGGAATCGGTGACCGAAACCGAAACATTTGTCGTTCCGGCTGATCCAGATGGGGTTCCACTGACAACGCCAGCGGTTGAAAGCGAAATCCCCGCAGGCAAAGAGGAACCTGAAGCAACCGCCCAACTATAATGAGCGGCATTGCCTGCCCCGCCCGTCGCGCTGAGAGCAGTGGAGGTGTATGTGGAGCTGACGTAGCCCACAGGAAGTGCGGTCGTGGTCACGCTCATTGCGGGATAGGAGATGGTGAGTGTGTAGCTGGAGGAGGTGGCTGAGTCACCGTACGCATCGGAGGCGATGACGGCAAAGGTGTACGTGCCCACGGTTGTTGGCGCGCCGCTGATTGCGCCAGTAGCAGTGTTCAAGGCAATGCCGGTGGGCAGGGAGGAGCCGTTGGCCAGCGTGTACGTGAGGGTTCCGGCGCCGCCGGTGGCAGCTGCGCTGCCTGTATAGGCAACGTTATAGGTGCCGGTGGAGGGAACGGACCCGTTGAAGGTGATTTGCGCGGCCTGGGCAATGACCATCGTCAACTGAGCTGCAGCGGTCAATGCGGTTGGCGTGCCGGAGTCGGTCAACGTAAAGGTTGGCGTGTAGGTGCCGGCGCAGGCAGAGGTGATGGTCCCGCTCAGCACGCCTGCTGACGTCATTGTCAGGCAAGCTGGCAGCTCGCCCCCGGTCAGGGTCCACTTATAGGGTGCGATGCCGCCAGAACCCGCCAGCGTAACGGAATAGCTTGCGCCCACGGCACTGGCCAGGCTGGCATCGGTGGTGGTAATCGCAGGCGCGGCGGGCACAGTCACGGTCGCGGAGCCGGACTTGCTGGTATCGGCCACTGACGTTGCGGTGATGGTTATGGCTTGCGAGGAGGAGGTGGCGGCCGGCGCGGTATAGGTGGCGGTCGAGGTCGTCTGATTCGACAGGGCTCCTGCGCCACTTAGGCTCCAGGTGACACCCGCGCTGCTCTTGTCATGCTTCACGTTGGCCGTCAAGGTGATGGCATTGGCGCCATCCACAGTGGTCGCGGATGCGCTCACGGCAACTGAGGGAGCGGAGGTGCCTCCGCATCCGGTAATGATTGCAACCAGAACAAGTACCAAGGTCAGCAGTGAGAATCGCTTGCAATTCATTGAATCCTCCAGTTGCCGCAAGGTCCACTTGCGGGTAAGCACGCATAAGGGTGTTGCGTTCGCAGGAAAATCTTGAGCGAACCGGTTCAAGGTGTGGGCAGCGCAGTGCGCACCGACGGAGCGGTGCGGAGCTTGCCGGGTTGTGAGGAGATAGCGCTGCGCGGAGATTCCGAGCGCAAACTTTTGATGGAGCGAAGGATTTCCAGGCGAATATATTGACTGTCCCAATTGTGTGGCGAGTTGCAGGTCCGCAGGGCTGAGTGTCCAGTAAGGGGCGGCTGTTCTCTGATGCGATCGAATTCGAGCGGGCTCTTGTTCCTGATTCATGGCTCTGCGCGTGAGCGTTCCTGTTGTCCGAGGGGAACTTTAGAGAGCGCATGGCGAGGAGGGCAGTGTTTTACCGTAAAACGGACCAGTACGAATCAGGTACTTCGAGCCCCAGAAGGCCACAGTAGTGTGGCCACAGGCTGCAGAGACGCGGCATCCGCGCCATCACAGACTGGTGTGACGCTCGTAACATCCATCGCCGCCAAGAGCGATGAAAATTTCAGCTCTTGGCATTCGTGCAGTCACTTTGGATTACGGTAAAACGGTCCATTCAGCGGCGAAGACCATCCCATGGTCCTAATTGATGTGAGCGATACTGAGGCCCATTCGTCGAAGCAGCCTAATCTTTCATCGCCTTCTTCTCGCGACGAGATAGAAGCGGCTCTATGCCGGATTCTTGCCAGTGACCCATTTTTGCGGTCGGAGCGGCTGAGCCGCTTTCTTTCCTATACCGTTCATCAGACTCTCGACGGGACCTCCGCGGACCTGAAGGAATATCACGTTGGCATTGCAGTGTGCGGACGCCAGAACGGCTACGATCCCCGTACCGACCCCGTGGTTCGTGTGGAGGCCCGGCGGCTAAGGGCGGCGCTCGATCTCTACTATGCACAGGCGGGCAGTGAGGATCCGCTGCGGATTGGGCTGCCTAAAGGTGGCTATGTTCCATCCTTCTCGGCGCACACCTCTCCCGCCCAGTCTTTGGAGCGGGCACCAGAGAGTATCCGGCGACAATCCGGTTTTCTACGTTGGCACTGGTTTGCGCTTGCTTTCGTGCTCGTACTCGCGGTCACGGCCTGGGTTCTCTATGTACGCAATCAGAGCCAGGCGCGGCGCTTTGGCAATGCGAGCACATTGGTGCTTGCCGACTTCACAAACACAACCAATGAGCCGATTTTCGACCACGCGCTGCGTCAGGGATTGTCCGCGCAATTGGAACAGTCGCCCTATCTGAGCCTGTTGCCCGACAGCCAGGTGGCGCAAACGCTGGGCCTGATGGGCAAGCCGCAGGATGCCAGGCTCACGGTGGATCTGGCCCGCGAGGTCTGTGAGCGGACCGGGAAATCGGTCGTCATCGACGGCTCGATTGCTCCGCTCAATAATCAATATGTGCTTGGTCTGAGCGCCATCGACTGCCATACGGGAAGGGTTCTGGCCGAAGAACAGATGCAGGCCGACGGCAAGGAACACGTGCTGGAACAACTGGCCCATGGCTCTGCTGCTCTGCGCCACAAATTGGGTGAGTCACTGGAGTCGGTGCAGAAGTACGATGCCCCGCCAGAGAACGTCACAACGCCCTCGCTGGAGGCTCTGCATGCCTACAGCCTTGGTTTCCAGGTTCACGTGGTGCGGCTGGATGAAGGCGCGGCAGCGCAGTTATTCCAACGCGCAATTGCCATCGACCCGAAGTTTGCCATGGCCTATGCGCGGATGGCGGTATGCAACATCAATCTCGGAGAGGTGGGAGCTGCGGAGGAGAATCTGCGCAAGGCTTACGAGTTGCGCGAGCACGTGAGCGAACACGAGCGCTTCTTCATCCTCTCGCTGTACCACGAGTTCGTGACCGGTAATCTGGACGAAGCGCGAAAGACCTATGAGCTGCGCGCCGAGGTTTTTCCGCTTGACGATATCCCGATTGGCAATGCGGGTAATCTCTACTTCCTTCTTGGGCAATATGACAAGGCCCTCAGCGCGACCGAAGAGGCCATGCGGCGCAATCCGGGCAGCCGCATCTGGAATGGCAATCTGGTCAATTCCTATCTGGCATTGGGACGCCTGCCGGAGGCAAAGTCTACCGCCGCGGCAGCCGCTGCGCATCAGCTCGACAGCCCCTGGCTCCATGTCTCGCTCTATTTGATCGCCTATGAAGAAGGTAACCAGCAGGCCATGGCGCAGGAAGCAGCCCAACTAAAGGGTGTGGCCCAGTTTGAAGACATTCTGCTGGACTACCAGGCGCAGGCGAAGGCACGGGAAGGCAAGCTGAATGAGTCGCGCAGGCTATCACAACAAGCAGTTGAAATGTCCTTGCATTCCGGGCAGCGCGACACTGCCGCGCTTTATCTGGCCCAGCAGGCGCTCAATGAAGCGTGGATGGGCAGCCGCGCGCAGGCACGCGAGGATGCGCAACGCGCACTGCGTCTTTCCGCGAGCCGAGACGCCTCCGCCGTTGCCGCGGTCGCCCTGGCACTTGCAGGCGACTCCGCGACCGCGCTGCACCTTGCGGCAAACCTTGCCAGGCGTTTCCCCTCCAACACCATTGTCCGCGAAGAATACGTGCCGATTATTCAGTCGGCCGCGGTTCTCCATAGCGGAGCGCACATCGAGAATCCGGAGGCCATTCTAACCATGCTGGACGTCTCCTCACAGGTTGAGTTGGGTTCACATGCCATGGAGCGCGTGGCATTCCTTACCTGTTATCCGGTCTATTTTCGCGGGGAAGCGTATCTTGCCGCGCACCGCGGAGTGCAAGCGGCAGCAGAGTTTCAGAAGATTCTCGACCACCCGCAATTGACGCTCTCGGATCCAGTGAGCGCAATGGCATTGTTCGGCTTGGCGCAAGCGCATGCGATGTCTGGAGATCGAGCACGAAGCGCTGAAGCCTATAGGCGCCTTTCGGCTGTCTGGAAGAATCCCGACGCGGGCACACGGTACCGATCACTTCTGGCAACGGGCAAGTGAGCATCATCCGTTCTCCACACATGCCTTTTTGCAACTGTTTTTTCTACTGAGAAGGAACAGCTGGCGCAGCCCGATGAGAAAACCATTCACAAACTAAAAAGCCCTTCGGCTCGATTTGCCGAAAGGCTGCTTAAATTGCCTATTTTGAATATTTTGTATGGTGCGCCCGGAGTGATTCGAACACCCGACCTACTGATTCGTAGTCAGTCGCTCTATCCAGCTGAGCTACG
>DASVLI010000077.1:0-46220 GCA_036384955.1 Occallatibacter sp.
CCGATGGCAGCCGTGGCGCCGCCCATGATGACCAGGGTGATGAGGAAGGCGATTTTGCGGCCTGCCATGTCTCCAATGCGGCCGAAGAAGAGCGCGCCGAAGGGGCGGACGAGGAAGCCGACGGCGAAGGTGGCCAGATAGGCGATGAGGGCGAAGGTGTCGTTACCCGGCGGATAGAACTTGGCGGCGAGGACCGTAGTGAGCGAGCCGAAGATGTAGAAGTCGTACCACTCGATCATGGTTCCGGCCGAGGAGGCGAGGATGACGTGGGGAATGCTGGTCTGGCCGGGCTGGGCAGACGCGGAGTTGGAAGCCATGCGTTGAGCGACCTCGTGCAAGGGGCGCAGCTTTCCTGTCCTGGTTCGTGGGGAAGAGGGCAGGAAGCCGCGCGCCTGAATCTTGAATTCAGCTGCTAACCATGCGTGCGGCGTGCGACGGCAGTCAAGTGAATTTGCGGAGAATTCGCCTTGACGGCGGCTCTATGCGGAGTAGCGCTTCTGGTGCCATTCCCAGGCGGTGCGCATGATGGCGTCGAGGTCGGAATAGCGGGGCTTCCAGCTGAGCTCGCGGATGGCTTTGTCGGAAGCAGCGACCAGCACGGCGGGGTCGCCGGGGCGGCGCGGCTCAAGGATGGCAGGGATGGGGTGGCCGGTGACACGACGGGCCGACTCGATGACCTGAAGCACGCTGAAGCCAGAGCCATTGCCCAGGTTGAAGACCAGCGGCGCCTGGGCGGCGGCATCGGATTCGAGGGCATGGAGAGCGAGCAGGTGAGCGTCGGCCAGGTCGGAGACATGAACGTAGTCGCGGATGCAGGTGCCGTCGGCGGTCGGGTAGTCATCGCCATAGATTTTGATGGACGGCCGGCGGCCGAGGGCGACGTCGAGAATGAGCGGAATCAGGTGCGACTCGGGCTCGTGGGCCTCGCCGCGGACGATGCCCTGCGGAGTTTCCGGCGCGCCGGCCACGTTGAAGTAGCGCAGTGCGGCGTAGCGCAGGCCGTGGACGCGATGGAACCAGGCCAGGATCTGCTCGACCAGCAGCTTGGACTCGCCGTAGGCGTTGGTGGGCTTCAGGCGGGCGGTCTCGGGGATGGGAACAGCTTCCGGCTCGCCATAGACGGCGGCGGTGGAGGAGAAGACCAGGCGGCGGGGTCCGCAGGTGAGCATGGCTTCCAGCAAGGCGAGCGTGGAGGCGGTGTTGTTGCGGAAGTAGACTTCGGGCTGCTTCATGGATTCGCCAGCCTCGATGAGGGCGGCGAAATGGAGGACGGCGTGGAAGGGATTTCCGTCGTCGTCGGCGGCGGCTTTGAAAAGGTTTTCAAGGCGCGCCCGATCAGCGATGTCGCCTTCGACAAGCTCCACCCCCGCTGGCACCTCGGCCCGCTTGGAATGACAGAAGTTGTCGTACACCACGGGCGTATGCCCCTGGCTCAACAGGAGGCTCCCGACCGTCCCCCCGACATACCCTGCACCACCGGTAACTAATATGTGCATAAAATTACTGTCCGAGCGTGAACGCTTTGCGTTACGTTTAGTCTATTACAGCAGGCAGAGTAGGCCCGAACGGGGCACCACTTCTGCGAAGACCGTCTGCAGGCGGCACTGCTGAAGGCCCCATAGAACGGGTAAGCGGCTGAAATTAAAAGAATTCAGCTGATATCCGACATCTCGGCTTCACGCTTCTACTTCCTCTCTTGGGGATGCACAGATTGTCTTTACACACGCCTTGGGATTGATGAGGGAGTGCAACCGTGCCCGCGATCCGATGTGTGGCTTATGATTTTTGGTTCTCCAGGCGTCCTGCAACCGCGCCCGGCGACCGGCCCAGCAGACGATCCACGGCAATCCACAATCACAGTCAACACGATACTTCCTACTTTGGAACAATGACTTCCCGGCAGGAACAGGCCGCGACAGAGAGTGCGATTCCCCACTCTCTTCCTCAGCCCTTCCAGCCCATGATACGAACGGTAAACCGCGTGAACCGATTCGGCGCCGAACAGAGAATCGTCTGGACCGTGCTGGCCGGAAATTGCGGTCAATTCCCCGAACCTGAGAAGCAGCTGGAGACTGCGGCCGAATGGCAGCGCTCCAGAGGGGGGCTTCAAAGGGATCTTCCCGGAGCAGGAGATGGAACCCCCACCGTATTCCTGGTCCAAGAGGATTGTTGGAGATGCAACTAAATAGTTATCCCGAGGGCCTCCGTTTAGGACTGCTGCCTGAGCAGGAGGGCAGAAGCGCCTCGTTCATCACGAGCACGGTTATCAACCTGTGCATTCTTGCGCTGGCGATTTATATCGGCATCACGGCCCGGCATGTGCTGGAGCAGCACAAGTACGAGCAGACGGAACTGATATTCCCGACGCAGCCGCCACCGCCGCCCAAGGTGAAGGTGACGCCGCCCAAGCTGCCCGATCCACCCAAGATGCCCGAGGTGAAGCTGGCCGAGCAGAAGATCAATCTTCCGACGCCGAAGCCGGAGCCGAAGGAAATCCAGATGGAGGCCAAGCTGAAGGCGCCGGAGCTGAAGGCTGCCAAGCCGCAGGTGATTCTGGCTCCGCAGCCCAAGGCGGTACTGGCGGCAGCGGCGCCGGCGCAGGTAAAGCAGGACCATCCGTCGACGGCTCCCGTGCATCTGGGCGAGACCTTCGGTGTAACGCCGAATCCGAATGCGACCAGGCCGGCCACGATTGCGGCCATCGGCAACCCGTATGGCGGCATGAACGGGCCAGCGGTTGCGCCGCGCGGCGTGGTGGGCTCCACGGGCTTTGGCAATGGCACCAAGTCCGGCTCAAGCGCCGGCGTGGTGGGCCACGTGGCATCTGCCGGAATCCCTGGCGGCACCGGCACGGCGGACCACGGCGTGAGCGGGCACGTGGCTTCGGCCGGCATTCCAGCGGCGGTGGCAGCGGCTCCGGTGGCGCAGATGAAGGCCACTCCGCAGTCTACCAATCTTGAGGTCATTTCCAAGCCTTCGGTGCAGTACACCACCGAGGCGCGCGCGCTGCGCGTACAGGGTGATGTAATCCTGCGCGTGACGTTCACGGCCAGCGGCCGTGTGCAGGTAGATGGCGTGGTGCATGGGCTGGGCCATGGTTTGGACGAAGAGGCACGGCGCGTCGCCCAACAGATCCGCTTCCGCCCCGCAACGCGCAACGGGCAGGCAGTGGACCTGACGACCAATATCACGATTACGTTCCAACTTGCATAGCAGGCTGGCGGCCCCGGCGGTCAGCAATTTTGACAAACGGCTGTAGGCGCGGCACGGCCAACGGCTCCAAAGAGAACTGGAAAAAGACCTACCCCCCAGGAGCATCACATGACGTTTCGCAAGTTCACACTCTGCTTCCTTTTGCTGGTATTCAGCGTGACCGCTGCGGAAGCCAAGAAGCAGCCCAAGTATGCACAGGCACACCAGCTGACGCCCGACCAGGCCGCGCTGGTGCAGAAAGCTATCGCCCGCGAGAAGGTGCTGATCAAGGCCATCCAGGAGCGCACGCCTCTGGTGGAGACTTACATTCAGGACACGCAGCCAGACCCCAAGCTTTATGAGGTGCCGATCGACGACCAGTACATGCTGAGCCGCGTGGACTTCGGCAAGGGCTTCTTCGACAAGAGCTACTCCATGAAGACCGAAGCCAAGCACGGCTTCTTCAAGGGATCGTTCGCGGCCATCGCCGGGCTGAGCAAGGCTCTGGGACTGGACAAGCGGTTTACCTACAATCCCAACGGCTTTATGCAGATGATGTTCCTCGATCCGAGTGGCTTCGACGAGCAGCACTATGTGTTCAGCTACGTGCGCCGCGAATTTCTTGGCGGCATCCGCACCTGGGTCTTCGACGTGCACCCCAAGGTGACCGGGATGGGCCGCTTCTACGGCCGCATCTGGGTTGAGGATCAGGACGGCAACGTGGTGCGCTTCAACGGCACCTACACGGGGCCCAAGGCCGAAGACGACTCGCGCTACTACTTCCACTTCGACAGCTGGCGCATGAATGTGCAGCCGGATGTGTGGCTGCCAGTGGCGATTTACGTGGAAGAGTCGGACCGCGGCGACAGCGGCAAGAAGCAGGTTGGCCTGAAGGCGCAGACGCACTTCTGGGGCTACAGCCTGAAGCTGCCCACGCGCGACAGCGAAAACGTGAGCATGAAGGTGGAAGACGCGGTGGACAAGAGCGACGACTCGCAGGACGTGAGCCCGTTGCAGGCCACCCGCGCATGGGTGCAGCAGGCCGAGAACAATGTGATTGATCGTCTGGAAGAGGCGGGCCTGGTGGCTCCGCTGAACCAGAGCGGCTATGAGACTACGATTCTGGACCAGATTGTGGTGAACCTGGCGGTGCCGAACAATCTTGCCTTCTCGAGCCCGGTGCACTGCCGCGTGCTGCTGACCAACACGGTGGAAGCAACCACGGTGGGCAACACCATTCTGATTTCGAAGGGCCTGATCGACACGCTGCCCAACGAAGAATCCATTGCCTCGGTGGTGGCCTTCGAGCTGGCGCACGTGGCGCTGGGTCACCACATCGACACACGCTACGCCTTCAACGACCGGCTGCTGTTCCCCGACGAGTCGACCTTCCAGCGCATCACGATGAACCACAGCGACACGGACAACGTGGACGCATCCAAGAAAGCGCAGGAGTACCTGGAAGCCTCAATGTACAAGGACAAGCTGGCGAGCGCGGGCCTTTACTGGGCACAGCTTGTGGACCGTGGCAAGGTGCTGAAGGCCTTGAACACGCCGCGGCTGGGCGACAGCATGTTGAAGGCCGACGGCACGGCGTGGATGGGCGACCTGTCCAAGGCCTCACCGAAGATCGAGTGGGACGATCTGGCGCAGATTCCTGCGCTGCCGCTGGGAAGCTGGCTGAAGACCGACCCGTGGGACGACAAGGTGCACATGCTGAACGCCAAGCGCTACGCGCCGATGAATGCGCGCGACAAGATGCCGTTTGAAGTGACGCCGATCTACTTCAAGCTGCAGCGCTACGACGAAGCGAAGCTGAACGCGGCTCCGGCGGCAGCGGCTCCGGCAGCGGCACAGCCGGCGGCGCAGGGTGATTCGACTCCGCCACCGGCCGCCGAGAACACGGCTCCGGCACAGCAGCCGGCGCCCGATACCACGGCGCCCGCACAGCAGCCGGCCAGCCAGCCCAACAAGCAGTAACGCACGGGCAACGCAGCCGGGGCCGGCAGTAGAGCCGCCCCGGCTGAACCACCACCCCCAAGCATGGCAACGCTGCCCGGCAGAACGATTGCCCGAACGGAATGAAGACGTGGCTTGCATGAAGAGATTTGGAATTGCATTTTTGATTTTCGCGGCGTGCGCGGGCGCTTCCCTGGCCGGCGCACAGGTGGCTCCGTCGGCGACGCGGAGCCAGATGTCGGTCACCGCCGGCGCACTGCTGTCGGCATTCCAGCCCGATTACGGTGGCGGCGGCGTGGCGGCCACCGCGCCCAACCGGCTCTATGGCGCCGGCGCTTATGTCGACGTGCGCTTCTCACGCTGGGTACAGATTGAGGCCGAGGGCCGCTGGCTGCGCTTCAACCAGTTTGTCGAAATCTACCAGGACAATTACCTGATTGGGCCGCGCGTACCGATTCACCAGTTCGGGCGCGTCACTCCGTATGGCAAGTTCCTGTTCGGCATTGGCAAAATGAACTTTGAGTACAGCGCCACCAGCTGCCGCTGCACCAACCTGGTGTACGGCGGAGGAGCCGACGTGCAGCTGACCAAGCGGATCAGCTGGCGCGCGGTGGACTTCGAGTATCAGCAGTGGCCAACCTGGTACGCATTGCAAAACGGTCAGCTGCATCCTTATGGATTCAGCACGGGCATTGGGTACAAGATTTTCTAAGGCTTCATCGACAGGCAGTCTGGGAGGGATCACAGGCTGATTCTGGGAAACACCAGGGCCGCTCCGAAACTGGAGCGGCCCTGGTGCGTTTGCGGAGCGGATTCTACCGCGTGTGGATCGCCGTAGAATTCGGGGATGAACAATCCGCGGCTATTTACGCATGTCGACGAGGATCTGTTGCCGGTGCTGGAGGAGTTAAAGGCGCGTGAGCCCATCTTCCACACCAAGCGATTCGGCGAGTGCGCGGAGGACTTTCAAAAAGCGATGGCGCCGGAGTTCTGGGAGGTCGGCGCTTCAGGACGCCGCTACAGCCGCTCCTTCATCCTGGAGATGTTTAGCCACACGCATCCGGTGGATGCGCAGGCGGAAGGATGGAAGGCAACGGGATTCGGGCTGAAGCAACTGGGGCCGGAGTGCTACCTGCTGACCTACACGCTGGACCAGAAGGGCCGGCTTACACGGCGCGCAACGATATGGAAAAAAGTAGCGACAGGATGGCGCATTGTGTATCACCAGGGAACCGTGATGACGGCTGATGAAGATGACACGCTGCCCGGCTGAAGAATTTCGGCGAGAAACAGCAAAGGCCGCTCCTAACGGAGCGGCCTTTGCTGTTGAAGCTGGCTTGGAAGGGGCGCGAAGCGCGTCCGCTCCATGCAATGGGTTAGGCAGGCGAGGGCGAGCCTTCAGGGAAGGAGCCCGAACCGCTGCGGCTTTCCGGCTTGAGGACTTGCTGGCCGGGGCCGCCGCTGCCGGTGTCACTGGGCGAGGCGAGTGCGGAGCGCAGCGGAGGCAGTTCCCTGCCTTCGACGAGCATCTTCACTTCCTCGGCGTCGATGGTTTCGCGCTCCAGCAGGGCCGCCGCGATGCGGTGCATGGCGTCCTGGTTGGCGCTGAGAATCTGGTGCGCCGACTGGTAGGCCTCGTCGATGAGACGGCGGACTTCCAGGTCGATCTGGCGGGCTGTCTCCTCGGAGAAGTCGCGATGCTGCGCGATTTCGCGTCCGAGGAATATCTGCTCTTCCTTCTTGCCGAAGGTGAGCGGACCGAGGCGGCTCATGCCGTACTCGCAGACCATGGAGCGGGCCATTTCCGTGGCGCGCTCAATGTCGTTGCCGGCGCCGGTGGACATCTGGTTGAGGAATATCTCCTCGGCGACGCGGCCGCCGTAGAGCATGGCGAGGCGCGTTTCCAGATACTCACGGGTGTAGTTGTGGCGGTCGTCAGGCAGATAGACGGTGACGCCCAGCGCCATGCCGCGCGGAATGATGGTGACCTTGTGGATGGGGTCGGAGTCGGCGCGCAGGTAAGCCACCAGCGCGTGGCCGGACTCGTGATAGGCGGTGACCCGCTTTTCCTCGTCGGTCAGCAGCATGGACTTGCGCTCGGCGCCCATCAGCACCTTGTCCTTGGCCAGTTCGCAGTCGTACATGGTGACCTGCTTGCGATTGGCGCGGGCGGCATTGAGCGCGGCCTCGTTGACCATATTGGCCAGGTCGGCTCCGCTGAAGCCGGGTGTGCCGCGGGCAAGAATGTTGAGGTTTACGTCCTCGGCCACGGGAATTTTGCGCACGTGAACGCGGAGAATTTCTTCGCGGCCGCGAATGTCGGGCAAGCCGACGACCACGCGGCGGTCAAAGCGGCCGGGGCGCAGCAGCGCGGGATCAAGCACGTCGGGGCGGTTGGTGGCAGCCACCAGAATGACGCCGTCGTTGGACTCGAAGCCGTCCATTTCGACCAGCAGCTGATTCAGGGTCTGCTCGCGCTCGTCGTGTCCGCCGCCCAGGCCCGCGCCACGATGGCGGCCCACGGCGTCGATTTCGTCGATGAAGATGATGCACGGGGCGTTCTTCTTGCCCTGCTCAAAGAGATCGCGGACGCGGCTTGCGCCGACGCCGACGAACATCTCGACGAAGTCAGAACCGGAGATGGAGAAGAAGGGCACGTTGGCCTCACCGGCCACGGCACGGGCCAGCAGGGTTTTGCCGGTTCCTGGAGGTCCGACCAGCAGCACGCCCTTGGGGATGCGGCCGCCGAGTTTCTGGAACTTCTGCGGCTCGCGCAGGTACTCGATGATTTCCTTCAGCTCTTCCTTGGCCTCATCCACGCCGGCCACGTCCTTGAAGGTGACCTTCTTTTGCTGCATGGAGAGCAGGCGCGCGCGGCTTTTGCCGAACGAGAGCGCCTTGTTTCCGCCGGACTGCATCTGGCGGATCATGAAGAACCAGATGGCCACGATGAGCACAATGGGGCCGAGGTTGATGAGCAACTGGAAGAGGAAGCCGTTATTCTGCGGGTCCTTGAGATTGATGGAGACCTTGGCCGCGTGCAGCTTGTCGACCAGGGAGTCGCTGCTCTGCGGAACCGTGGTGTGGAACTGCTCCTTGGGGGTGGCCTTCATGTGGCCATGCAGTTCGGTGCCCTGGATGGTGACATCCTGCACCTGCTGCGCATCGATCTTATCGAGCAGGTCGGAATAGGCAATCTCACTGTCTTTCGGGCCGCCCAGATTCGTGCCCTTCTGCACGATATTCCACAGAGCGAGCAGGCAGACAACAATCACGACCCAGAACGCGATCGATTTGACGGTCGAATTCACCAGGAACCCTCTTTCCCGGCGGGGGAGAAAGCGCACACTCCAGCACCGCCTACTGTACCGTTAGACGCTCGCACCCTCTTTGAAGTCACAGAAAGTACAAGACAGCTTGCGACCGGGAGCTAGCCACGGCCGCGATGGGCAGCAACTTTGATTGTACCCCGGCAGGAAACAAAGTCACAGAAATTCAAAAACAGTCGTGGACCAAAGGGCACTGAAGCGGAAATGCGGTGGATTCAGTTAGTTGGATGAAGCGAGTTCGTCGGCACGAACGCGCACGACCGGGTCCGGCTCAAGCTCTGCGCCGCGCATCCACAGGATGCGTCCCTGCCACTCAAGGACTGGCCAGTGGGCGCGGGCTTCGCCGGCAATGTGCAGCCGATCGAGCACTTCTTTCACTTTGCGCGGGACCGAAGAGTGGCGCAGGCGGACGCGGTCGCCGGGTTTCCAGGGGCGCAAGGTGGCGGGTGGCAGTGGCTCGGCGGAATCCTGGAGCGATTCGAGACGAAGATGAAGGCCGAATGCCTCGGCGCGCAGCTCGCCGGGGACGGGAATGGTGAGCGCTGCGGCGGTGGGCGCAGCGGCGGCTCCGGCGTTCAGGCGCAGCTCGCGATGGGTGCGCTCGGCGCGCAGGCCGCCTTCGAGCTCGGCCTTTTGGCTGGCACGGCCGGTGAGGGCCAGCGTGCGGAGATCTTCAGTGGCTGCAAAGCCGGGCGCTGCGCCGAGTTGCGCAGCGGCATGGCGCAGCAGGCGCCGCTGCAATGCGGTGGGCAGCGTGGCAAACCGAGTGACGTCGATGGCCAGCCCTTCGGAGGCCGCGCGGCCGCCGCCGCGGACGGGCTTACCGGGCAGAACAATGCCGGGAGCGATGCGTGCGACTTCGGCCTGCCAGAAGGCCTCCTCATCGCGGGCCAGCGTTGCCATGTGGGCCAGATGCTCGCGCAGGCGCGGATTCCAGCTTTCTAGCTCGGGCAGCAACTTGTGGCGGATGCGGTTGCGCGTGAAGGTGGTTTGGCGGTTGGTCGAGTCCTCGCGCCAGCTTTGCCCGCGCGCGGTCAGAAAAGCCTCGACTTCGGCGCGGGTTGTGCCCAGCATTGGGCGCAGAATGCGGTCCGTGCCTTCTAGTTTTGGGTAGATGCCGGCCAGGCCGCCGGTCCAGGCGCCGCGAAGGAATTTGGCCAGCACGGTTTCGGCCTGATCGTCGAGGGTATGCGCGGTAGCGACTACGGCATGGGCGGGACCTTCGGATGCGAATGTGCGAAACCAGGCGTAGCGCAGCCGCCGCGCGGCCTCTTCGATTCCCTCGCCTGCTTTGGCGGCTTCGGTCGCGGTGTCAATTTGCGCGGTATGAAAAGGCAGGTTGAGCCGCGCGGCCAGATCGCGGCAAAAGTCGCGGTCGCCGTCGGCCTCTGCGCCGCGCAGGCTGTGGTGCAGGTGCGCCGCGTGGAGGACCAGGCCTAGTTCCGAGGCGCGCTCGTGCAGCGAGAGCAACAGCGCCACGGAATCCGCACCGCCGGAGAGCGCGACGACCGCACGCATGCCGGGGCGGAGCTGCGATGTGTCGAGAGTGAGCGAGGGACGCACGCATTGATGATAAAGACCGAGCTAGAAAGTTGGGGCCGAGAGGCAAGGGATGCGCATTGCGCGCTTGGAAAAAATAGGTATTGACGCCATGCGCTTATGCTCCTAATCTATGCATAGGATTTCGAGGTATAGGCTATGAACCTGAAGGGAACTTTGCCCACACTGATTCTGGAAGCGCTGGCTCGGCAGCCCAATCACGGCTACGCGATTGCGCAGCGCATCAAGGAGCGGTCGAGCGGCGTGCTGGACTTCAAGGAAGGGACGCTTTATCCTGCGCTCCACAAGCTGGAGAATGAGGGTTTGGTCGAGTCGTTTGATGAAGTGGAGAGCGGGCGGCCGCGGCGCAGCTATCGGATTACAAAGATCGGCAAGGCCGCACTGGCACATAATCGCGCGGAGTGGCTGGCGTTATCGCAAGCGGTTACGACGATTCTGGGGGAGGCGTGATGGCTAATCTGGAGATGTGGTTGAAGCAGGCGACGAAGTGCTTGTCCGCGGATGCAGCGGCAAAGGTGCGCGGCGAGATAGAGGAGCACTTTGAGCAGGCGCGCGAAGCGGCCGCGCTCGGTGGCGCTACGGAAGCGGACGCGGCGCAGGCCGCATTGGTGGCTCTGGGCAATGCACGTGCGGCAAACCGCGCGTACCGGCGGGTGCTGTTGACCAAGAACGAGGCGCGCATACTGCGCGAGAGCGCATGGGAGGCAGGCGCGGTGTGCGCGCATGGCTGGCTGCGCTGGTTTGTGCTGTTCTGGACGGCTGCGACGCTGATTGCAGGCATATGGATCAAGATTGGCGGATGGGACTACCTGGCCAACTTGCTGCTGATGGCATCAATTGCTCTTGGTCTTTGTGCTTCGCCCATGTTTCTGCCGTTGTTTACACCGGTTCGAGGGCGGATGTACCGCGCGACGAAGTTGACATTCCTGGCCGCGGTGATGGTATTTGGACTGGTCTCGTTCAGACAGCCGTGGCTAATCTTTGTCTGCATTTGGCCGGCGCTTTGGAACGAATGGAATCGCATGTCGATTCGCCGCAAGATGCCGCAGACCGACTGGCCCAGGCACCTGTACCTGTGACGGCCGAGGCCGTTGAGCCGCCGCTTACCGCTTAGTGGCGCGGAGCCGCGCAACTTCCCGCTCCAGCTCTTCCATACGTTCGCGCATCGGCTCCAGGATGCCGGTGAGTTCCTGCTGGCTGAAACGCGGCGTAATGTGCTGCTGGCAGTTCCAGTCGAAGGCTTCCACGTGGATGAGGTAGGCGCGCTCAGGCGGCGTTTTCTCTTCGGGAACCCTCAACTTTTCAATTAGCTCGGCAGCTTCGGGGCCGTCTTCGTGGACTTCGGCACGGCCCAGGATTTTGAGGCGGTTCTGGGTGGCATAGTCCATCAGGAAGAGCGCGACCCGGTTTTCGTGCCGCAGGTTGCCGGTGCTGATGTACTGGCGGTTGCCGCGCAGGTCGGCAAAGCCAAGGGTGTGGTCGTCCAGAACGCGCAGAAAGCCCGGATTGCCGCCGCGGAATTGAATGTAGGGCCAGCCGGTTTCGCTCACGGTGGCCAGGTAAAAGCCGTCGCGCTGGCGGATAAATTCCTGCTCATCGGAGCCGAGCCGGTCGCCGGGATCGCCGGCCTGCTCGACGCGCTGATAGAGATGGCGGCTGTTGTGCTTCTGCTGTTCGTTTTTGACGGCAGGGGTAAAGGCGAGTTCGGCGAATCGTCGGCTCATTGGTCACCTGATTACCAGATGCAGGGGGCTGGCGATGGATTCGCACACGCTGCACCTGCACAGGTTGTATACTCTGCCAGTTATGCAGGTATATGTGATTCTTCCGGCGGCTGGTCTGGGCACGCGCATGGCGGGCCCGCAGCCCAAGCAATTCATGGAGCTGGACGGGCTCCCGATCCTTATCCACTCTCTGCGCGCCTTTGCCGCGGTGGAGCGCGTGACTGGCATCTACGTGGCGGTGCGCGAAAACGAAATGGAGCGCGTGCTGGCGCAGGTGGAAGAGCACGGATTCGCCGGGCGCGTGCATGTGGTTGAGGGCGGCGACTCGCGCCAGGAGTCGGTGGTTAACGCGCTTTCCGCCATTGCCGCCGCGCCGGAGGACATTATTCTGGTGCACGACGCGGTGCGGCCGCTGATCGATTCGGCGACCATTACGCGCACCATTGAAGCCGTGGAGCAGCATGGCGCGGCCATTGTGGGATTGCCCGCCGTTGACACCATCAAGCAGGTGGAGCGGACAGCGCACGGGGCGCTGATTACGTCGACCATTCCGCGCGAGTTCGTGGTGCTGGCGCAAACGCCGCAAGGATTCCGCTTTGAGCTGCTGGAACGCGCCCTGCGCGAGGCGCAGTCCGACGGCTTTGTGGGCACCGACGAGGCCAGTGTTGTGGAGCGCGCCGGGTTACCGGTGGCCGTGGTTCCGGGCTCTCAGGTTAATCTGAAGATTACCCAGCCCGGCGATCTGGAGCTGGCGGAGTTTTACCTGAAGCAGCGCAAGCACTAGGCTGCCAAAGGCCCCTCAAGGCACGGTGACAATGGATACTCGGATTGGATTTGGCTGGGACTCGCACGCATTTAAGCCGGGCGTGCCGCTGCGTATTGGCGGCATGACGCTGGATCACCCCGAAGGGCTTGCCGGCCACTCGGACGGCGATGTGCTGCTGCATGCGATTACCGATGCCCTGCTTGGCGCCGTGGCGGCGGGCGACATCGGCAGCTTTTTTCCTCCGGGCGACCCGCGCTGGAAGGACGCCGACTCGGCCATCTTTCTGAACCTTGCCATTGAGGAGTTGCAGCACGCCGGCTACCGCATCGTGAATATCGATACGACGCTGGTGCTGGCCGCGCCCAAAATCTCTCCCATTGCCGAGGAGATGCGCGCGCGCGTGGCCGACCTTCTGGGCATTGAGATGGACCAGCTCAGCATCAAGGCCAAGACGCCGGAGGGACTGGGGCTGGACCACGTGGCGCAGTGCCACGCCGTGGCGCTGGTGGAGCGGGTGCAGGACCCGATTGAGCTGAAGAGCATGACGGCCGTCATCGAAAGCCAGCGTCAGTTGGAGGACGTGGTCGACGACCTGCTGAGTTCGGTGCATGGAGTCCCAAAACGGCGCGGCATTGCGCCGGCGTTCGATACCGAAGACATCACGTAGGCACGCCGCAATCAATCCGGTTGCGGCGCGCATGCGGGAACAGCTATTCTCAGTCCAGGCAATTCCCCTGCTCCCCCTGTGCGTGAGGCCACTTAGTGAAGCGACAACTGCACGTGTCGTCCAGGCCATGTACTGTCCACGGTCCGGCAACAGGCGGGATCTTCCTATTGCTGTGCGTGCTTGCGCTCACATTTGGCGCGCGCGTGTGCGCGGCGGCCGCCATCCCCAAACAGCCGGTTCAGCAGGTGACGCTGGGCAGGTCGGCGGTGGAGTTGACCTGGCCCTGGCACTTCAAGACCGGTGACAACAACGACTGGGCGCGCGCTGACTTCGACGACTCCGGCTGGGACATTGTTGATCTTTCGCCGCCACCGGGCTCGTACGATCCGTTTCTGGGCACCGAGGGCTTTGTGCCCGGCTGGACCGCGCGCGGTCTGGCCGGCTACTCCGGCTTTGCCTGGTACCGGATCCGCGTCAATCTTGAGCACTCCGCCCCTGGGCAGTTTGCCCATGCCCTGCAACTGAAGATGCCAAGCGATGTGGACGACGCCTATCAGGTGTTCGTCAACGGCCGCATGGTGGGCCAATTCGGCAAGTTCGGGCCCGGCGGCATAACCACCTACGCCACGCTTCCGCGCGCCTTCGCGCTGCCGGCGGATGTGCAGGAAGGCCCGGTCACCATCGCGGTGCGGGTGTGGATGAATGCCTCGTCGCCGCTGTCGAATCCCGACGCCGGCGGCCTGCACGGCCCGCTGCTTTTGGGAGAGGCTTCAACGGTGCAGGCCATGCTGCATCTCGATTGGGATTCAGTGAATCGCTCGCAGTACAGCCGCATGCTGGAGTCCGCGCTGCTGCTGCTGGCCATCACCGTGGTGGTGGTGCTGTTTCGCTTCGAGCGCCGCGAAAAATCGTACCTCTGGCTGCTGGGTGCGCTGGGCGCGGTGCTGCTGCAAACGGTGCTGGTTCTGACGGTGAATTACACCTGGCTTTTGCCCAGCTCGTTTGCCTTTTTGCTGCTGAATGCCATTCTGCCGCCGGTCATCATCGGCCTGTGGGTGATGTTCTGGGCGCAATGGTTCCGTCTGAAGGAGTTGAAGAAGCTCCTGTGGATGGTGAGCACCATGGTGGTGCTGCTGATGCTGTGCGTGGCGCTGCTGCGCGAGCCGCTGTATGGCTGGCTGGTGCCGGTACAGTACGGCGCCATTCTGTCGCCGATTTCAGTGTTGCTTAAGCTGCTGCTGGGCGCGCTGCTGCTGTGGGTGGCGTGGGAAGGCATGCGCCACGACTACACCGGCGGCTGGCTGGCCCTGCCCGCGGTGATTCTGGTCTTCGTCACGCTGTATCAGGACAACCTGATGCTGCTGCACATTCCGCTGAGCTTCTTTGTGATGGGCTATGCGGTCAGCGTGGGGCAGATTGCCGTCATCCTCTCGTTGAACATGATTACGCTGCTGCTGATGCGGCGCTTTCTACAGTTGCAGCGCCAGCGCGAACAGATGCGACTGGAGGTGGAGCAGGCCCAGCAGGTGCAGCACCTGCTCATCCCCGAGGACATTCCGTCGATTCCCGGCTTCGCCATCGAGAGCGCCTACTATCCGGCGCAGGAGGTGGGCGGCGACTTCTTCCAGATTCTGCCCGACCGCGCCGGCGGTGTGCTGATTGTGATGGGCGACGTGACCGGCAAGGGCCTGCAGGCCGGCATGCTGGTGGCGTTGATTGTTGGCGCCATCCATACCATTGTGGAAATGAGTATTGAGCCGGCCTTTGTGCTGCAAGCGCTGAACCGCCGCCTGTGCGCGCGCAGCCAGGCTTGCGCCACATGCATGGCGATCCACATTGACCACAACGGCGAAACAACCATCGCCAACGCCGGCCACCTGCCGCCTTACCTGAACAAGCAGGAAGTTCCCATCGAGGGCAATCTGCCGCTGGGCATCAGCGAGGCAGTACGCTTTGAGCAGACCTATCTGAAGCTGAACCCCGGCGAGCGGATGACGCTGGTGACCGATGGTGTGGTGGAGGCGCGCAACGCCAAGGGCGAGCTCTACGGCTTTAACCAGACGCGCGCGGTGAGCCATCTGCCGGCCAACTTTATTGCCAAGGCGGCGCAGATCTTCGGCCAGGACGACGACATCACGGTGCTGGCTGTTTCTCTGCTGAGCCCTAACGACAAGCGCAACAGCGGCTCGATGCAGATGACGGCCGGCTTCGCCGAAGTCTAAAAGAAATCGATTGCAGTTTGCGGCCGCTGGCCTTACTGTGGCGGGGAGATTACACCCACATGTAAGGAGACCCCCCATGCACCTCGCTCTGCTTTTGTTTCAAAGCCAGCCCGACCCCGAACAGGCCATGAAACTGATGGCGATGATACTTCCTTTGATGGGAATCATCATCCTGGTGGTGATTGCGATTTTGATGTTTCCCTGCTGGATGATTTGCAAGAAGGCCGGCCTTTCTCCGTGGCTCGCGCTGCTGTGCATTGTGCCTTCGTTTGGGCTAATTATCCTGCTTTACATCCTCGCCTTTGTCGATTGGAAGGTAAAGCCGGTAACCGCTGCACAGATGGGTTACCCATTCCCGCCGCCACCGCAGGGCTGAGTGGAAACTGGTAGCATCGAGAGAGAAGTTCCTTGATCGATGCCTGAAGAATCGCCATCCAGTTCCGCCATTTCACGAGTCCGCTTTGCGCCTTCGCCCACGGGCTATCTGCACGTGGGCAGTGCGCGCACCTTCATTTTCAACTGGCTGTTTGCGCGCCACACCGGCGGTGCCATGGTGCTGCGCCTCGACGATACCGATGTCGAGCGCAACAGTGACGCCAGCGTGCAATCCATCTTCGAGGGGCTGCGTTGGCTCGGCCTTGATTGGGACGAGGAGTACAAGCAGTCTGAGCGGCTGGACCTTCACCGCAAGGCCGCGCAGGTCATCTTCGACAAGGGGCTCGCCTACCGCGATTTCACACCGGCGCACGCTGGCGATGAGGGCCCCTCTTCCGCGCAGGGTGCATGGCTCTTCAACCCTGGCATGCGCGAGATGAGCGGCGAGGAAAGCGACCGGCGAGCGGCGGCCGGCGAGCCTTTCGCGCTGCGTTACCGCGTGCCGCGCGGCATCGACCGCGTGCTGCACTTCACCGATGCGGTGTACGGCCCGCAGTCGAAAGCCGCCGACGAGGTGGAGGACTTTGCGTTGCTTCGCTCAGACGGCATGCCGACCTACCATCTGGCATCATGCTTCGACGATGCTGATTTGCGCATCAGCCACATCATTCGCGGGCAAGATCACCTGACCAACACCTTCAAGCACCTGCTGATCTTCGAGGGGCTGGGCGCAGAACCGCCGCAGTTTGCGCATTTGCCGCTGCTGGTTGCGCCCGACGGCGCCAAGCTGAGCAAGCGCAAGCACGGGCCGGTGGTGAGCGTGACCACCTATCGCGACGCGGGCTTTTTGCCGCAGGCCTTCATCAATTTTCTTTGCCTGCTCGGCTGGTCACCCAAGAACGATCTTGAGTTCATGCCGGTCGACGAGATCCGTTCGCTCTTCACGCTGGAGAATGTGAATCGCGCCAATGCGGTGGTGAACTTCAGCGAGAGCGAACCCTTCGACCCCAAAGCCGTGTGGCTGAACGCCGAGCACCTGCGCGCGCTTTCCGTGGAGCAGTTGGCTGCGCAACTGGCGCCGTTCTTTGAGAAGGCCGGCTATAGCGCCACGCCGGAGAAGGTTGCCGCTGTCGCGCCGCTGATTCGCGAGCGCGTCAAGCTGCTGGGCGAGGCTCCGGCCGCCGCGGACTTTTTCTTTGTGGATGAGCTTGCGCCGTATGACCCAACGGAGTTGATTCCGCAGAAGGGCGACGCCGCGCTGGCACTGCGCATTCTGGAGCATGCGCTCGGACTACTGGCAACTGTGACCTTAGACCACGCCGCGCTGGAGCAGGCTTTTCGTTCTGCCGCTGCCGAACTTGGATTGAAGGCCGGACCGATGTTCCAGCCCATCCGCGTGGCCGTGTGCGGACGCAAAAACGCGCCGCCGCTGTTTGAAACCATGGCCGTGCTTGGCCGCGAGACGTGCATCGCGCGCATCCTCAAGGCCGAAGCCAGCCTGCACTTGCTCGGCTGAGCGCAGAATATTAGTTGGAGTAAGGAATTCGAGCCATGACGAACACAAACACAGAAAGTCAGGACGTCCGCACCGTTTCCAACTTCCTTCGTGACCAGATTGCAGAAGACGTGCGCAACCGTGCGTACGGCGATGCGGTGGTGCAGACGCGCTTTCCGCCCGAGCCCAATGGCTACCTGCACATTGGCCACGCCAAGGCAATCTGCCTGGATTTCGGACTGGCGAGGGAGTTCGGCGGCAAGACCAACCTGCGCTTCGACGATACCAATCCCGAAAAAGAAGAGCAGGAGTACGTCGACTCCATCAAGGACGATGTGCGCTGGCTGGGTTTTGAGTGGGACCGGCTTTGCTATGCCTCAGACTACTTTGGTCAGCTGTATGAGTGGGCGCTGAAGCTGGTGAAGGAAGGCAAGGCATACGTGGACGATCTGACCGCCGACCAGATTCGCGCGCATCGCGGCACGCTGACCGAGCCCGGTAAGGACTCGCCCTTCCGCAATCGCTCGGTTGAAGAGAATCTTGATCTGTTCACGCGCATGAAGAACGGCGAATTCCCCGACGGCTCGCGCGTACTGCGCGCCAAGATCGATATGGCGTCGCCCAACCTGAACATGCGCGACCCGGTGATGTATCGCATCCTGCACGCCTCGCATCATCGCACCGGCGACACGTGGTGCATCTACCCGATGTACGACTTTGCGCACGGCCAGTCGGACTCCATCGAGAACGTCACGCACTCCATGTGCACGCTGGAGTTTGCTGACCATCAGCCGCTGTACCGCTGGTACATTGAACAGCTCGGCATCTTCCCTTCGCACCAGTTCGAGTTCGACCGCCTGAACCTGACCTACACCATGCTCTCCAAGCGCAAGCTGCTGCAACTGGTGCAGGAGAAGCGCGTGAGCAGCTGGAACGATCCGCGCATGCCTACCATCAGCGGCATTCGCCGCCGCGGCTTTACCGCGGAGGCGATGCGGGCTTTTTGCGCTTCGATTGGCGCCTCGCGCACCAACGGCACCACGGATATTGAAGTGCTGGAGCACTTCCAGCGTGACGACCTGAACACGCGCGCACGCCGCGCCATGGCCGTGCTGCGCCCGCTGAAGCTGGTGATCGACAACTATCCCGAGGGGCAGGAAGAGCAGTTTGAGATTGCGAATAATCCCGAGGATGAGTCGGCCGGCACACGCAAAGTACCCTTCTCGCGCGTGGTCTACATTGAGCAAGACGATTTTCGCGAGGTACCGCCGCCGAAGTACTTCCGGCTCACACCGGGGCGCGAAGTGCGCTTGCGCGCGGCCTATCTTGTGACCGCGCAAAGCGTGGTGAAGGACGCCGAGGGCAATGTTGTGGAGGTGCACTGCACCTATGACCCCGCAAGCCGCGGCGGCAACTCACCGGATGGACGCAAGGTGAAATCGACCATTCACTGGGTCTCTGCCGCGCATGCGGTCACGGCCGAAGTGCGGCTCTACGACAAGTTATTCACCAAGCCCGACCCGTTTGATTTCCCCGAGGGCGGAGATTTGTTCGACAACCTGAATCCGAATTCGCTTGAGATTATTCCAGGCGCGAAGCTGGAGCCGTCGCTGGCCACTGCGAAGGTGGAGGACCGCTACCAGTTTGAGCGCGTGGGCTACTTCTGCCTGGATTCGGACTCGACGCCGGAGAAGCTGGTGTTCAACCGTACGTTGCCGCTGAAGGATTCGTGGGCCAAGCTGGAGAAGAAGGCGGGCAATTAATTCGGCTGCCTGCCTAAATGCGCGCAATCTGCGGCAGCGCATCGAAGTGAGCATCGCGCGCCAGCAGCACCAGTGAGTGTTCCAGCACCAGAGCGGCAATCCACATGTCGTTGGTGGGGATTGGAGTTCCCTGCTTGCGCAGTTGCCGGTACACGCTGGCGTAGTGGTGTGTGGTCTGCTCGCCGGCATACTGGATCCCAACCCCCGGCTTGAGCAGAAAGCGGCGCAGAATCGCTTCGTTGCGTGCCTCCTGGCCGCCCGCTGCAAAGCCCGCGCGCAGTTCGCCGATAACAATAAAAGGCAGCCAGACCTCTTCGGCCTGCTCGACCGCTTCAACAACAAACTCATCTCCGCGGCATAGGTCGGTGTAGCGATTGGTATCGAGCGCAAGCTTCATGGCCACATCGCCGCGTCGATGGTGTCCTGCGCCTGGCGCGCCTCATCGAATGCTGGGTCCTCAATCCATGTGCCAGCAATATCTGTGAGGCTTCTCCTCCGCTGCTGGACTTCTGTCAACCCCGCGCCTTTCACCAAAGCGGTCACTGCAACCTCATTCAGGCTGCGGCTCTGCTTGCGCGCGGCGTCGCGCAAGGCCGCGTCTAGGTACTCCGGTACATTGCGGATCGTATACTGCATGCACTTATTATAGGCAGCGCCTGCACATCATGCAATCACTTTACGGTCGTTAGCACATTCCGGTGCTAACCTTCTCCGTATCACACTCATTAAATTGATGTTAATGCAAATTCTGTCACTTCGCCGCTGCTCCGCTCGCGTGTCCAAACCGCAGCGAAAGCGAAATTGCTACAGAATCCAGCGCGTCGGGAATCGAACGGTTATAACTCGCGGTGAATGTGACTCGCTCCGTGGGTGAGAAAGCCAGGCTGCCGTTGAAGCCGTGGTCCTCCGTCAAGCCCGCACCACCCTGCGACATGTATTGGTCAAGAATGGGGCGATTGCGCCTTCCAGATGCGCCGATGACGGTGCCGCTGGGCACTTCGCGGCTGTATAACTTCTGGTCACCGAAGGGTAAGTCGTAGTAAGTGGATGCATCGAAGGAGATATGGTGGCCCAAGTCGATATTCAGGCCAGCGGCGAAGGGCGCTATATAGCCCAGCGTAGTGTAGGAGCGGTAGTACTTGGCCGTATCGGCAGTGCTGTTGCCGATGCCGGCTTCAAGGTATGGAATCACGCGCGCCGAGCCTGCCTCAATATGGTTGCTCACATTCCAGGTGGCGCGGCCGGTGCTGATGCCGTTGGTGGTATCGCCGGTGGGCGCGGTTCCCTTGGCGTTGATCTGATAGCGGAAGGCTTGCGACGGCTCAAAGTGACCTGTGGCCAGCAAATACATGTCTCCCAGAAGATTGGCCGAGCTGGTCTCGACGGTCTCCGTGCCGACGCCGGAGCGCGACGCCGTCACTTTTTGCACCGCGCTGCTGGCGAGCGCGTAGTACGGAATACCCGCCTCCAGCGAAAAATGCTTTGGCAGATCGTAACCGATGGCGGGCGTCCAAAGGCTCGAGTATCCGTTGACGGAATCCTTGGCGCCGAGGATGGTAAGTGCACCGTATACGCCGCTATCTGCACGGCGCACACCGGATGACATGGGCTGGCCCGCGACCTGGGTCAGGCCTATCGGCGCAAACGCGCCGAGCATGCAAACAATAAGTAGAACGTTCTTCGTCATAGGTTCAAGGTGAGACTGCTCACTTAGTGAGCATCTCTGAACCTATTCAACACGGCTTGCTGAGGACGCGTTGTAAGGAATTGTCAGCCGAGTTTTTGCGGCTATGCTATTTCCCAATCACGTCGATGGCTACAGTAATCGTCTTTGGCGGCAGGCAGGCGTTGTTGTCGCAGGCCTGGTAGCGCAGGCGCGCCTGCACCAGGTGTTCGCCGTGCTCGGCGACGAGGCGTGTTTGGATGGTGAACTCGCCGGTGTAGACACTGAGCCTGGTGGAGGGGTCGGCGGGGAGCGTGATGTCCTCGCCTGTGGGGTAGGTGGCGTTCTCAAGCCGCACGCCGGAGGCCGACGGCACCGTCAGCTCGGTGGGAATCAAAAAGCTGTCGTGCGGGGTGTGCGAGTTGATGTGCAGCCCCTGCGCCACGCGGAAGTGCAGCTCCACTGCGCTGGCCTTGCCGGCAGGCAGCGTGATCTGCTCCGGGTACAGAAATTCCACCGCGTTGCCGCGCGGGCGCGGAGTGTCGTCGAAGACCGGCGACTGCTGCGGGAAGGCAGTGCCGCATGCGGCAGCCAGCGCAAAGGCGATTGCGAATTTGCCAGGGCTCTTCAACCGCTACTTCCCTTCTCCCAGCGCTTTCTTGATGTTGCCCTCAATCTCATCCTTCGAGGTGATGCCTAATTGCACGGCAACCACCACTCCGTTTCGATCCACATAGAACGAGGTGGGCATCGAGTCCAGCCCGCCGTAGGCCTTGCTGATGCTGTCGCCATTCAGCAGCATGGGGTACGGCACCTTCATCTGCTGCGCAAAGCGCGAGACAGCGGCCTTTTGTTTTGCCCATCCAGCCTTGTCGGCGGCGGCCAGGTCGTCGCCCTCGGTATCGATGCCGAGCACTTCAAAGCCCTGTGGCGCGTACTGCTCGCGCAATTCGACGAGCCAGGGCGTCTCCAGCTTGCAGGGGCCGCACCAGGTGGCCCAGAAGTTGATGAGCAGCGCCTTGCCTTTGTAGCTTTCGAGTGAGACTTTCTTGCCTGCAAGATCTTCCAGCGTGAAGGCAGGCGCCGGCTTACCAGCCAGCGGCGAAAGAAGGCGAGGCGTGCCATCCTGCATGGCCACGAGCATGCCTTGCGCGGAGTTGGCGAGCAGCTTTTCTGCGGTCTGGCGGCGGTACTCCCAATTGGCCCAGCCGGCCCACGCAAAGCTGGAGAGCATGAAAAGGGTGATGCCAAGGACGATGGTGTTGCGCTTCACGGGGATTAGGCCTCCAATTTTATTGTAAGAGCACAAAAGGCACCGGGCGGTTACAGAGATTGGGTTTGGCGCGGCACGGATTTGTTACCATCAGTAACCGATGAGCGCACAGGATAAACAGAGCGCGTTGACGCCGGCCGAGTTGGTGCGGCTGGAAGCCTCCGCGCTGGAGGCGCTGGCCGCGCGGCTGGAAGGCGCGATGAGTGCGGACTTTGAGCGCGCCGTGGAGCTGATTCTGCGTTGCGGCGCGGGCAATGGACGAGTCGTAGTGACCGGCATGGGCAAAAGCGGCATTGTGGCGCAAAAGGTGGCGGCCACGCTCAGCTCCACCGGATCGCCGGCGCTGTTTCTGCACCCGGCCGAGGCGGTGCACGGCGACCTGGGCGTGCTGATGCCGGGCGATGTGGTTGTGGCGCTGAGCGCCAGCGGCGAGACCGAGGAAATTCTGCGCCTGCTGGCCACGCTGAAACGCAAGGGCGACGCGCTGATCAGCTTCTGTTGCAATTTGAAGTCGACGCTGGCCGAGGCCAGCGATGTGGCGCTGGACTGCAGCGTGGAGCGCGAGGCTTGCGCGCTGAACCTTGCGCCGACGGCCAGCACCACGGCCATGCTGGCGCTGGGTGATGCGCTGGCGATTGCGGTGAGTCTGCGCAAGGGTTTCAAGGCGGAGAATTTCGCGGAGTTGCATCCGGGCGGCAAGCTGGGCAAGCGGCTGGCGCGCGTGCGCGACTTGATGCACGCGGGCGAGGACGTGCCTGTGGTGACTCCGGAGACGCCGATGGCCGATGTGATCTACGAAATGTCGCGCAAGAAGCTGGGCATCACCACGGTGCAGGAAGACGGCGTGCTGCGTGGCATCATCAGCGACGGCGATTTGCGACGGCTGCTGGAGCGCGAGGGCGGCGCGGCGTTGAGCCGCACGGCCGGTGAGGCGATGAATGCCCATCCGCGGACGATTGCGTCCAGCGAGTTTGCGGCAACCGCGCTGGCAATTCTGGAAGAGCGCAAGATCACGTCGCTGGTCGTGGTGGGCGCGGAGCAGAAGGTGGAGGGCGTTGTGCACCTGCACGATCTGTGGGGCGTGGAACTGATTTAGCAGCGCTTCCTTTCACGCGCTCCAGGGCAAACCATCGATGAGCGACAAGCGAATGCAGAAACTCGGCGCAGGCGCGATTGTGGTGGTGGGTTTCTGCCTGCTTGCGGGCATTTTTTACTTCGCACTGCGCAACGAGAATCCGGCGCATCGCGACTTTATTGAATACTGGGCCGCCGAGCGGCTCTACCTCGCGCATCAGAACCCATACGATCCAGAAGCGGTCTTCCAAATGGAGCGCGCCGGCGGGCTCGACCGGCCCACGCCGGAGGTGGCCTTTTGCACGCCGGTGTTGCTGTTTGCGCAGATGCCGCTGGGCATGATGAGCCCGCAGACGGGCCTGCTGCTGTGGACACTTCTATTGTTCGTATGCCTTGCGCTTTCGCTGTGGCTGTTGTGGCGGCTGCTGGGTCGGCGCGACCACCTGCTGATTCTGCTGGGATTCACCTTCGCTCCGGCAATCTCTTGTTTGCAGGCGGGGCAGCTCGGTATCTTCTTCCTGCTGGCCGTCACGCTGTTCCTCACGTTGCGTCGCAGTTATCCGCTGCTGGCCGGGCTCGCGCTCACGCCATGCGTGCTGAAGCCGCACCTGTTTCTGCCGATCTTTGTGGTGCTGGTGCTGTGGCAAATTGAAAACCGCAGTGTGCGCGTATTGGCCGGCTTTGCGCTGGGCGTGGCGGGCAATCTGGCGCTCACGCTGGCCTACGCGCCGCGGGTGCTGGCGCAGTATTTGGCGTTCGTGGGCAGCACGCACATGGCGGGTATGTTTGTGCCCACACTCGGCTCCGCACTGCAGCAGCTGGTGGCGCCTGGCAGCGGCTGGCTTGAGCTTGTACCTGCGCTTTGCGCCGCTGGCTGGGCGGCGTGGTTCTTCCGTCACAATCGCGCGCGCTGGCAATGGATGCAGCACGGCATGCCAGTGCTGCTTGTATGCCTCGTCACCGCACCGTACGCTTTTTTTACCGACGAAACCCTGCTGCTGCCCGCGGTGATGGCGGCTTTGTTTGCCGCCATTGACCACAAGCGTTCGCTCGTTCCCATTGCGCTGGTTGGGGGCGCGGCGCTGGCCGAGTCGCTCGCCAGCGTGCAAATCATGTCGCTCTGGTTTCTTTGGACGCCGCTGGCATGGCTGGGCTGGTATCTCTACGCCACTGGAGCCTTCGGCAAAACAGCCGGTGAAGTGGCTGCACCGTAGCCTGCGCGCAACGCGCATTTCGGTCAGCCAATCTGCGGACCCATCATCGCAATGAGCTCGACATCCCTATCTAAAATGACTGACTCGTCCGGCTTCGAATCGTTGTAGTGAACCTGAAGCCGCCGATCCTTCAGTTGCCGGACGAACTCGTCTGCCTGGTCTTCCTTGCGAAAGTGCCGCACGTAGTGCCCCGCTCGATATTCGCCCACGTAGTAGCTATAGGAAATTGTCGCCCAATAGACACGCGCGCCTTCGTGGCGCACCTGGCCGGAGAGAATCCTTGCCTCGGTGGAGGGCCAGCCCTCAATTGCTTTACGCTGCCGCCACTTTTGGTAAAGCTTTCGCGCGCTGAGTGCCGCCACCGCGCCGGGCAGCAGTCCGAATGTCTTCAGCAGCTTGACTGCGCCCCAAAAAAGATAGGGGCTCCAGTGAATCGCCCGTGGATCCATGGCCGCCAGTATGCCACACATTCCATTTCTCTTCTGTGAGCACGCGTCCCCCTCATCTATCTGCGCCAGTTAGAATAGAAGTTGCTGTCATCTGTTCTTGCGCTCGTTCAGAACCGGCGGGCGGGAAGGCACGTACTCTTTCACATGCATCGTTGGTCCAAGGTTTTCGTTCCCACCCTTCGAGAGGCCCCGGCAGACGCCGAAGTGGCCAGCCACAAGTTCCTGCTGCGCGCCGGCTACATTCGCCAGCTCGGCGCCGGCATTTACAACTACCTGTTCCTCGGCCAGCGCTCGCTGAACAAGATTATCGGCATTGTGCGCGAGGAGATGGACCAGATTGCGCAGGAATTTTTTCTGCCCGGCATTTTGCCGCGCGAGCCGTGGGAGCAGAGCGGCCGCTGGTCGGTGATGGGCGACAACATGTTCCGGCTGAAGGACCGCAAGGGCGCGGACCTGTGCCTGGGCATGACCCACGAAGAGATTATGACCACGATTGCGCGCAACGAACTGCGCAGCTACAAGCAGCTGCCGCAAATCTGGTACCAGATCCAAACCAAGTTCCGTGATGAGCCGCGGCCCAAGTCGGGCCTGCTGCGCGTGCGCCAGTTCACGATGAAGGACTCCTACTCGTTCGACATCGACAAGGCCGGACTCGACAAGAGCTTCGACCTGCACGACGCGGTCTATCGTCGGATTTTCACGCGCTGCGGACTGAAGTTTGTTGCTGTTGAAGCCGATTCTGGCTCGATGGGCGGCTCGCAGTCGCAGGAGTTCATGGTCTACACCGATGCGGGCGAGGATTTGATTGCCAGCTGCCCGGTGTGCGGCTACGCGGCCAATTTGGAGAAGGCCGTTTCGCGGCTTGAACCTGTGGATGAATTGGCTGCAACGGGCGACGGCAAACCTGAGCTGATTCACACCCCTGGCATGGGCGCAATTGCGGACATTGCGGCGTTCCTCAAGATGTCGCCGGCCAGCGACATCAAGTGCCTGGCGTATATGGCGCTGAAGCGCGGCGAAAATGGCGCGCCGGATGCGTGGCGTCCGCTGGCAGTGTTTTTGCGCGGCGACCACCAGGCTAACGAGACCAAGCTGCTTGGCGCACTTGGTGCTGCCGAGCTGCGGCCGATGGTGGGCGAAGAGTTGGAACAGTTCTTCCACGGGCCGGCGGGATTTTTGGGGCCGGTCGGTCTAGCTCCCGCTGCAAAGCCGATGACCGAAGCGTTGACCGTACTTGTCGACAAGGCCTTGGAAGACCGCGTGAACATGGTGGCGGGCGCCAACAAGCTGGACTACCACATCCGCAACGTGACGCCAGGCCGCGACTTTACCTGGACGCTGGCTGCCGACATTCGCAGCGTGAATGAGGGTGAAGGTTGCCCGACAGATGACTGCGCGAGCAAGCTGGTGGTCGGCAAGGCGGTTGAGATTGGCCACATCTTCAAGCTCGGCTACAAGTATTCCGAGTCGATGGGCGCGCGTGTGCTCGACGAGAACGGCAAGGAAGTCACGCCGATCATGGGCAGCTACGGCATTGGCATTGAGCGCATTTTGACTGCGGCCATTGAGCAGAAGAACGATGCCAACGGCTTCTGCCTGGCGGCATCGATTGCGCCGTTCACCGTGGTGGTCACGGTGACCAACGTGTCTGACACAGCGCTGAGCGAGAGCGGCGAAAAAATTGCCGCGGAGCTGGAAGCCGCGGGCCTGGACGTGCTGCTGGATGACCGCGACGAGCGCGCCGGCGTCAAGTTCAAGGATGCAGATCTGGTGGGCATTCCTTATCGCGTGAACGTGGGCAAGAAGGCGGCCAGCGGGCTGGTGGAGCTGGTGACGCGCTCGACCGGGCAAAGCGCCGACGTGGCGCTGGCCGATGTGGCCGCGCAGGTAAAGCAGCGCGTGCAGGAAGAGTTGCTGCTGGAGGCGAGTGTCTAGCTCGAGTCTCCACGCAGGTTTGCGCGGAAGCTCGCAGGAGTCCCCATGGCGTTGAAGATTCGGCTGGCACGACCCAAATCGAAACACTCGCTTGTCGTTTTGCTGCTGCGTGTCGCGATTGTCTGCGTGGCGTTGGGCGGCGTGCTGTTTATCTCGATGGGCGGCTACTACTACTTCAAGTACCGCGCCATTGTGGATGCGCGCCTGAAGACGCCGCTGTTTGCCAACACCGCAAAAATCTTTGCCGCGCCGCGCGAAGTGCGTCCCGGGCAAAAGCTGTCGCTCACTTTGCTGGCCAATGAGCTACGCACCGCGGGCTACACCACCGATGGCGCAACGCAGCTTTCGCAGCTTGGCACCTACTCGCAACAGGCGCAGTCCATCACGGTGCGGCCCGGCCCACAGTCCTACCACTCTCAGGATGTGGCAGTGATTCGCGTGAGCAATGGCACGGTCACCAGCATCACCGACGACCACGGCCAGGGCCTTGCCAGCTATGAGCTCGAACCGCTTCTCATCACCGGCCTGAGCGAAGACCAGAACCGCACCAAGCGACGCCTCATCAGCTACAACGAAATTCCAAACAACCTGGTGCAGGCGGTGCTGGCTATCGAGGACCGCCGCTTCTTCGAGCATGGCGGCGTAAACTACTGGCGGCTGTTTGCCGCTGGCGCACGCGACGTGATGACCGGCCAGAAACAGCAGGGCGGCTCCACGCTGACCATGCAACTGGCGCGCGGCTTCTTTCTTTCGCCGGAAAAGCGCCTGAAGCGGAAGATGATTGAGATCATCATCACCTTCCAGTTGGAGCATCGCTTCAGCAAGCAGGAAATTTTTGAGATGTACGCCAACCAGATCAATCTGGGACAGCGCGGTAGTTTCTCCATCAACGGATTTGGCGAGGCTTCGCAGGCCTACTTTGGCAAGGACATGCGCCAGCTTGACCTTGCCGAGTGCGCGTTGCTGGCGGGCATGATTCAGCGGCCGAATTATTTCAATCCCTATCGCCACGCCGACCGCGCCATTGAGCGCCGCAACCTCGTGCTGGACGGCATGGTAGAAACGGGCGCGATTACCAAGGAGCTGGCCGAGCGCACCAAGGATGAGCCTCTGCACCTCTCGCCGGGCAGCGTGGATGCCAGCGAGGCGCCATATTTTGTTGACCTGGTGCGCGACCAGTTGACACAAAAACTTGGCGAGCGTGACTTCAACTCCGAAGGCCTGCGCATCTATACCTCGCTCGATCCCGATTTGCAGCGCGCCGCTTCTGCCGCAGTGGACGCGGTGGTGCCCAGCATCGACGCGCAGGTGGACAAGTTGCATGCGCGCGACAAGAAGGCCGGCAAACCGTACATCTATCCGCAGGTGGCGCTGGTGGCGCTCAATCCGCACACGGGGCAGGTGCTGGCGCTGGTGGGCGGGCGCAACTACGGTATGTCGCAGCTGAATCACGCCGTGGCGCATCGGCCCACGGGCTCCATCTTCAAGCCATTCGTATATGCCTCGGCATTCCAAACCGCGGTGGAAGGCACCATGCTGCCGGGGCAGGACAAGCTCTTCTCGCCCGTGACCATGCTGAACGACCAGCAGACCACGTACGACGTGGGCGGGCAGGAGTACACGCCGCGCAATTATGAGGGCGAGTATCACGACCAGGTGACGGCGCAATACGCGCTGATGCGCTCGCTGAACAACGCCACCATCGGCCTGGCGGCGATGGTGGGATTTGATCGCGTGGCAGCGCTGGCGCGCGATGCAGGCATCAAAAGCGCGCGCGGCACGCCCTCAATGGCCATTGGCTCCTACGACGCCGAGCCGATGGAGATGGCCGGCGCCTACACCATCTTCGCCAACAACGGCGTGCACATTGACCCGTGGATGCTGGCCAGCGTGCGCACGCCCACCGGCGACGTGATCACCGATTACACGCCCACCTCGCACCAGGTGCTCGATCCGCGCGTGGCGTTCCTGACCACCGCACTGATGGAGAATGTACTGCGCGGCCATGGCACCGGCGCAGGCGTGCGCGGCATGGGCTTTTATGCGCCGGCTGCGGGCAAAACCGGCACCAGCCACGACGCGTGGTTCGCCGGCTTTACCAGCAACTTGCTGTGCATTGTGTGGGTGGGCAACGACGACTACACAGACATCAAGCTGGAAGGCGCACATGCAGCCGCACCCGTCTGGGCCGAGTTCATGAAGCGCGCCGTTGCGCTGCCAGCCTACTCCGACACCAACGACTTTGAGCCGCCTGCGGGCGTGACGATTGTCGATCTGGACCAGAACACAAATCTGCTGGCAGATGCCTCGTGCCCGGATGATTACTCCGCGGCATTCCTTGACGGTACCTCGCCCATGGATACCTGCGACCACCCGGCGGACCATCGCAATCTGCTGCAAAAGATTTTTGGCGTGGGTAAGCCTGCTACTACCTCGTCAGCGGCTGGCACTGCGGGCACCAAAAAGTGATGCGCGCGTCGGGCCCCTGCTTGCGCTGTTCGATTGTGCTGCCACATTTGCGGCATGGCTCCCCTGCCCTGCCGTAGACCCACACGCTTTCCTTCGGGTCGCTTGCATGCGTGGTGCGGCGCTGAACGCCGCGAAACGTCACAATGGTGTCGCCGGAGTCTTCCATCACATTGGCCTGCAGCAGGCGCTGCGACGTTGCGACAACCTGCGCAATCTCCTCCGCGCTCATTGCCGCAACCCGCGTGAATGGATGCAAACCGCAGACGAAGCAAATCTCCGACTTGAACTCATTGCCCACGCCGGCCATCACATGCTGATGCAGCAGCACGTCGGCAATCTCTTCATCTGCGCGATGCGCAACGCGCGCAGCGGCAGCATCGGCATCAAAGGCCGGGTCCAGCAGATCAAGCGCCGGCTGAGGGATGCGCGTGTTGCGCGCAAGCGACTCGGGTGTGTGCATCTCCGCCACCGGAACAAGGAAGGCGATGGCGTGGAAGCGTGCAGTCTCGATCACAATGCGCATGTGGTGCGCGGGCTTTTGCCAGCGCTCGCCGGGCCGGTAGATATGCCAGCTCCCGCTCATCAGCATGTGCGTGACCAGGGTTGCGCCGCCGGAGAAATGCATCAGCAGCCATTTACCGCGCGCCTCCACGCTGGTGACTTGCTGGCCGGTCAGCGGCGTGTCGTGATGAAAGCGCGTGACAAGCGGAAGCATGGAGCGGAAGCCAGTGATGGGCTCACCCACAAGCGCGCGCCCCAAAGCACGCGCAGTGCGAAAGATAGTATCGCCCTCGGGCATTTTTCTATTGGACCCCGTGCTGCATGGGCGGAGTGAGCGATTGAGGCACACGGCGCAGATGCATGCCAAGCGGCCCCTGGAAGAAGCCGGCGTCGACCAGGAAGCGCGCCATGGGATGCGCACTGGCAGGCTGTCCGTTGATGGTGGTAATAAGCACGCCGCGATGGTTGCCCGCATGCATGCTCTGCTGGCCGCGCGCGCACAAGTAGTGCGCCAGGCCCGAGGCCGTGTGCGAGCGCTCCGGCTCCTCTGCCGGGAGAAAGACCAGCAGGTTGGGATTATTGCGGCGCAGCGATGCGACAAGCTGGCCATTGCGCAAAATCACCTCCGCATATACAGCGCGCGAAAGTGTACGCGGTGCGGATTCATTGTCCTCATCCATCGCTGGCAGCTCCGGCCAGGGCAGCACGGAGCCGTAGGGATTGGCTGGATCGGAGGCCGCGAGCTGCACGAACTCCGGCTTCTCCTCCGGCGGCGCGGTGCGCAACTGGCGCAGCAAATCCACCGCGGCGGGCAGTGCGAACTGCGTGGCGCCCAGGCCCGCGACAAAATATCCACGGCGAATGCGGCCCGTCTCTTCCAGCGCTTTCAGCACGTCGTACACCGCACTGAAGCCTCCGGGAATGTTTTCCGCAGCGACGGCCTCGCGCGTCAAAATGCCGTAGCGTGCCAGCAGTTGCTGCGCCAGTGAGTGGCTGCGCTCCGTGGCGTTCACCTTTGAAGTAACTGCCGCAGGCAATGCCAGCGCGGCCCAGCGGCCCTGCGCATTGGGCGGCGTGGTGCGGCGCGAACGGAAAACATTACCCGTATGCATGCGTCGCGGCGTGCGCTCGCTCTCGGGCCGCGCAATATACGCGCGCAGTGCGTGCAACGAGTCGTTGGTGACCAGGCCGCGCCACACCAGGCTCCACAAGGCATCAATGGTTTCGCCAGGATAGCCGCCGCCGATGGCCTGATGCAGCGGGTCAAAGAAGCTGGCGCCCATCGACTCCAGCGCAGCAAGAATTTTCTCTTCGCGCTCAGTCAGCGGCTCAGCCTGCGGGCGCTGCTGAAATAGCACAGGCAGCCTATCGGCAAGAAACAGCGCGATGCGGCCGTCGTGTTCGCCAATCGGCTCCACACCGCACCATGCCACTTCGCCGGCGGCAATCAGTGTGTCGAGGCCCGCCGGTTCATAGCCCGCGATGCGCGCGGGCAGAATGGAAGACTCCAGCAGCGACGCTGCCAGCGGCGCGCCCTGCAGGCTCTCGATTGCATCGAGAAGCACATCGAGATTGCTGTTGCGTCGCGGCGTCACCAGTCCCTGCCAGTGTGCGACAAAGCGCGCCAGCGTGTGCTGCTCGACGGGCTCCACCTGACGGCGTAATTTGGCCAGCGATTTGCGCCGGATCTGGCGCAGGATTTCCGCGTCGCACCACTCACGATGCAGACCGTGCGGCACGAATCCGCCTTCCAGCACGCGTCCTTCACGCGCCAACTGATGAAGCGCAGATTCGACAAGCGAGGCATCGAGGGCAAATCGCTCCGCGGCCTGTTGCAGCGTGAACGGCCCGTGTGTGCGCGCATAGCGCCGCACCAGTTCCAACACTGGCTGTGCAACGGGCTCCAGCAGCGCGGTGGGCAGACCCGGCGGCAGCGGAACGCCCAGCGCATCGCGATAGCGCGCTGCGTCCTCCACCGCTACCAGGCGCTTTTCGCCGGCGATGCGCAGTTCCAGCAACCGCCGCGCACGGATGAGCCGTTCGACCGAATCGAGCAGCGCGGGTTCGGCCACGCGCCGCGCCATCTCGTCGCGCGTCAAATCTCCCAGGCGCAGACAAAGGTCGTGCAGACCGTCCACGGTGCGCGCGCGCTGGGTTTCGCCCAGGCATTGCGCGGCCTCTTCCACATCGGCAATAGCGTCGGCATCCAGCAGCTCGCGCAGATCGGCCTCGCCCAGAATTTCGCGCAACTGATCCTGGTCAATCGTCAACGCCTGCGCGCGGCGCTCGGCCAGCGGCGCATCGCCGTCGTAGAGAAAATTAGCCACGTAGCTGAATAGCAGTGACGAGGCAAACGGCGAGGGTTTGTTGGTATCGACCACGTGCACGCGCAGCTGGCGCTGCTCAATGGCGCGCAGAATCTCAAGCAGCGCGGGCATGTCGAAAACGTCGCGCAGGCACTCGCGATAGGCCTCCAGCAGTAGCGGAAAGGACGGATAGCGCGAGGCAACACTGAGCAGATCGTAGGAGCGTTTGCGTAACTGCCACAACGGCGTGCGTTGATCGGCGCGGCGGCGCGGCAGCAGCAGCGCGCGGCCCGCGGCCTCGCGAAAGGCCCCGGCAAACAGCGCTGTCGAACCAAGCTGGCGCAGTACAAGCTGCATGGCCTCGGCCGACTCCACCATGAACCAATCGACCGTAGGCGGCTCGTCCGTGTCAGGAAAGCGCAACACAAATCCATCGTCGGCCCAAATCATCTCAACGTCCGGCCCGCCCGCGGCATGCAAGCGCGCGGCCACCGCCATGGCCCATGGCGTGTGAATGCGGCGGCCGAAGGGCGTGAGCACACAGACGCGCCAGTCGCCAAGCTCGTCTCGCACGCGCTCAATCACGATGGTCCGGTCGTCGGGAATCTGCCCGGTGGCTGCTTTCTGATCGGCAAGAAACTCGAGCAGATTCTCCGCGGCGTTGGGGTCGAGATCGTGCTCGGCCACAAGGCGCGTAAGCGCGGCGGGCTTGGGCAGCGCTTGCAGCTCGCGTACCAGCGCGCCAATCTTGCGCCCAAACTCCAGTGGGCGGCCGGGGCCATCGCCTTTCCAGAAGGGCATTTTGCCGGGCTCGCCGGGTGCGGGCGTCACCAGCACGCGGTCGTGCGTGATGTCCTCGATGCGCCACGTGGATGCGCCCAGAATGAATGTGTCGTTGGTGTGCGACTCGAAGACCATCTCCTCGTCCAGCTCACCCACGCGAACAGACTTCCCTTCTGTGTGCGCAAGAAAGACGCCGTAGAGGCCGCGGTCAGGAATGGTGCCCGCGTTGAGAATCGCAAGCCGCGCCGCGCCATGCCGCGCGGAAACGACATTGCGGATGCGGTCCCATGTAAGGCGCGGGCGCAGCTCGCCGAACTCGTCGGAGGGGTAGCGGCCGCTGAGCAAATCGAGCACGCCCTCAAAGGCCGCGCGCGTAAGCAGTGCGAAGGGCGCTGCGCCGCAGACCAGGCGATAGAGATCGTCAACAGAAATCTCGGCGGAAGCGGCATCTGCTTCGGCGTCGAACAGCTCTTGCTGCTCCTTTGATTTTTTGGGAACTGCAGACGGCCGCGCGGAGGCCACGATGGCGACCAGTTGCTGGCACAGCACATCCAGCGGATTGCGCGGGTAGCGCGTCGACTCGATTTGCCCCTCGTGCATGGCGCGAGTCACCGCCGCGCAGGCGATTAAGTCGGCGCGGTACTTGGGAAACAGCACGCCCTCGCTCACTGCGTCCACCGAGTGGCCGGCGCGCCCAATGCGCTGCATGCCGCTGGCAACGGAGGGCGGCGCCTCAATTTGAATCACCAGATCGACAGCGCCCATGTCGATGCCGAGCTCAAGCGTTGAAGTCGCGCAGAGCGCCTTGATTTGCCCGGCCTTCAACTGCTCTTCAATCACCGTACGTTGCTGCGCAGCCAGCGAGCCGTGATGTGCGCGGGCAATCGGCTCGCCGGCAAGATCGTTGAGCGCGCCGGCCAGCCGTTCGGCCACCTGACGGCTGTTGACGAAAAGAATGGTCGAGTTGCGTTCACGAATAATCTCCAGCAGGCGCGGATGAATCGCATTCCAGATGGAGACGCGGCGCGGCATTTGCGAGGCGGGCCCGGAGGGAATCTCCTCCATGACGTTGAGGTGCGCCATGTCCTCCACCGGCACCTCAATGCGCAGGCGCAGTTGCTTGGGCGCGCTGGCGTTGACGATGGTGACGGGCCGGTAGCGCGGCTGCTGCGCCTGCGGCAAGTGCGACTCGGCTTCCAGCGCATCAAGATCGGTTTCGTCCCGCGGCTGCGCGGGGACTACGGCGGAGGGCTGGCTTGCTTCCACCTCTGCCCCGCCGAGAAAGCGCGCCACTTCTTCCAGCGGGCGCTGCGTGGCAGAGAGGCCAATGCGCTGGATGGGCTTGCCGTGGCTGCGGCGCACCAGCGCTTCAAGCCGCTCCAGCGTGAGCGCCATATGCGCGCCGCGCTTGGTGGGCACCAGCGCGTGAATCTCATCAATGATGACGGTATCGACCGAACGCAGAGCTTCAGCCGCGCGCGAAGTCAGCATCAGGTAGAGCGACTCCGGTGTGGTGATGAGAATGTCGGCTGGGTCGCGCAAAAAACGTGCACGCTCACGCTGCGGCGTGTCGCCGGTGCGCACGGCGATGGAGGGCTCATGGAACGCGATGCCCTGCTTGCGCGCGAAGTTGGCAATGCCCGCAAGCGGCGAGCGCAAATTGCGCTCCACGTCTACAGCCAGCGCCTTCAGCGGCGAGACGTACACGATACGCGTGCGATTTTTCTTTTTGCTTTTTGACTGCTCGCTCTCTTCAACGCGCCCTGCCAACATCAGCCTGTCCAGACACCACAAAAATGCGGTGAGGGTTTTGCCCGTTCCCGTTGGAGCAGTAATCAGCGCATTTTCGCCGCGCGCAATCACCGGCCAGCCTTGCCGCTGCGGCGCTGTGAGGCCCTCAAAAACCGCACGAAACCACTCCGCCGTCACAGGGTGAAAGACAGCGAGCGGGTCCGCGGTTTGCGGCTGCGTTATTGGGGAGGCGGGCGGCATACCTGCAGTGAGCATACCGCGTGCGGAGGCGAAGGTAAAGCGAAGAAGAAGCCGTCCACGCCGATGTGTGCGGGTTCAGAAAGTGTCACAGGCGCGCGGCTGCCTCGCATCGCACGCTGCTACGCTGTCGTTGTTATGCGCGCCCACCTGGCAACGCTGCTCGACGACTTTCGCCGCTTCGACCGCGACATCGCCGTTGTGCACTCTCGCGGCAATCGCCGTTGCGCGATGCGCTACGGAGAGTTGGCAGGGTTGGCTGGGCGCTTCGCGGCATTGCTCGAAGAGCGCGGCATCGGCACTGGCGACCGCGTGGTGCTTTGGGCCGAAAACTCCGCCAGTGGATTGCGGCCTTCTACGGCTGCATGCTGCGCGGCGTTCTCGTCGTCCCTCTGGATGCCTACGGCAGCGCGGAGTTCGCGCAGCGCGTGACAGCCGATGTCGCGCCTCGCCTGCTGGTCGGCGATGCGGATCTGCTGGCACGGCTGGGCAGTGCGTGGCCCACACTGGCGTTTGAAAAGTGGGAAAGCGAGTTACCCATGCGCGAAGCCGGCGCCGTTGAAAGCCTCTCGCACGAAACATCGCTGCAAATTCTCTTCACCTCGGGCACCACGGGCGATCCCAAAGGCATTGTGCACACGCATGGCAACGTTCTGGCCAGCGTCGGGCCCATTGAGCAGGCCGCGCAAAAATATCTGCGCTACGAGCGGCTGGTACATCCGCTGCGCTTTCTGCACACGCTGCCGCTCAGCCATGTCTTCGGGCAAACGATGGGGCTTTGGATTCCCGCCATCTTCGCAGCCGAAGTGCACTTCGAAAGCCGACTGGTGGCCGCGCGGCTGGTGGAGACGATCCGCAAAGAGCGCATCAGCGTGCTGGCCGCCGTGCCGCGCGTGATGGCGCTGATCAAAACGCATCTTGAGATACGCGTCCCAACGCTACGCGAGTGGCTGGCGCACTGGCACGGCAAGCCCGCAGGCAAATTCGGCTGGAAAAAGTGGCAGCGCTTCGGCGATGTCCATCGGTTGCTCGGCTTCAAGTTCTGGGCGCTCATCTCGGGCGGCGGCGCGCTGTCGGCCGACCTGGAGCAGTTCTGGAACGGCCTTGGCTTTGTTGTGGTGCAGGGCTATGGCATGACGGAGACTACCGCGCTCATCACGCTCAATCATCCCTTCCACGTTGCCAGCGGAACCATTGGCAAGCCGCTGCCGGGGCGTGAGGTGAAAATTAGCGCGGATGGCGAAGTTCTGGTGCGCGGACCCATGATCTCCTCCGCGACGTGGCAGAGCGGCGCACTGCATCTCCGTGAAGACGAGTGGCTGGCCACGGGCGACCTGGCCGAGAAGCAGGCGACTGGCGAGCTGAAATTTCTTGGCCGCAAAAGTGAGGTCATCGTCACCGCAGCCGGGATCAATATTCATCCGGAGGATGTGGAGGCCGCGCTGGACGCGCAGCCCGGCATCGCCGCAAGCGCCGTGGTCGCGGTGGAGACAGCGCAGGGGCCGGAGGCCTTCGCCGTGATTGCTACGCGCGGTAGTACGGATGCGGCAGCCGCCGTGGAAGCGGCAAACGCACAGCTCGCCGAGTTTCAGCGCCTGCACCGCTGGGCCGTGTGGCCGGAACCAGATCTGCCGCGCACTTCCACCGGCAAGGTGCGGCGCAAAGCCGTGGCTATGTGGGCTGCGGAGCAGACCGGCGCATCGCACTCGGAAGCTGCAACCGCGCACGGCGACTGGCTGATTGCTCTGGTTGCTGAAATTGCCGGCGAGACCGTGCCACAAGGCGGCGACGAGTTGCGCCTGAGCGAAGACTTCCATCTCGACAGTCTCGCTCGCGTGCAATTGGCCGCTGCGCTTGAAGAGAAACTCGGCGCGGGGCTCGACAACGATGCCGTGGATCGCGCGCACACGGTTGGCGAGTTGCGTGCACTCATCGGAAGACCGCACACCGGCAATATTGCTGAGAGCGCTGCACAGAACACGGCAACTACCGAGGCAAAGCGCGCACAGGAATGGGAGATGCCTGCAACTTCATCGGCGCCTCCACTTCAAGAGAGCGAAAAAAATATTTATCCGCATTGGCCGTGGTGGAGGCCCATCGCGTGGCTGCGCGCGGCATTTCTTGAGCTCGCAGTACGGCCGCTGGTGTGGTTCCTTGCCGCTCCGCGTGTTGCCAGCGTTTTGGTGCAGGTTCCACGCGGGCCAATGCTGATTGTGTGTAATCACGTCACCGAGTTTGATGGACCGCTGATCCTGTACGCACTGCCGGGCCGCGTGCGACGGCACATGGCGGCGATGATGGCTGGCGAAATGTTCGAGGATTATCGTCATTTTCGCAATCCAGAACGGACCTTAGGCCGCCGCTTCTTGCTCTTCGGGCCACTGGTCTATCTGCTGGTCACGGGGTTGTTCAATGCGTTTCCGTTGCCGCGCAGGCGCGACTTCCAGCGCAGCTTTCGCCACGCAGGCGAAGCGCTTGATCGCGGCTACAACGTGCTGGTGTTTCCCGAGGGGACGCGCTCAGAGACCGGCAAGCTTGCCGATTTTCGGCCGGGGATTGGATTGCTGGTCAAGCAATCGCACGCGGCGGTGCTGCCGGTTGCCATTCGCGGTCTGGGCGCGCTCAAGGTTCGCGGCAAGGGCTGGTTCCGCTCCGGCGCAATCGAAGTGCATGTCGGCACGCCGGTGCGATTCGCGCACAACACCAGCGAGGCAGACATCACGCGGCGATTGCACGACGAAGTGACGGCGCTACTCGGCGACAACAGGCGCTAAGAAGAACTACACCGGCTTGAAGTGGCAGGTTCCGCCGGCCAGCACTGCCTTCCAGATGGTTGGGTCGGCGGGCTGCTCGGTGGAGCCGAGGAAGAGCACGCCATCGGGCGCAAGCAGGCGATGAATGCCGGCCAGCAGGGTGCGGCGCGTGTCCTGCGAGAAGTAAAGCATGACGTTGCGCAGGAAGATGACGTCGAATTTCTCCTGGAACGGCAGTGGCGGCACGCACAGGTTCGCCTTGCGGAAGTTACACATCTGGCGAATCCCCGGCTTCACCACCCAATCCTCACCAATGTGGTCAAAGTAGCGCAGCACAAAGCGCGCGGGCAGGCCGCGGTTCATCTCAATGCGGTGGTATGTCGCGCCCTGCGCGCGCTCCACCACTTCACTGGAGATGTCGGTGCCTTCGATGCGAATGTTCCACTGCGCCAGCAGGGGGAAATGCTCGCGCAGCAGCATGGCCAGCGAGTATCCCTCTTGCCCGGTGGAGCAGGCCGCGCTCCAGAAACGCAGCGTGCGGCGGCTTTGGCGCGCTTCAATCAGCTTGGGCAGCATTTCGGTGCGCAGCAGCTCAAAAGGTCGGCCGTCGCGAAAGAAGCTGGTTTCGTTGATAGTCATCGCCTCGGCGATGGACTTCTCCAGCTCGGAGTTTCTTTGTACGCGAAGGCGCTGTACCAGCTCGTGCAGGCTGGCCATGCTGTTGTTGCGCAGCACGCGCGAGAGGCGCGTCTCGAACAGATAGTCGCGTGTAGGGTCCAGCACGTTCTGCGAGAGCGAGAAGACCAGATCGCGCAGATAGGCGTAGTCAACGGGAGGTGCGGTTGACATGATCAGGCCACCGTTTCCCGAAGCTCACGCGCTTCGTGCGATGTGCGCCCAACCAGGCGAACGATTTCCGCGGCAACCGAACCCAGAGGCAGCACGCGATGCGCCACGCCCGCCTGTGTCACGGCTCCAGGCATGCCCCATACGGTGCTGGTCTGCTGGTCCTGCGCCAGTATGATGCCGCCCTTGCCACGAATCACGCGGCATCCGACAAGGCCATCGGAGCCCATGCCGGTCAATACCACGGCCAGCGTCGCCGCGCCGTAGGCAGCCGCCGCGCTGCGAAAAAGCACGTCGGCCGCAGGCCGGCAATGATTCTCCGGCGCTGCCTGAGTCAGGTGCGCCGTCTTCGGCTGGCCCGGCCGCGACGCGGGCACGACCTCAAGGTGCCAGTTGCCGCGAGCAATGTAGATGTTGCCCGGCAGTATCGGGACCTTCTCGGCTGCTTCACGCACGGTCAGCGCGCAGCGATGATCGAGATGTTCCGCCAACAGCTTGGTGAATACCTCGGGCATGTGCTGGACGATCAGCACCGGCACGGGAAAAACCGCAGGCAGATTCGGCAGCACCACGTCGAGTGCGGCAGGGCCGCCGGTGGAGACACCGATCACTACGACCTCGGGCAATGTGGAAGGGACCGGCGTCGCAGTATTTGGCAGAGTCGCCGGCATCGGTGGAAGAATGGCCGGATGCGCGGATACCGGCACGGAGATGCTTCCGCCAGTGAGCGCATGAATTTTCGGCAGCAGTTCCTGCTTGAGAATGCGCACGGAGGCATCGACGCCGGATTGCCCGGATGGCTTGGCGACATAGTCCGAGGCGCCATTGGAGAGCGCCTGAATGGTGACGCGTCCGCCTCGCTGGGTCAGTGCCGAGCACATGATCACCGGCATTTTGTGGCCGCGGGCGCGCAGCTGGCGCAACGTGTTCAAGCCGTCGATCACAGGCATCTCCACATCCAGCAGCACCACGTCGGGGCGCAGTGACTCTACGCTGGCCAGCGCGGAGGCCCCATCGGCCGCCACTCCGGCAACCTCAAGCTTGGCATCCGACCCCACCACCGTGCGCAGCAGGCTGCGCATCACGGCGGAGTCGTCCACAATCAATATCCGGGTACGCTTCCCTGGCGGCATCGGCTAGAACTCCTGCAAGCCGAGCATGGCCAGCTTTTCGCTCAGTGCCTCGTCGTCAAAGGGCTTCATCAGGTATTCGTCGGCGCCGGCATTCAGCGCGCGTTCGATGTAGTCATTCTCCGCCTCGGTGGTTACCATCATCACCTTGATGTCGCTGTGGCCCGTCGAACGCAATGTGGTCAGCATCTCGTAGCCGTTCATCACTGGCATGTTCCAGTCCACCAGCGCCAAATCGAAGGGCTTGCCCATCTCGATCAGGTCCATGGCGGCCTTGCCGTCGCCGGCCTCCTCGCATTCAATGCCCTTCTCCTCGAGAAGGCCGCGAATGAAGCCGCGAACGAACCGCGAGTCGTCAACAATCAGTGCGCGCATCATTTCCTCCGGTTCGCCTCATCATGCGGCCTCGGCCGCTTCCAGCCGCATCGGGTCAAGCCGCTCCGGGTCCAGCATCACCAGCAGCGAGTCCTTCAGCTTGTAGGTGCCGGAAAACAGCGCTCGCGATTTCTCCGATAAGGTCGACGGGTTGAGCTCGTGGTCGCTGGCGGGCACACGCAGCACCTCGCCGACCGAATCCACCAGCAGTCCATAGCAGCCGGCCGGGCTCTCCAGCACCATGATGTCCTGCGGCGCATCGAGGTTTGGCATATCCAACAACTGGCGCAGGCTCACCGTGGTGAGCACATCCCCGCGATAGTGGATGAGCCCGCCGACGAACTCCGGCGCCAGCGGCACTGGCTCCGGACGCGTGCGGCCCACAATCTCCAGGATGTGGCTGATGGGCACGCCGAATAGTGTCTCGCCCACGCGCACCGAGCACACTTCGACCAGCGCGGATGCGGCATTCTCTTTCTGCTGTTTGTTCATGGCTCCACTCATTGCACCGCCTCCGCCATCTGGCTCCATTCGCCCGCTTCACTTTCGGCGTTCACCGGCAGCGAGCCGACGGCGCCCAGATCCACTACGTTGGTCACGCGCTCCTTCAGCGCAATTACGCCGGAGGCGTGCGAACTAGTTCCAGCTTCGAACAAATCGCCGCCGTTGGCCACATCCAGCACCTGCGAAACCGCGATGCCCACGTGACGCGAACCCTCGCGGCACACCACCACGATGACCGGCGCCTCGGAGTTTTCCTGCGCGCCAAGCAGTCCGCCGGAATCCTCCACCGGCAGCAGCTGGCCTTCAAAGTTGAGCACCGGCCGATAGCCGACGTACTCGATGCGCGACAGCGGCACCTGCTCGATGCGCAGCACCTCCGACAACTGCACGGCGGCGCGGCGCCCGGCAATCTCCACCAGCAGATAGTCGATGCTCTCGCTGTCGACGGTCGCGGCCTCGGCCTGAGTCTGCGAACCCTCTTCCTGCGAAATCATCATCACGCCCGCCTTCATGGCAATCGCTCCGGGGTCCAGAATCAGCGCCAGCTCTCCATTGCCCAGCACCGTGGCGCCAGAGAAGAGGCCAATGCCCTTGAGCACCGAGCTGAGCGGTTTGACGACAATTTCCTCAGGATCGTTTAGCCCGTCGACCACCAGGCCGAAAGCCCGTCCGTCGGCGTCCAGCACGCTGATGAAGCAATTGCGCTGCTCGGTCAGCCGTGCGCGGGCCGCGGGATTCAGCAGGCCTTCCAGAAACACCAGTGGCAGCAACATGCCGCGCAGCCGGTAGAGGGGCGCGTTGTCAATCCACTCAATCACGCTCGAGAACTTGTCCGTCGAAACATGCACCAGTTCGGAGAGCGCGCCCTGCGGCAGCGCGTAGCTCTGCTTGCCGCTGCGCACAATCAGCGCCGGAATAATGGCCAGCGTAAGCGGAATGCGCAGGCGCATGGTGGTGCCCTTGCCGGTGCGCGAGTCGATCTCGACCTTGCCGCCGATCTTCTCCACGTTGGTGCGCACCACGTCCATGCCCACGCCGCGGCCGCTTACGTTGGTGACTTCCTTGGCGGTAGAGAAGCCCGGCTCAAAGACCAGCTGCAGCAGCTCGCGCTCGGCCAGCAGTGCGGCGCGATCGGCCGTGAGCAGCCCGCGCTCAATGGCCTTGGCGCGAATCCGGTCCACATTCATGCCCGCGCCGTCGTCGGCCACTTCAATAATGACGTGGCTGCCCTCCTGCACCGCGCGCAGGCGCAGCGTGCCCTCGGGGTCCTTGCCCGCGGCCTCGCGCACATCGGGCGGCTCAATGCCGTGGTCCAGCGAATTGCGCACCGCGTGTGTCAGCGGGTCCTTGATGGCCTCGAGCAAACTCTTGTCGAGCTCCGTCTCCTGGCCTTCCATCTGCAGCCGCACCCGCCGGCCCAGCGTCTGCGAGAGATCGCGCACAATGCGCGGCATCTTCGAGAACACGTTCGACACCGGCTGCATGCGCGCCTTCATCACGCTCTCGCGCAGGTCGGCGGTCACCATGTCCAGACGCCGCGAAAGCATGGTCATGTTCGGATCGCCGGAGGTGGCCTGCAGCACCTGGTTGCGCGTGAGCACCAGCTCGCCCACCAGATTCATCATCCGGTTCAGCAGCACCACATCCACGCGCAACGTGCTTTCAGCCGTTGACGTCGCGGGCACGCGTGGACTGGCCGCATCGGTCTCCTCAGCCTTGGCTTCAACCGCGGGCTTGGCCGCAACGGCGGCTGGGGCCGCGGCTGGCTCCGGCGCGAGTGCGAGCTCCACCGCTACCGGCGCCTCCTGCTCCTGCTTTTGCGCCTTGGCGTGCGTTTTGGCAGCCTTGCCTGCCACGCTGGCGTGCTGCAGCTTGTCCAGCTGGACAATCAGCTTCTTGTCGTCACCGTCGCCCTCGCTGCCAACGGCTTCAATCGTCTTCAAAATCGAGCGCAGCCCATCCAGCAGTTGCAGCAGCGCGGTAATGACCGGCGCGGTGGCGTCCATCTTGCCCTCGCGCAACAGTCCCAGCAGGTTTTCGCCGGAGTGGGCCAGCTTCTCCAGCCGCTTGAAACCAAGGAATCCGGTTGTGCCCTTGATGGTATGCACCGAGCGGAATATTTCCGCCAGCAGCGCAGTATCGCCGGGGCTTTCTTCCAGGTCGGTCAGGCACCGCTCCATGCGGTCCAGCCCTTCCTGGCTTTCAATCAAGAATTCGCGCGTCAATTCGTCCATATTGGTCCACCGACTTCCAGCCACGGCACAGCGCGGCATAGGAAACACTATTGGCCTTTATCGGATGGAGATTGCAGGACTTGAGCCACGGCCTGAAGAAGAATTGGAAGGTCACGCACCGAAAGGATGCGGAAGGCAGGCCAAATCCATTAGCCTGAAGCCTCGGGAAGCGTACGGAAAGGGGCAGGTGGATCGATGGACGAGCTGGCATCAACCCTGAGGTCGCTGTACGACGAGGCGCTGGCGGCGGCGGCGCAGTCGTATTCTCCCTACTCCCGCTTCCGCGTAGGCGCGGCGCTCGCGCTCTCAAACGGCGAAATTGTCACCGGCACCAACGTGGAAAATGTCAGCTACGGGCTGACCATCTGCGCCGAGCGCTCCGCGATGGTGCAGGCCATTTCCCGCTTTGGGCCTGATGTACGCGTCACCGCGGCCGCGATTGCCAATTTGAACGCCGCACCAAGCCCGCCCTGCGGCGCATGCCGCCAATTCCTCGCCGAGTTCATTGAACCCGACGCACCGGTCATCTTTACGGCAGAGGAGGGCTGCGTGGTTTTGCCCTTCCGCGAATTGCTGCCCCACACCTTCAAATGGAAACCTTAGAACTGGACTGAATCACGATGGCTGTTGAAGTGAAACCCCCGCTACACATGACCGACCTGATTATCAAGAAGCGCGACGGCGGCGCGCTGGCCCCCCGCGAACTCGCTTACATTGCCAATGGCGCGGCGCAGGGAACCATTCCCGTGGAACAGCTTTCCGCCTGGCTGATGGCCGCTTGGATTCGAGGCCTTGCGCTGGACGAGATTCGCGCGCTGACGCTGGCCATGCGCGACTCCGGCGAAAAGTTTTCGCCCGAGCGGCTGGGCCGCACCACGGTCGACAAACATTCCACCGGCGGCGTCGGCGACAAAACCAGTTTTCTGGTGGCGCCGATTGTCGCTGCCTGCGGACTTGCCGACCCCATGATCAGCGGCCGCGCCCTGGGCCACACCGGCGGCACGCTGGACAAGCTCGAATCCATCCCCGGCTACCGCACCGCCCTGTCACTGGAAGAATTCGAGCGGGTGCTGATGGAGTGCGGCGCGTCGATTGTGGGGCAGACGCCGAATCTGGTGCCCGCCGACCGCGCCCTCTACGCGCTGCGCGACCGCACAGGCACAGTGGAGAGCGCGGGGCTTATTTGCGCTTCGATTTTGAGCAAGAAGCTGGCCGGGGGGCTGAGCGCGCTGGTGCTGGATGTGAAGACCGGTTCCGGCGCATCGCTGAAGCGCATGGAAGACGCCGCGTACCTAGCCGCACTGATGGTGACCACGGCCGAGGCCGCGGGCACGCGCACGGTGGCGCTGCTTACCGATATGGGACAGCCGCTGGGCGAGACGGCGGGCAACTGGATTGAGTTGGCCGAGTGCACGCGCGTGCTGCGCGGCGAAGACACGGAAGCCAGCGCCGACCTGCGCGAGCTGAGCGTGCAATTGGCCGCATGGATGCTGCTGCTGGGCGGCAAAGCGGCCACGCTGCCCGAGGGCTACGCCATGGCTTCGGCCGCACTGCAGGACGGCTCCGCACTGGGTGCATTTTTGAAAATGGTAGCCGCGCAGGGCGGTGACATCAGCATCTTCGATAATCCCGAATCCTTCCACAAACCCGGCGCAACCAAAGTGGTGGAGGCATGGCAATCCGGCTTTATCGACGCCATGGACACGGCCGCGATTGGCTGGGCCGTGCAGCGCACCGGCGCAGGCCGCGAGAAGGCCGGCGCCCCCGTCGATCCGCATGCCGGCATCGTCTTCCATGCGCGGCGTGGCGCGCGCGTAGAGAAGGGCCAACAGCTGGCCACGCTCTATGCCACCAACGCCGCAATGCTTGCCGAAGCTGAAGCGCTGCTGAAGCCGGCCATTCAATTCACCGAAAAACCGCCCGCTGCGGTGCCGCTGGTCTTCAACGTCATCACGCGCGACAACGCAGAGCAGTACCTGCACGATGCGGTAAGGTAGGAAAAACAGCTTCTAGCTCTCAGCTTTCAGCCGACAGCTCATCGCGCCCGGCTTTCAAATGTAGCCACCGATGTGGACAAGGCACGACTCAGCTGATGGCTGAAAGCTGTAAGCTGTCGGCTGTATTTCAAGGAGCGCACATTGGATCGTTTTACTGGATTGCTGGGCATTCTTGCCGTCCTTCTGGCGGCGTGGTTAGGCTCCACAGACCGTAGACGCATCCGCTGGCGCACCGTGGCGTGGGGCCTGAGCCTGCAGTTGCTCTTTGCCTTTTTTGTGCTGCGCTTCAGCTTTGGGCAGGAGGCGATGACCTGGGCCGGCAATGTGGTCAACGCGATGCTCGGCTGCACCGCGGCCGGCACCAAGGTGCTGTTCGGCGCGCTGGGCACGCCTAACACTTCGCTCGGCTCCATCTTCGCCTTTCAGGTGCTGCCCACCATCATCTTCATCTCCGCATTTTTCGCAGTGCTTTATCACATCGGTGTGATGCAAATCGTGATTCGCGGCATGGCCTGGGTGATGCTCAAAACCATGCGCATCTCCGGCGCGGAATCGATGAACGTCGCGGCCTCCATCTTCATGGGCCAAACCGAGGCGCCGCTCACCATTCGCCCCTTCCTGGCCAAGGCCACGCGCTCCGAGCTGATGACCATTATGACCAGCGGCATGGCCCACGTCTCGGGCGGCATCATGGCGATGTACATCTCGCAGGGCATTGAGGCGCGTCATCTGCTTTCCGCCGTCATCATGACCTCGCCGGGAACCATTCTGATGGCCAAAATGCTCGTCCCGGAAACCGAAACGCCCGCCACCGAAGGCAAGGTCATCATCCCCGAAAACGAAGAGCACAAGGACGAGAACCTTATCGGAGCGATTGCCCGCGGCACCATCGACGGCGGCAAGCTGGCCATGAACGTCGCCATCATGCTCATCAGTTTTCTCGCGTTGGTGGCGCTGCTCGACGGCCTGCTGGGCTGGACGCACATGCATGCCGGCTTCGGCTGGGTGCCGGGCAGCCTGGGCGAAATTCTGGGCTACGTGTTTGCGCCCGTGGCATGGCTTATCGGCGTGCCGTGGCACGACTGCGGCCTGATCGGCAACCTGCTGGGCACGCGCATGGCGCTCAACGAAGTCATCGCTTACATTGCGCTGGGCACACATAAGGCCGCCATCGATCCGCGCTCGTTCACCATCGCAACGTTCGCGCTGTGCGGCTTCGCCAACCTCGGCTCCATCGGCATGCAGATTGGCGGCATTGGCGCGCTGGTGCCCGAGCGACGCAACGACCTGGCCAAACTCGGCATCCGCGCCATGCTGGCCGGAACCATGGCCAATCTCATCTCGGCTTCCATTGCCGGAATGTTTTTGGGATAAGACACACTCGACACTGAGTCAGTGCAACCTGATTCTGGACCCGCTCACATGATGAAGCTACTCTTGCCGTTCCTTTTTATTTGCGCTGGATGCCTGGCTCATGCGCAAAACGTGTGGCAGCCTGCTGCAGGGCATAGCCAGATTCCAATCTGGCCCGGAGCTGCGCCGGATGCAAGGCGGCCCGCAGGTCCCGAGGTCCTCAGAACAGACGACAGGAGCCTCGTCGCAGGCAAGCCATTCCTCCATATCGAGAATGTTGCGCGGCCCACGCTCACGGTCTATCCGCCGCAGGGCAACAA
>DASVLI010000078.1:0-5142 GCA_036384955.1 Occallatibacter sp.
TCGGAGTCCATGCCGGTGCCGGAGGGCCAGCCGGCCACGGTGCGGCGGCCGAGCAGCAGCGGGAACGCGTTGATGACGATGGGGCCGTCGGGCGCGCCGACGACGATGAATTTGCCGGTGGGGGCGAGTCCATCGAGGACCCACTCAAGAGCCTTGCCGCTGGTGATGGTGGAGAGAATGATTTTTGCGCCGCCGAGTTTTTTGAGTTCGGCCGCGGGATCCTGCGCGGTGGAGTCGATGTAGAGGTGCGCGCCAAGTTGCGTGGCGAGCGGTCCCTTGTCTGCTCCGCGGGCGATGGCGACGGTGCGGAAGCCGCTTTTGACCGCGTACTGAATGGCGAGGTGGCCGAGTCCACCGATGCCGAGGATGGCGACTGTGTCTCCGGGGCGCGCGCCGGCATTGCGCAGAGCGTTGAAGGTGGTGATGCCGGCGCAGAGCAGCGGCGCCGCGTCCGTGGGCGTGATTCCTTCGGGCATGATCGCGAGAGCGTTGGCGGGAGCGATTACGTAGTCGGCATAGCCACCGTCAAAGTTGATGCCGGAGACGGGACCGTTCTGGCAGAGGACGAAGTCGCCGCGGCGGCAGGGCTCGCAGAAGTTGCAGTGGCCGCCGTGCCAGCCGAGACCGACACTCTGGCCGGGCTTGAAGAGAGGAACATCGGGGCCAACGGCGTCGACAATGCCGGCAACTTCGTGGCCGGGGACGCGCGGGTACTGAATGCCGGGCCAATAACCAAGTTTGGTGAGCGAATCCGAGTGGCAAACGCCGCAGGCCTGGACGCGAATGCGCACCTGACCCGGGCCGGGCTCGGGGAATTCTTTCTGAACAAGTTCAAACTCTCCGCCGGGGGCGGACACCTGCATGGCACGGCCTGAAACTGTGGGCATGATTTCTTCTCCTGTTTAAGTGTTGAGATGAGCAGCGTGCGGAGGAGGTTGCAGAAGGTTGCGGGTTGGGGTGTGAAATTGCGGTGACGGGGGTTGGGGAAGTGCAGTGCTTTCCCACCCTTGCTGCGCAAGGATGGGGCATCCATGTTCGTGGCCCTTTGGCCATCTAATTCCAGGTCTCAAAATCGAGACCTTCACTCCGACCGGGGGCGCCCGAATTGGTGGAAAGATGCGGCGCGGTTATTGGCTGGCGGCGTCGGCGTGGGCCAGGACGATGGCGGAGTTGGCTGAGGCCTGGGTGTAGTAGCGGACGAAGCGCTGCGGCTCGTCGGCCTGGTAGTCGCCGAGATTGTGCGCCCAGCGGAAGCCGATGGGCTGATACATCAGCTCTGCCGTGACGTGGAACGGGCCCCCAGCGACGGGAACGGCGTAGTGCGTGGTGGCGGAGCCGGCGGTGAACTCAGGGTCAGTGGCCGCAGCGCCGCGCACGGCGATGTCTGCCGAGGCGGTGGCCTTGTCGAAGCCGTTGGGCAGAATGCGGCTGTCTTTTAAATACTGGGTGGCGGTGATGAGGCCGGTGGTGACGTGGCCTTCGAGATCACCGAGGATGGGCTCGAAGATCTGGACCTGGCCGGGCGCGGTGATGCGCGTGTAGTAGGGTGAGAATTTTTTGGCGTCGGAGTCGTTCAGGTTGCCGACGATGGAGCCGTCAGCGTTGAGCTTGCCGGACTCGAAGACGACTTTGCCGGCCGCATCTGTGACGACGACGTGCAGCCAGGCGCGGCGCGAAGGGTAAGCGGTGGGCAGCTTATGGCCGGTGAGGTTGTCGACCTTGACGGCGAAGACGAGGCTGCCGGCGTCGAGGTGCGGCGCAGTGACGGTGACGGCCGCGGCCTGCGATTGCAGGAAGGCGCGCGTGCGCAGGGTGGCCTTGGCGAAGTCGGCCGGCTGGGCCGTGACGGCGAGTTCGTCGCGATGGGTGTCAAGCATGCCTTCCATGACGAAGTTGGCGCCGACGAAGGTGTGGCGATGGACGCCGTCGCGCGGGACGCCGAAGAGCGAGGCCACCTTGACGGGCTCGTCGACGGGCGTCATGTGGCACTGCTGGCAGGTTTGGGTTTCGCGATAGCTGGAGTGCAGCCACTCGAGGTAAACCATCTGCTCGGGGAGCTGGCCAATCTCTTTGCCGCCGGGTCCGAGGGCCTTGGTGTAGAGAGTGTGGCAGGAGCCGCAGAGGCCGGCGTCGCGAATGTGCGCGGCCTGCACCGGCGTATAGCCGGCGGTGGAGGAGTGCATGAGCGTGACGTGGGCAGCGTCGATATTGTAGGGGCCGTAGACCAGACGGGTTGGCTCGGTGGGGCCGGCGATGACGACGTTGCCGACATAGGTGGCGGGTGTGCCGAGGCCGTCGGCCTTGATTTGATGGCAGACGGTGCAGGAGACGCCGTCGGCAGCGGCCGCGTCGTTTTTGCTATCGAGCTTGAGCGGAAAACGGGAGAGGACGGCTGTTTCGCGGTTCTGCGTTTTATCCACCAGGTGCTGCATGGGCATGTGGCAGATGGAGCACTCGTTCTGGATGGCCGCGGAGGACTCGGGGTGATCGAGGGTTTCGCGGCGCACGCTTCCTTGCCAGTAGGGATCACGCGCGGAGTTGGCCATGATGCTGGCACGCCACTCAAAGCCGATGGAGATGTCCTCGCCTTTGCTGGTCTTCATGCCGTTGTGGCAGGCGACGCAGCGGTCGGAGGTGCGGAACATATCCGGCGGGTTGGACTGCGCGGCCTGCACACCGGGAATGCGGGGCAGGACGAGGGTGAGGGCGAGCGCGGCGGCAGCGGTTGCGAACAGGGGCAAGCGTCGAGTCATTTCCATCCTTCCCAGAATTTACCGTCTGCCCAGTCCCAAAGGAGATAAAAATCGACTTCGGGGGAGCGATCGGCCGTATTTGTGAAGGGCGCGCGGACGCCGATGTTGGCTCGGATGTGCTGGCGGCGGCTGATGGTGACCTGCATTTCCGGCATTACGTCCCAGTTGGTTTTAGCGCCGTCTTCCAGGTCGCGGCTGGCGAGGAACTCGACCATGGGCGACCATTGGCGGCCGAGGCGGTTGTCGGCGGCGAGGGTTTGGCCGAGCGCGGTGCGCCAGTAGATGTTTTGCGGGGCTTTTTTGGTGTCATGGGGCAGCTCGGCGCCCATCTGGAACTGGACCCAGGTGTTGGAGGTGAAGAGCTGGTCGAAGGAGAGGAAGGGCTCAAAGGTGGTAGTGCCGGCGCCGCCCAGGCGCTGGGTGCCGGTGGGTGGAATGACGCCGCCCTGCACGGCAAGGATGGAGCCGGTGTGGAGATTGGAGAAGACGACCTGCTTCCAGCCGAAGGTGATGTCGCCGATGTGGCTGTCCCAGGCGTGGTTCACGTCCTGCGCGGTAATGGGGACGTCGATTTCAAGCTGGCTTTTTTTGCCGAAGCTCTGCTCGTGGATGACGTCGACGGTGAAGCCTGGCGCGCCGCTGGCGTTGACCGCCGAAGTGAGGACGAGTTCGTTCTCGGGGAAGGCCTTTTCCGTGGCGATGGCGCGGGGCAGATTGAGTTCGCCGCGGGGCCAGTGGGGATTGCTGCAGTAGCCGCGTAGATAAGCGATCAGGTCGTCGATTTGATTGTCGGAGAGCAAGTCTCCGAAGGCCGGCATGATGGTGGAAAAGCCGCGCGAGGGGCCACCGTGCTTGATGACGGCCTTCCAGTTGGCGTTGGGCTCGGGCGTGGTCTGGCTGCAGGCGGTGAAGTCGGGGAAGGTGCCGGGACGCTTGAACTGGGTGGAGTCCATGGGCGCGCCGCGGCCGGTTTCGCCATGGCAGACGATGCAGCCCTCGTGATAGAGGCGACTGCCGTTTTGGGGGTCGGGCTTGCGGGTGTATTTGAGGGTTTGCGCCGAGAGGGCGGGAGCGGCAACGGCAAAGAGCGCCAGGACAAAGAGAGCAATGCGACCGTGGCGATGCAAAAGAGAGCGGCGAAGGAAAGAAAGATGGCTTTTCATAGTCCGTTCAGTGGTGTAACGCGAAGAAAAGACAGCCTGGAAACGGAACTGGGCAGCGCATTTGCGCTGATTTGAGTGTAGTCAATCGGCGGCGGATGCGCGGTGACGAATCTGTCATGTAGAGCGGGAGAAGGAAGAGAGGGCGCGGAAGTGGGGTTGACGGCGATTCGGTTTCGATATATCGTAAGATATATCTTGATAGGTCGGAGGACTGAAGAATATGTTTGGACAATTTCGAGGAATAGGGCGTGAGTTCGACCGCCAGGCACAACGCGGGCGGGGCGATGAGCGTCCTGGGCAAGAGGCATGCGGGCGCGGCGAGGAGCGGCATCTGCATGGGGGCTGGGGCCGCGGCGAGCGTTGGGAAGGTTGGCGCGGACGCGGATTTGGCGGCCGGGAACGGATGTTCGACAACGGACAACTGAAGCTGGTGATTCTGCAATTGCTGATGGAGAAGCCAAGCTATGGCTATGAGCTGATCAAAGCGATTGAGGAGCGGCTTTCAGGCGGATACGCGCCGAGCCCGGGTGTGGTTTACCCAACGCTGACGCTGCTGGAGGAAGAGGGTCTTGCGGAGGTGACCGAAACCACGGGCGCGAAGAAGCTGTACGCAGCCACCGAGGCCGGCAAGGTTCACCTGAAAGAAAACGACGGCACGGTGAAGGCGATCTTCGGCCGGATGGAAGAGGCTGGGCGCATGTTTGGACGCGAGCGCGTGCCGCAGATTGAGCGCGCGGTGATGAATTTGCGCATGGCGATGAAGATGCGCATGCGGCGTGGCGGGCTGACCGCCGAGCAGACGAGGAAGATTGCCGATGCGATTGACGCGGCGGCGCGTGCGATTGACGAAGTGTGATGCATTCCTGCTGTGCGCGCTGCCGTGTCAAGAATTTGCAGAGACAACGCGCACAGCCTGTCATGGAACTGAACGAATCTAGATTGCAGGCATGTTGATGTTGCCCTTTTTATCGCTGGTGGAGCTACCAATCATCATCGTCGTCGTTGGCGCCGGGCTTGGTTTGAGCGGGCTTGGCGGGCTTGTCGTCGGCTTTGGCTCTGGCCGATTCGGAAGGCTCTTCGGGCAGGGCAGGACGATCAAAAACGTAGAGCTGGTTGAAGAGGTACTTGTAGGTGGCATGGGCCTGGGCGCGGAACTGGGGCTTGAAGCCGAACAGGACGACACGGCCGCGACCATAGGTGAGCTCGACGGCAGCGGCTTTGCCCTG
>DASVLI010000079.1:0-10512 GCA_036384955.1 Occallatibacter sp.
AAGCAGGAGGGAAGGAATTGTGCGAAGGCAACGCGTTTCGGCGAGGTTTGAATCACGCGGCCGTAGAGATTGATGGGCGCGGCAAGCCCGACGAAAACCACCGGCAGCATCACCGACCAGAGATCAGCGCCTTGATGCAGCGAGGCCGAACGCTGCGCGCGGGCCGCGAAGCCAGCCGACCACCGCTCCAGAACGCCAGGAACCGCTGCGGCAATGGCATCCGAATCCTGATGCGAGGCCAGAAAGCGCAGCATCGATTGCGTGTACGGCGCCGGCCCCGGCCCCGGCCAGCTCCCCTCGGCGCGAACCACACCGACCGCGGCGATTGTCAGAATCGCCAGCCAGACCAGTGAACCGCGTTGCCGTTGAGCCGTCCGCATGTCTCTTTCTATTGTACCGAAATACAGAGAAATGTCGCTCAGGGGCTGCAACCGGCCGCCCGCGCCCGCTCTTCCCGGCCAAAGGTATCTGGTTGGTAACGTAATTCGGTACCCTGCACCGATGAGGGATTTCCACAATCGCTTAACTGGGGCAAACTCATAAAAGCAGTTCTTAAGGCTTTGATTGTGGTTTCTGAGTTGTCGCAGTCTTCTATTCGTCGTTCGCCTTGGCTTCGTCCGGTGGCGCTTTTCCTTGGTGTCGCTGCCAGTGTCTGGATTAGTCTCCGCTGGTTTGGCGGCCCGCGGGCCTTTCTCGACCTTTGGCCCTGCAACGCCATCGCGCTGGCCATTGCGCTGCCGGTATGGCGCGAAAAGCAGAACCGTCTCCGGCTAACGCTGGCCTGTGCCGTGGGATTTCTAGCCGCCGCCTTGTTGCTTCCAATGCCGCCCTGGGACGCTGTCTGGCTGGCAGTCGTCTGCGCGATTCAGCTTTGGTGCACCTGCTACATTCTTTCCTTCTCCATTGCCTCGTTTGAAGACCTGAAGTCCGTCTGGAACGTTGTCCGCTTCATCGTCGTCACTCTCATCGTCACCGCCGGCAGCGCAGAACTTTCCGTGCACGCCATCGCGGGCGTGCAGGGAACTCCGCTGCTGGAAACGTGGCTCCGCGTTGCCCAGGCCGACATGCTGGGCCTGATGAGCCTGTTTCCTTTTGCGCTGCTTATCACGTCCGGCCGTGCCCGTTCCTTCGGCCGCATTCGCCGACACACCCGCGTCGCCCTCTTCTGGACGTTCTCCTTCTCGTTGACTGCGGTTGTCGTCTTCTCTCAGTCGCAGCTCCCGCTGCTCTTCCTTGTCTTTCCGCCGCTCATCGGTTTCGTGATGGCTCTGGGAACCGAAGGCGCTGCCATCGTGATTCTGCTCGTTACCTTGATCGGCGGCTGGCTCACCGAACTCGGGCATGGGCCCATCATGCTCATTCCCAATCCCACGCGCGACATTTACGTCTTCGTCTTCCAGATATTCATCATGGCCGTGGTTGCCGTCGCTCTGCCCGTGGGCGCGCTGCTTGACGAGCGCCGCCGCGCACAGCTTGCCGAGACGGAAGCGCAGAACATCTACACCACTCTGCTCAAGCACGCCGACGACATCGTCATCCAGGCCAGTCTTACTGACCCGCGCAACTTTGTCTCTCCGTCGGCGCTCAAGGTCTCCGGCTGGACGGAACGGGAATTCCTGCATTACGGGCCGCACGGGCCCATCCACCCAAAGGATCAGGATCTGATCGAGTCTTTGCAGATTCGCGTCGAGAGCGGCGAGGAACGCGCCACCGCCCGCTACCGCATGCTCTGCAAAGACGGCAGCTATCGCTGGGTCGAGGCCACCGCAACCGGCTATCGCCGCCACGAGAAAGGCCGCGTCGAGGGCTACGTCGCTACCGTGCGCGACATCTCCTCGCAAATGGAAATGGAGCTGGCCTGGAGCACGGAGCGCGCCGCCATGGCCCGCGAAAACAGCAAGCTTGTCGACCTGGCCTGGAAGGACGAGCTCACCGGCCTGGCCAATCGACGTTCCTTCAATCAATTGCTGGGCATCGAGCTCTCGCGCAAAGCCCGTACCGAGGTGCCGCTCTCGCTGCTGATTATCGATGTCGATCACTTCAAGAACTTCAACGACGTGCTCGGCCATCCCGCTGGCGACCGCTGCCTGCAAACCGTCGCGCATGCCCTGCGTTCGGCGGCCTCGCGCGCCACGGATACTCCGGCACGCGTAGGCGGCGAGGAGTTTGCCATCATCCTGCCCGCTACCGATACCGACGGCGCGGTGCGCGTGGGCGCCAAGATCCGCGATGTCATCGCGAAGCTGGAGATTGCCCATCCCGGCTCACCACTCGAGCGCCTTTCGGTGAGCGTCGGCGCCGCCACAATCCCCAGTGGGTATGAGGCGACCATGGAGTCTCTGATTCAGGCCGCCGATCAGGCGCTTTACGAAAGCAAGCAGAATGGCCGCGACCAGCTTACAGTTGGCGCTTCTGTGGGCAAGCCGCGCGTTGCAGTCGAGGAGATGGAAAGTCGCAGCATCGCCTGATCCTGGTTACGGCTCGGGCGCGTGCTCGCCAATCATTCTCTCCGTCACCGCTTCCACAATCTGCTCGTGCACTTCTTCAATGCTCAGATTGCCCTCGATCAGCACCACGCGCTCCGGCTCGCGCGCCGCAATCTCGCGGTACTTCATCCACACGCGTTTGTAGAAGGCGTCCTGCTCCTGCTCAAAGCGGTTCTCGTCCGTTCCCGCCTCACGCGTTGTGCGCTCGTTGCGCCGCCGCGCCCGTGCCAGGCTCGCTCCCAGACTCGGTAAAAGCAGCAGTGTCAGGTCCGGCTGTAGCCCTCCGCAAACCAGCTTGTGCATTCCGGCCACAACCTCTGAGCCCAGCTCGCGCCCGCCGCCCTGGTAGGCCTCGGTCGAGTCCGTAAACCGGTCGCACAGCACCGTACGCCCTGACGCCAGCGCCGGCTCAATCACTTCTGCAATGGCCTGCGCACGGTCGGCAAACATCAACGCCAGCTCCGCCATCGGCGCAATCGCCGTCGTGCCAGAGTCCAGCAGCAGCGCCCGGATGCGGTCCCCAGTTTCCGTACCGCCCGGCTGGCGCGTCACCACCGGCTCTATCTTCCGCTTGCGCATCCATGCCGCAAGCCGCTGAATCTGCGTCGTCTTGCCCGACCCGTCCAACCCTTCGAGCGTAATAAACAATCCCCGCGGCATGGCGAGAGTCTAACACTCCCTTTTCGAGTGAGGTTGCCTACTGACGGCGCAATCGTTGATGTGATACAAACATGGGTTCTCAATCACAATGCCGCCTAAAATCCAAGCGGTCCATGCAAGGAGCAAGAAAGAAGTGAATCGCACCCTCCTCAAATTGGGCCTCGCAGCATCCTGCGTGGCTTCACTGCTGTCTGTCACAAGACTGCCTGCACAGAACCTAACCCTTGAGGGGCAGACCGGCGGTTTCATTACGCCCACGGCGTATGTGGTCTATGCCGAGAAGGGCAAGTTCTTTTCGCACCCTGCCGTCGGCTACCACTTCGTCAATGCGGATGCGGTCATCGGCAACATCCACACCTTCAGCGTTACCGAGGGCTTCGCGAATCGCGCCGAAATCGGCTACACCCGCAGCGTGCACACCGAAGGCAACAGCCCCTTGTTTAGCGAGCTCTGGCACTACTCCGGCATGAACATCGTGCATGGCAAGGCCGCCATCCTTGCAGACGGTCAGCTCGGCAAGCTCGCGCCTGGCCTCGGTGTCGGTTTCGTGGTCCGCACCGGCGACAAGTTCGTCTCCGGCGCTCTCGATGAACTCTTCACTGGCACGCTCAAGTCCTACACCAACGGCGACGTGTATGTAGTGGCCACCAAGACCTGGCTGCATCCGCCGTTGCCCTTGCTGCTCAATTTCGGCCTCAAGTTCACCAACGCCTCCATCTTCGGCCTCGGCGGACAGGCCACTCGCTTTGGCGGCCGTCTCTTCGGCGGCCTGGGTATTCCGCTGCCCGGTCCCTTCCACACCGCCATCGTTCCCGCTGCCGGCTTTACGCAGGAGCCGCCCACTGCCAAGAATCTTGACGCGGTCATGTACCCGCCTGGCAGCCGCGCGCACCTGCCCACCACGCTCGACTATGCTGTCCGCGTGACCCAGAAGGACAATCCGCACTTCGCCTTCGATATAGGTGTCGGCCAGGTGGCGGGCAAAATCGGCACTACCGCCGTTGCCACGGGCGTTGCCGATCCTCCTTACGTGCTCATCCCGGTCGACCTCAAGGCGCGTTCGGTCTTCGGCATGGGCCTCAGCATTCGCTACTAGACAACGCGTTTCAGCAGCTTCCGTCGGGCGGATCTCAACGATCCGCCCGTTCCTCTTTACCGCTTCTTTGGAATCATTGCCTTAGCAATTTCGCTCCCACATTTCTCTCCCTCTTCATGCAACTTCTCCGTGCCCGCTGGGTTCCAATCCAGTAGTTCACGCGAGCCGGTCCGTAGAATGCACCATGAAACCGGCCGCACGAAATCAGGAGGCTTCCAATGAAACTGCTTCGTTCAGCCCGAGCACTTTTCCTCGCGCTCGCCCTCTGCGCTGTCCCCGCTGTCTCCAGCGCGGGTGTGCTCATCAGCGTCGCCATCGCGCCGCCGGCGCTGCCCGTCTACGTGCAGCCGCCTTGCCCGCAGCCAGGCTGGATGTGGACGCCCGGCTACTGGGCCTACGGTCCCGACGGCTACTACTGGGTTCCCGGCGCATGGGTGCCCGCTCCCTACGTTGGCGCGCTCTGGACCCCCGGCTACTGGGGCTGGTCCAGCAACATGTACATCTGGCACACCGGCTACTGGGGCCGTCACGTCGGCTACTACGGCGGAATTAACTACGGCTTCGGGTACATGGGTGTCGGCTTCGTCGGCGGCGCTTGGCGCGGCCACAACTTCGCCTACAACACCGCAGTCGTTCGCGTCGACAATGTGCACGTCCGCAACGTCTATGTAGACCGCACCGTTGTTGAGCGCAACACCATTCGCAATGATCGCCATGTTGCCTTTAATGGCGGCCCCGGTGGCATCGACCATCGCCCCGGCGCACAGGAGCGCGCCCTGCCGCGCGATCAGCGCATGCAGCCCACGCAGTCCCAGACGCAGCACATGCAGGCGGCCCGCAACGACCGCTCCGCCTACTACAAGAGCAACAACGGCCAGCCGCACACCATGGCCACGGAGCGGCCGATGACTGCCCAGCCCGGCAATGGTCAGCCCAACGGTGGCCGCGGCCCGTCGAACCAGCCGCGCAGCTACCAGCCTGCTCCCCGCAATCAGGGACGGCCTCCGGTCCAGCCGCAGGCACAACCCCGCGGCAACCAGGGGCGGCCCATGAGCCAGCCGCAGGCGCAGCCCCGTGGCAACCCGCGCGGCGGCGAGCGCGTGCAGCAGCCCCGTCCGCAGAGTCGCCCGGAGCCGCACGGACGGGATCGCCACTAATCGCTGAACCCAACACAAAGGCCCACGGCTTGCCGTGGGCCTTCTTCCTTGCGCGCTTGAGTCTCAGCCCTGTTCCGCCGACTCGTGCAATGCAATCCCCGCAATCTCCGCCTCAATCCCGCCAAACTCGGGATGGTCGTTCTCGCGCAGCCGGTACGCAATATCCACCACGCTGCCCTCGCGCAATCCCAGCTCCTGTGCGCGCCACGCCATATCCCAGCCCACTGCGCGCATGCCCGCGCCTGAAAGCGAACTCGGTACTGCGCTCTCCTGCACCAGTTCCAACCGAATGTGCCGTTCCTTCATCAGCCGCACCGGACCCACCAGCCGCACCTTGCGCGCCACGAACATCGGCTCTGGATTTCCATGGCCCAGGGGCTCCAGCTTGCGCAGCCACCCGGCCAGCACCGGCGTAATGCGGTCCAGCGGCAGCTCGGCATGAATATGCAGCAGCTTCTCCGGTTCGCGCGCTGCCAGGTGCTGTTCCGCGTATGCGCTCAGCCGCTGCTTCAACTCCGCCAGCTTCTCCTCCGGCATCGCGAATCCCACTGCAAAGGCATGTCCGCCAAAGCGCGTAAACAGCTCCGCACAACTCTCCAGTGCATTCAGCAAGTGAAACCCATCCACCGACCGGCCCGACCCATGCGCCACGCCGTCTTCCACGCTCACCACAATCGCCGGCTTGGCGGTGCGCTCCACCACGCGCGAGGCCAGAATCCCAATCACGCCGCGATGCCAGCCCGCTCCATCCACTACCAGCAACCGCTCGGCTGCCAGCGCCGCATCCGTCTCCAGCCGCTCTTCAATCGTGCGCAGCGCGAAGGCTTCCGTGTCGCGCCGCTCGCGATTCAGCCTCTCCAGCTTCTGCGCCAGCTCGCGCGCACGCGGTGCATCGCGCGTGGTGAACAGCTCGATCACTTCGCTGGCCACATCCATGCGTCCCGCCGCGTTGATGCGCGGCGCCAGCCGAAAAGCCACATCGAATCCCGTAATCGCCTTCGCCGCCGGGTCCAGCGCCGCCGCCGCAAACAGTTCGCGCAATCCCGTACCCACTGGCCGGCTCAGCTCGCGCAACCCCAGCGATGCAATCACACGATTCTCGCCGCGCAGCGGAACCGCATCGGCAATCGTTGCAATCGCCGCCATCTTCAAAAAACTCGGCAGCGTCTTCTCGCGCGTACGAACGGCGTTGCGCCGCTCCAGCAGCGCTTGCCCAAGCTTCATGGCGATCGCCGCGCCGCACAGCGCCTTCTCCGGATACGCACAGCCCGGCTGGTTGGGATTCAGAATCGCCAGCGCATCCGGCACCTTCTCATGCGCTTCCGGCAAATGGTGGTCGGTGATGATCAGGTCCAGGCCCAGCTTGCGCGCCGTATCCGCTTCGGTAAACGCGCGCATGCCCGTATCCACCGTAATCACCAGCCGCGCGCCGTCGGCATAGGCCGTCTCCAGCACGCTCGATTGCAACCCGTATCCTTCGCGCAGCCGATGCGGCACGTGGAACCGCACCACTCCGCCCAGCATCTCGATGGCTGTCTTCAGCAGCACCACGGCCGTGGTGCCGTCCACGTCGTAGTCGCCGTAAAGAAGCACAGGCTCGCGCGCCGCAATGGCGCGCTCAACGCGCTCCACTGCCGCTGCCATACCCAGCATCAGCATCGGATCGTGCAGTTGGGTTGTGTCGGGATTCAGATAAACAAATGCTTCGTCGGCCTGCGTTATGCCGCGCGCTGCCAGCAGCTCAGCCAGAACCTGCGGCAGCCGTGCCGCTGCGGCCAGTGCCTCGGCCTCAGCCGTGTGCGCGGGCGCAAACACCCAGCGCTGGCGAATCGGCCTGCGCCTGGAACTCGCCTGCGCCGAGCCTGTCGTTCCCACCGCGACTACTCGTCCTCGTTGTGCCGCTCGGGATCGTCGATCACAATGTCGTGGAAGCTCTCGACATCTTCGACCAGTGCCTGGAACCGTTCGTACCAGTCGGTCGTCGTCTCATGCAAAAACGCAATGCCCTGGTACACAAACCCCAGCTGGATATAGCCCACCATGTCAGCGTACTTGCGCAGCCATTGCGCTTCCACCAGTTCGCTGGACTCTTCGTCGGGAAAGTTCATCTCTCCCGCCTCTTCGATCAGCGCATCCAGCTCCGCGCGTTCCAGCGTCATCTCGCTGAAGGTGATGAACGGCGCACCCACGTGCTTGGCCATCTCCACAAAATCTTTCCACGCGTCGGGGTCGCCCTCGCCCTCCCACAGCACCGAAGGAATCTCCTCGGTCACGTAGCCCGGCAGGCGCCGCATCCCGTGCCCTTCAATGAAGGCCACCATGTCGTCTTTCAGCAGGTTCAGGTTCTCAGTCGTCATCGTCAAGCCAACATTCTCTCAGATGCAGCCGGGCAGGACAGTGCAATCGTGCACCCGTCTGTTGAAAAGCCCTCGCCGGTGGCCGCAGGTTAGTCTGTTTGCAGGAGGTACGTTTCTTGCCCGTTTTCGAGCGTCATGTCTTCGTCTGCACCAATGTTCGCCCCGCCGGTGCGCCGCGCCCCAGCTGCACTGCCGACGGAACCAGCCCCGTCCACACCGCGCTGCAGCAGGCCGCCAAAACCGCCGGCCTTGCCGGTAATGTGGTTCGCGTCAACAAGTCCGGCTGCCTGGACCAGTGCGAGCACGGCCCCACCGTCGTCGTCTACCCGGAGGCCGTCTGGTACGGCAACGTGCAGCCCTCCGACGCCGAGGAAATCGTCCGCGAGCATCTCGTCGCCGGCCGCCCGGTAGAGCGGCTCCGCATCGCCGACTCCTGCATCAACGCCAAAACGTGCCCCCACCGCGCCTGAAGGTGCCGTCACCTACGTCACGTGACGCCTAGTTTGGGTCTTCACGGGTTTTATCCGGGTCTCCTCTGATTTCCACATCGATCCCTGTCGATAACCAATGTGGAGGAGACCCAATGCACCACATTGCTACTCCTTTAGTGCTGCTCTGCCTGTTACTGGAGTCTGATGCCCTCGTCGCCGGGCCCTCAAGTGTCTCAGGCTCGTACACCGTCCAAATCGCCGCCGATTCCGCCCCTCCCGGCGCCCTCCTCACCTGCAAAGCCCGCCTTATACCGGACCTTCCCGGTGCGGAATCCCTCCGCAGCGAGCCTGCCACTGGTTTTGCCCTCGTCGCCGGCCCTGGTTCGCTCTGCATTGTGCGCGTTCCCTACGCCTTCGCCGTCGCTGCCCCTGGCGCACGCCTGCTCTGGGAGCTCGAATCCGCCGCCCCGTCCGCCGGCCCCGTCCGCCGCACCGCGCAACAGCTTGCCGTCAGCCTGCCGCCCTCCGGAGCCTCCGCCACCGTCCGTGTCCACGCGGCTTTTTAGGCTGTTTCACTGGCATTCCGCTCGCCGATGTACACCCATGGGTGCCATGCTGTATCTTTGATTGTCAGCCCATGATTTTTTCGCGCGAATATATTGGGTATCTAGCCCGCCGAACGGTCAAGCACCTTGTTGACGTCAAATTGATCACCACCTCTAACCTCAAGGGGACAGAGGAACGTGTGACACATGGCCTCGTCGAGGAGCTGTCGCTCGAAGACCGCATCAACGAAGAAGTACGCGTCATCCTCGACGCCTACTCCGACGAGATGCGCAAGTCTGGCGCGCAGTATGCCGAGATGTTTAAGAAGGTCAAGAACGAGCTGGCCCGCAAGTACAAGGCGGTGCTATGAGAATCAGCCGCGACAAGCTCAATAAGCTCGCCCACACCGTTGCCGACACCCTGGCTGAAATCGACGAGGTCGGCTTCTTTGAAGATCGCAACACCATTCGCCAGGAAGCGCGCAAAGCCCTCGAAGATCTCCTCGAGGAAGAGGGCCGCATCGACACCGCTGCCCGCCTCAAAATCGCCAACCAGCGCAAGATCATCCTCGAAGGCTCCCAGGAGTGGGAGATCCTCTACCGCAAGTACTACAACGAGGAAGTTAAAAAGCTGGGCATCTAGCCGGTGCAGACTCGGCATCTCGCAGACGCGGAATAAGCATCTGCATTGCACCGGAGGCAGCAGAAGCCTTCAGGCCGCGGAATCGATCCAAGCCATCTGCCGCCGCCTTTGGCAGCCAACCCGATTTTTGTTACAGTAATGAAGTGCCTTTTAGCAGGCACTCCCGCTTGTGTGGCGCTATCGTCTAGGGGTTAGGACGTGAGATTCTCAATCTTAAAACCCGGGTTCGATTCCCGGTAGCGCTACCAACCAAAGTTTCGCAAAAAGCCCGCTCACCGAGCGGGCTTTTCACATTTTGCAAAACAGATCTGCCTCGTTCCTATTTCAGCTCCGGCTCCGCCGCTGCGGACTTTGTCTCAATCGCCACTGTGCCTGCCCTTAACCCCGCTGCGGCTGCCGTCAACGTCACCGCCCCCGCCTTCCGCGTTGTGCGAATCACCACCAGCGCGCGCCCCTCGTACAGCTTGCGGTGCGTAGCCTGATACGAATCCGCATCTTCGCCGTCTCCGTTGCCCACAGCCGCAATCGTTCCTGGCCCGCTGATGGAAAATTCGACTTCTTGGTTAGCATGCAGATCCGGCAGGCCGGCCGCGTCAACCGCTTCCACCGTCACAAACGATAAATCCTCTCCATCCGCATTGATCACCGTCCGGTCTGCCTTCAAACGCAAACCGGCTACCGGACCCGCCGTCGTCAAAACTTCTTCCGCTGATGCATGTCCACCGCGTAGCCCCACGGCCTTCAGCGTTCCCGGTTCATACGGCACTTCGAACCTTGCCTTGAACTCCTGCTCGCGCCCCGTTGGCCTTTCCCCGATTAGTTTGCCGTTCAGGTAAAGCTGCACTCGCTCCGTGCCGGAGTACACCTCCACCGTCAGCGTCTTTCCTTCCTCACCCGGCCAATTCCACGTCGGCAGCGTCGGATACATCGCCCAGCCCACGGCCACGATTTTCTTTCCCTCCGGCTCTGGAAGGCGAACGGTTGCATATACGCGGTCGCCGCCATTCCAAAGAATGTCGCGGTAGTATGATTGCGGCTTGCGGTGGCCTGTCAAATCCATATCGCCGCACACCGCCGTATGCCACGGATACTCGTGGAAGAACAAACCCATCATCGCCTTCATGTTCGGGTCCGCGT
>DASVLI010000080.1:0-11404 GCA_036384955.1 Occallatibacter sp.
GAGCGCGGAGGCCGCGCGACGGAAGCGCTCGACCGCGGTGGGATGCAGCGCGGTGGCCGGCATGTAGGCGTTGAAGTCGGCATTGCGCTGGGCGAGCGTGGGAATTTGCAGATTCACGAACGCGCCAGAGCCCCACACCGCGTCGTACTCATCCTGCGAGACGCCGGTGTTGTGGAAGGAGAAGTCGGTAAAGTCCGGCGCCATGTGGCAGGCCGCGCAGTTGCCCGCGTGCTGCGAGTCGCCGCCAGTGGCCGAGCCGATGCGGAGGAAAATCTTCAGCCCCGCCAGCTCCTGTGCGCCGAAGGCGTAGCTCTGGTCGTGATAGCGGAAGGAGCCGTCTTTGGCGGTGATGTAGATGGGGCTGCTGAGCGAGTCAAGCTGGCTAAGCAGGCGCTGGTTGTAGTGTGCTTTGGTTTCGCCGGCCAGCGGCTGCATGGGCAGATGATTGACGCGCAGGAAATTGTCGTAGGGCGAGCCGATGTAGCGGCCGTACTCATCCTGCTGGAAGAGCAGGTCGTGCATGTAGGTGGAGATGCAGAGCGCGATCTGTTCGATAATCTGCTGGTCGGTGGCTTTGGAGACATCGAGGTGTTGCGATACCGGCAGCTTGAGGTCGGAGGTGATGCGCGAGTCGGTGCCGAGGAAGAGCGTGCCGTAGGAGAGGCTGTTGGTGCGTTCGGCGGCGAGCGAATCGGAGCCGTCATCCTCGCGGATGACGCGCGCGATGTGGGCCACGGCCTGGGCGTATTGGGTGGGATCCCAGCCGAAGTTGCGGCCAGTGAGCGTGCCCATCACCAGCGCCTCGGGGGTGGCGAATTCGCCGTCGAAGTGCAGCAGTTGCGCGCCGGATTGCAGCGAGCCGACCATCTGCATGGCGTTGCGCGGAGTGTGGTCAAAGCCGCTAATGGCGCGCGGCATGGGGCTGCGGGTGGTGAAGTCGGCATAGGTGCGGTTGCCGGCGTGCTCCACACCCTGGAACTCGGTGACGAAGTGGCAGGAGCGGCAGTTGATGGACTGGTTGGCGAAGGGGCCGGGCAGCGGGTTGTCGCCATTTTCAACGGTGTCCAGGACGGGATCGCCCGCGGAGAGCGGCTGGTTGATGCCGGTCATGTGGGTGGCGAAGTACTGGGCGAAACGCGTGTCAAGGAAGAGTCGCTCGCCGATGGAGTCGGCGGCGGGAGTGGATTCGGATTCGGTAGGGAAGGCGGGCGCCTTGCCGGAGCCGCAGCCGGTGAGCGCGGCGGCCACCGAGGCCGATGCGAGCAGGACCCATCCGAGAGCCCGCAGCATGTTTTTATTTTGATGAGTGCGCATGATGATGACCTCGAATTAACGGGTGGGTGCTGCGGGTTCAGCGGGAAGCGTGCGCAGGTAGGCGATGATTTGCCAGCGCTGCGGCTCGGGCATGGTGCTCCACGAGGGCATGCCTTTCCAGGTGCTGCCGTTGCGGAGAATCCAGGCGAGCTCGCCGTCAGTGGCTTGCGCAATGCGCGCGCTGCGCAGGCTGGGGCGGCCATGCTTGCCGAGCGCGTCGTCGCCATGGCAGCGGGCGCAGTTGTCCTCAAACAGCAGCTTGCCCGCGGCCGCGGCCTCTGCCTGGCCGGCGTAGGGATTCACACGCGCGCGGTCGGCATCGGGCACTTTGCGCAGCCAGCCGCTTTCAGCGGCGCAGAGCAGCGAGCCACAGAGCAGCAGGAGCGAGAGGGTGGCGAGGCGTGGCGTCATTTCTTCCCCCAGCCGCGGAACCAGTCGCGGAACTGCTGGACTTCGTAGGAGACTTTGAAGCGCCACAGCGTGCCGACGCTATTGTCATTCAGCCCGAACTGCGGAGAGAAGCTGATGGTCGGTCCCTTGGGCAGATTGAAGCCGAGGGTGGGGCCGGCGTAGTGCGAGGTGCCGTCGGTGCCGAAGTCGTGCGCGGTGGCAAGGCCGCCATAGAGCTCCGCGCCGGCGGTAAAGTTTTGGCGGCAGAAGAGGCAACCGCGGCTGCGCGCGACCAATGCCAGCGGACGGCTGGCGGCCACGGCGTAGCCGAATTCCCACGGCTCGTTGGAGATGTCTTTTTCGGCGATGAAGTTCTCGGAGATGTTCCAGCCCTTCACATTGGAGGAGAGGATGAGCTTGCCTTCGATTTCGCGTTCTTTTTCGCGGCGGGTCTGCGCGTTGTTTAGCTGCAGATCGCTGATGCTGTCGTGGCCAACGATTTCGAGCAGGCTCTTGTCGGCTTCGTTGATGTCCTCGTACTCGACGTAGAGGACGGGATTGATCCAGTGCTCGGTGGGGAGAATGCGGAAGCGGTTCTCCGAACGGAAGCCGGTGAAGATGGTGGAGTCGTTGGAAGTGGACTGGCCCTGCAGGTAAAGCTCGGTGGTCCACCAGGCGGTGGCGCCGTATTCAAGCTCGAGGGTGTGGCTCATAAAGGCGTTGGCGTTCTTGGGGGAGGCGGCCAGGCCCTTGAAGGCGACTTCGAGATTGCCGGGCTCTTCAAGGTTGGTGGAGTAGGTGACGAAATAGGGCGGCTCCTGCGCGCGCGCGGCGGAAACCGCGGCCAACGCCGGGGTGAACAACAGCAGCAGCCGCACGGAGATGTTGCCGAACAGAGAACAGCACGCGCGCCTGCTCAGGCCGCGCAAAGGCCTCATCATGGTCTTCCTCACTTGTGGTGGATGGCGGCGATTTGCCGCAGCTACGCCGGGGGAAATGGCGTATGCTGAGGGGAAACCGTCAGCTCACAGTTGCCGGTTGCGCGGTCCTGGTGGCGCTTCGCCAAAAGTCTTCCACCAGGGCCGCCTGTTTTTGTTCGTATCGCGCTCCGGGTCGGTCTGGAGTGCGGATTCCTCCCGGAAAACCGGCAGGAATCATATGCGACTGAATTAGTCCTATATCAACCTATCACAGGACTACCCCCTCGACAACAAGAGCATGCGCAAATTGGTCTATCCCTGGGAAAATGCCGTTTGGTAACGGTCACACGGCGGGCTTTCCTTGGTCTGGTACAAAGGATGGGTTGCGTTCGGGCCAGTTACGGCCGCTGTTTCAAGAATTTCTGGAAGGTATGTATGCCAATGCACAGGTTCTCCCGTTTTCCGTTGTTGATTGCCGGGTTGGTGGGCGCGCTGCCGCTGGCCTGGGCTGCCGCGCCGGCGCGCGTGGAGCTGGCTTCCGGCTGGCAGTTGCAGGATGTGGCCAAGGTGACCGGCACGGGAGCGGAGATTTCGACGGCGGGATATGTGGCGCGCAGTTGGTATCCCGCAACGGTGCCGGGCACGGTGCTGACGACGCTGGTGAACAACAAGGTTTACCCGGAGCCGCTGTACGGAGAAAACAACCGGCCGGAGAGGATTCCAGAGAGCCTGGCGCGGACAGCGTATTGGTATCGCACCGAAGTGCTGGTGCCGAAGGCGTACAAGGGCCGGCATGTGTGGCTGAACTTCGACGGCATTAACTACGCGGCCGAAGTGTGGGTGAACGGTGCGCAGGTGGGCACAACGAAGGGCGCTTTCATTCGCGGGCGGTTTGACGTGACGAAGGACGTTGTGCCCGGCCAGCATGCGGTGGTGGCGGTGCGCGTGAGTCCGCAGCCGCATCCGGGCGTGAGCCACGAGCATACGCTGCGCGACGGCATTGGGCAGAACGGCGGCGAGAGCGCCATTGATGGGCCCACGTTTTTGTGCACGATTGGATGGGATTGGCTGCCGGCGATTCGCGATCGCGCCACGGGCATCTGGCAGCAAGTGTATTTGACCTCGACCGGTGCGGCGCGCGTAGACAGCCCGCTGGTGACGACCGACCTGCCGCTGCCACGCACCGACAAGAGCGATGTGACGGTGCAGACGACGGTGGAGAACCTTTCCGACAAGCCGGTGAAGAGCGTGGTGGAGGGAACGATTGCGCCGAGCGACGGGACGGGGCAGGCGATTGCCTTCAAGCGCGAGGTGGAGCTGGAGCCGCGTTCGAGCCAGGTGGTGAAGTTTACGCCGGCCGATACGCCGGCGCTGCGGCTGGCGAAGCCGCGGCTGTGGTGGCCGAATGGCTATGGCGATGCGAATCTCTACACGCTGCATTTGCGCGTTAAAGATGGGAAGAAGATTTCCGACGTGACGGACGTGAGCTTTGGCGTGCGCAAGATTACGTACAGTGTGCCGGGCACGGACACGCTGACCATCTCAGTCAACGGTGTGCCGATCATGATTCGCGGCGGCAACTGGGGACTGGATGAGGGACTGAAGCGGATTCCGCTGGCGAAGATGGATGCGGAGATTCGCTATCATCGGCTGGCGAATTTGAATTTGATTCGCAACTGGGTGGGGCAGAGCACGAGCGAGCAGTTCTACCAGTTGTGCGACAAGTACGGAATTCTGGTGTGGGACGAGTTCTTCCAGCCCAACCCCGGCGACGGGCCGGACCCGACGGACCTGGACACTTACATTGCGAATGTGCGCGACAAGATTCTGCGCTTCCGCAATCATCCCTCCATCATGCTGTGGTGCGCGCGGAATGAGGGGTTTCCACCGCCAGAGATTGACGCGCGGCTACGCACGGTGATGGCAGAGCTGGAGCCGACGCGACGCTATCAGCCGAGCTCGACCGATGGAGCGGGCGTGCGCTCGCATGGGCCGTACAGCTGGCGCGAACCGCGCAAGTTTTACGAGATTACCGACGACTACTTCAAGACAGAGACAGGCACGGTGTCGGTGCCGACGCTGGAATCCGTGCATGGCATGATGCCGCAGAAGGATTGGGAGTCGATCAACGACGACTGGGCGGAGCATGATTTTGCGAGGGGCAACAGCGGCGCGCAGGATTACCCGGCGGAGATGGCGGCGCGCTACGGGAAGGTTGCGAACCTGGCGGATTTTGTGCGCAAGGCGCAGCTGATGAACTACGAGGCCTTCCGCGCGATGTACGAGGGCCGCAGCGCGAAGATGTTTCATCCGGCGACGGCGGTGATTACGTGGATGAGCCATCCGGCGCAGCCGAGCTTTGTGTGGCAGATTTATCACTACGACATGGAGGCGTTCTCGTCGCTGTTCGCGGTGAAGAAGGCCAACGAGACGGTGCACATTCAGCTAAACGAAGTGACGGGCGAGGTTGAGGTGATCAACAACCTGCCCGCGGAGCTGACGGGAGCGACGGCGCACGCGACGATTTATGGGCTGGACGGCGCGGTGGCCGGCAAGTGGGAGAAGGCGGTGACGGCGGCGGGCTCGGCGGCAACCACGCTGGGCAAGCTGGAGCTGCCGGCGGCGCTGACGCCGGTGTATTTTGTGCGGTTGGAACTGGACGGCGCGAACGGCAAGCCTGTCTCGGAGAACTTCTATTGGCAGGCCGCGGCTGCGCATCCGGACGACTTTACAAGCCTGAACCAACTGCCGAAGGTGACGCTGGAGGCCAAGGGGTCGCGCACGGTGGGCGTGGGCTCGCAGACGGTGACGGTGACGCTGCACAACCCGGCGAAGGTAGTGGCGCTGATGACGCATCTGCAACTGCGCAATGCCAAGGGCGAGCGGATTCTTCCCGTGTTTGCCAGCGAGAATTACATTTCGCTGGCGCCGGGCGAAACGCGCACGGTGACGCTGACGGCCGCTGCCGGCGACTACATGGATGAAGGCGCCGTGGTGGTGGTGGATGGGTGGAATGTTGCGGTTGTGCCGGCGAAATCGGCGGGCGTGAGCATTGCACCGAATGAGGAAGCGGACCCCGCGCATTGGCCTGCAACGGGGCTGCCGTACCAGACGGAAAACCTGCGCTGATTTTTTACCGAATGCGCGCACGTGTGTGAACAACTGCCCAAAACAGGTCCTGTTCGTACCGTGCGCGAGCCCTCCTCACCGCTGCTGCGTGGCAAACGCGTTTATAGTGGTTGTGGAAGGCACTGCCGCACACGATGAATCTTCCCAACTCCATCACGATGAGCCGGATCGTCATGATCCCGCTATTTCTGTGGATACTTTCGCCTCATTTTCCGATTCAGGGACCGAACGGCGAGCAGGAGTTGATTGCATCGATTCTGTTTGTGCTGGCCTCCATCACCGATGGCCTGGACGGCTACCTGGCGCGCAAGCGCGGGCAGATTACGACGATGGGCATGCTGCTGGATCCGCTGGCCGACAAGATTATGGTGACGGCGGCGCTGATTGCGCTGGTGGCCTACAACCCGCAAGTGGTGAAGGTGTGGATCGCGGTGGTGATTATCGGCCGCGAGTTTTTGATTTCGGGCCTGCGGTCGATTGCCTCGTCGGAGGGATTCACGATCCAGGCCAGCGATCTGGGCAAGTTGAAGACCGTTATCCAGATTGTGTCGGTGGTGGCGGCGATTCTGGCTCACCACTGGAATGTATGGCACTTCGGCCCCATCGTGATTCCGGTGGTCTGGATTGCCGTGGCGGCCATCTACTACACGGTGCTTGTATCAGTGGTGAGCGCGGTGGACTATTTCATCGGCTTCTGGAAGCACATCGACAGTGCCTCGAACGAGCGGCGCAAGAGTTTTGTGCTGAGCCGCAACGCCAAGCACGGCGCTACCGGCACGCACTAGGTTTCACTCCAATGAAGAAAAGCCCCGGCAATGGCCGGGGCTTTTTGTTGAGACGGAGAGAACTAGGCAATAGCGGGTACAGGCTGAATGGCAGGGACTGCAGTTTCACCCGGGGCCGCGGCGGGCGTATGCGCGCTGCGGGTGAGGGTGTGAACAAAGTGATACGGAGGCCAGGGCCCTGAGAGCTGCATGTGGCACTCGCGCATGAGGGCGCTGGTGGTGGCGAATTTGTTGTGGTAGCGCTCCACGCACTTGCGGTCGATCAGATGCGAGATGTCGAGCAGCATCTTGCCGTTTTCCATCAGGCGGCAGCTGACCTCTTCGTCCATGGGCATGAAGAGGCGGTGCATCTGGAAGCTGACGGCCCGGGCGCGGGTCTGGCGTTCGCGCTGGCGCGATGCGGTCTCGCGCAGGTTGGTCAGATACTCCTTGCCGGCATTGTCGGATGGAGTGCGGACGCCTGCCTCTTTGCCGCAACAATCGTCGACAAAGATCTTGAGGTGCATCTCGGTCTTGCCGCGCAGCCGCTCAATGTTGGTGAGAAACTGGCGCTGATTGGAACGGATGGACTTGCGCAGCGACTCGTCACTGTTGAAGACGGTGCCGAAGCGGAAGGGCAGCACGGTGGACTGGCGGAAACAGTCAGCGATGACGCGGGCATGATCGACGCCGGATTTTTGCTGGACGGGCTCGGCGGGATTGTGTTCGCTGACGATAACTGCGAGGTCACTGGCTGGATAGAGGAAAACCTGATTGCCGTTGACGCCTGCAACGGACTGAAGGGGTACAGGTTTGCGATGCCGGGCTAGTTCTGGGAATGATTGCTTTTCACCGATGCAGTAGGCATACCACGCCATGTCGAGACACTCCGTTTGCGAACGCTGGTAAGCGCCGCGCGTTTGTGGAACTCTTGAACTGTAGGAACGACTGCATTTCCTGAATTGGGCCGATATGCCCCCATTAAGCTACCGGGAATAGTAGTCCCGCAAAAACACGACTGGCAATGACGCATGAATGGGAAGTGAGCAGAAAGTGAGCTTTTGCGCGAAGATAAGTTTTATAAAATCAATTATCTGTTCAGCTATATGAACGTTTGCCCTGTTTGGGAGAGTTCCATCTTTAGATTCAGAGGCTTAGGCTACTAGGGAAGCACCTTGAAGGCATGGAGCACCATATAACCCACGGTGGTGAGGGAAATCACCAGTAAGACCACGGTAAGACGCAGTAAGACAGTCACTTTGGCCCGCATGGACAGTAAAGACTGTTCCAGCTCGGCATGGTGTTGTTCGGTCAGCTCTTCCAGGGATTCGATGCGTTTGGAGGCATTTTTGAGCTGTGTGGCCTGCTCAGCCAGTTTTTGGCCCAGCTCGGACTGCGCGGCGTCTAGCTTGTCGAGCTCCTGCTCCACCGGCTGCATATCGATTCTGGGCTGGGAGGGGTGATGGAGCAGCAGGGTGGCGGCGTTGGCCGCGGTGGCCACTCCGGGGCTCAGCAGGGGCAGCAGGCGCTCTACCAGCGGAGCGACCACGCGCGCGGCGTGAAGAACGCGTTCGAAGCCGGAGGGCTTGTGCGCGGCTGGCCTTTGGAGGGACGGCTTGTTTTGGACCGGCGTGTGGCTGGCGGATTTTGGCTCCATTGGCTTGAGCACCTCGACGGACTTGCTTGGCGGCTCGACAGGAGCAGGATGGGCCGGCGTTTCCGCCAGAGTGGGGCGGGTGGGGCGTTCGAGGCCGGTCTTCTGCGCGGCCTGGGCCTGCCTGGCCTCCCAGGCGGCAGCCTCGGGTGAACGCGCGGGCCTGGACTGAGGCTCTTCGGCGGCTTCGCTGGGCACGGGGGCTTCCACGGGCGCGGCCACGGCCGCAGCTTCGGCTACGGGCGCGGTATCTTCCGTTTGGGCCTCTTCCGGCTTGGAGTCCTCGGGCTTGATTGTCTGCTCGTCCTTCCACTCAAGAATCATCGCTACCCCATCCCCGGGAGAGTGATGGTTTCTGGCGGTATTCTCGACTGCAGGAGAATCCCGTGAAACCCGTACTGGCGCATCTGCTGCGCGACCTGCAGCGCAATACCCTTGCCGGCGTCATCACCATCGGGCCGCTTTTCGTCACCTGGCTGGTGTTCAGCTGGGTGCTGGGCAGCCTGGCCAAGGCCGGCGAACCGGTGGTGGTACTGCTGCACAACCTACTGCCGGGCAACTGGCTGGCTCAACCGTGGATGCATCCGGTGCTGGCGGTAGGCCTGACGCTGCTGGTCCTCTACATTCTAGGACGACTTACGTCCGTGGTGTTGGGCCGCCAGGCTTTCAATCTGTTTGAAGCGGTACTGGAGCGACTGCCCTTTGTTGCCAAAGTGTACACGTCGGTAAGGCAGTTGCTGGATACGATGATGTCGAAGCGCGACAGCAGCCAGCGCGTGGTGCTGGTGGATTTCCCGATTGCGGGGCAGAAAAGCGTGGGCTTTTTGACGCGGACACTGACCGACTCGACCACGGGACGGCCGCTGGTGGCGGTGCTGCTGCCGAATGCCATCAACCCTACTTCGGCGTTTTTGCAGATTCTGCCGGCCGAGCGGGTGGTAGAGACCGACCTGACCATGGAGCAGGCGATGAGCATGCTGATGACGGGAGGCGCGGTGGCGCCGGAGACGATTCGGTTTACGGCTGAGGACAGGTGAACAGGTGGACAAGTGAACAGTGATCACTGTTCAGTGGTTGGCTGTTCCTCTGCCTTGGCTGGAGCGGAGTTTGCGTCGGGTTCCTTCGCGGCTTCGGTTTCCAGTTCCTTGTTCTCTTCGGCTTCGACGGCTTCGCTTTCGTGCGTGACCTTGCGCAGGCTGACATTCTCAAATTGCGCCCAGGTAAGGCCGACGGGCACCACGCTGAGGAATGTGACCAGCAGCAGCATGGCGGCGCAGGCAGTGGCTGCCTCCAGCTTGGCGCCGGCAATGCCCACCAGCGCGCCGGCCACAATGCCAATCTGGGTGAACCAGCCGATGATGGGCAGTTGGATGACGCTGGCAGCGCCGCTTGAGGCCATGAGCAAAACGCATTTGGGCGCGGTGAGCGCAACCAGCTCCGGGCTGGCCGTGAAGGACTGGCACGTGACCAGGTACGAGTAGGCAATCAACACCCACATGCCGAGCGACAACGCGGTGACCGCGAAGAAGTCCGACGTGCTCTGCATGGTGTCCAGGCCCTTGTGGAAGGCGCGAATCTTGTGTCCGACGGCGTGCCCCATGCTTTTTGAGACGAGGCTGAGCGCGTGCTCGCATACCGATGCCAGCGCGTTGCCGCTGATCTTGATCAAGAGCAGAAAGAGCGCACCGAAGATGGTGAGGACGAGCCCGCCGTAGCGCGCGGCAAAGGCGGCCAACTGTGGCGAGTTCATGGCCAGGGTGGAAACCAGTTTGGAGTGCGAGGTGGCTTGAATGATTTGCGCCTCGGGAACCCAGAGCATGGCCACGGAAAAGATGAGGGCCATCGAGCCCATGTCGAAGAGCCGCTCGACGATGTAGACGGCGACTTGCGAGCTCAATTCGATGCCGGTTTTCTTGGCGACAAGATAGGGGCGGACGGGGTCTGCGACGCGGCCGATGAGGGCGACGGCGGTGAAGCCCATGACCTGGGTGCCGAGCAGCGAGAGGGTAGAGACACGCTTGGAGGGGCGGATGAGACGCGCCCAGCGCGCCGAGCGGAAGACGTAGGCGAGATAGATGCAGCCGATGCCGAGGAGGATCTTGCGCCAGTCGGCCTGCGCCACCTGGGCGCGGAAGAGGGCGAAGTCGAAATGGATGCGGCCGCGGCCCCAATAGACGATGGCGGCAATAAGCGCGGCAACAATAAGGCCAAGGACGAGCTGTTTCTTAGTCAAGCGAACTCCGGGTGGCGCTCTCTTGATTGTAAGTGCCGTGCATTGGGGGAGTGTGAAACTACTGCGCGGTGGCCTGTTGCTCGCGCTGGTCCGCGACCTGGCTAGCGGCGCGGCGCGCCTGTTCGCGCTGGGCGAGAATGCGGCGGTTGTACTCGTGGATGATGCGGGCCACGTAGGCGCGGGTTTCGTGATAGGGCGGAATGCCGTGATACTTATCGACCGCGGCAGGACCGGCGTTGTAGGCAGCCAGCGCGAGCGAGAGATTGTCGTTGTAGCGGGTGAGCAACTGGTCAAGATAGGCCGCGCCGCCGTTGACGTTCTGGGTTGGCTCGAAGCTATCGTGCACGCCCAGGCCGGCGGCGGTGGCGGGCATCAACTGCATGAGGCCGCGGGCTCCGGCGCGACTTACGGCGCGCGCGTTGCCGTTGCTCTCCGTATGGACGACGCTGGCCAGGATTTCAACGTTGAGATTGTGCTGCTCGCCGGCGCGATTCAGCATCTGGTGCAGGTCAGTCGGGCTGAGCTTTGCATCGGCCTTGCGCGCGGCTGGGGTTTGCGGCGGCGCGGGCGGGGGCTCGTCGGCGACAGCGGCAAAGCCGGAAACCTCGGCGGAGCGCAGGTCAATGAAGTTGGTCTCGGCGGGGTCAAGGAAGAGGCGGACTTTGTCTGCGCGCGCGGCGTGGTGATGGCAGCGCATGGTGAAGCCGTTGGCCAGCGTGACCACTTCCGCCGCGTGCGCGTGCACGCCTGCCAGCAGCAGGGCAATCACGGCGGCGAGGGAGCGGTGCATACGCATGGGGCGAATTCCTACGATTGCGGCGCGAGCCGGCGGGCGATAGCGGCCTCAAGAACCACGGCGACGCCATCCTGGTCGTTGGGCGGAGCTTGCTTCCAGCCGTTGAGTTTGGCCTGGCTCTTCAGGTCAGTGGCGGCATTGCCCATCAGGATTGGCTGGCCGGCCCAGGTGAGCATGTCGACGTCATTCCAATTGTCTCCGATG
>DASVLI010000081.1:0-22667 GCA_036384955.1 Occallatibacter sp.
GCGATGAACGATCTCATCCGCCCCGCGCTCTACCAGGCCCATCATGAGATCGTGCCCGTCGCGCTGCGCCGCGGCAAACTCCGCACTGTGGATGTCGTGGGTCCAGTTTGTGAGTCCGGCGACTTCTTCGCACGCGACCGCGAGTTGCCTCCGGTGCAGGCCGGCGATCTGCTGGCACTGCTCGACGCCGGCGCTTACGGCATGGCGCAGGCCTCCAACTACAACTCGCGCCTGCGTGCTGCCGAGGTGCTGGTCGAAGGCAAAAAGGCAAGGCTCATACGCCGCCGCGAAACCATCGACGACATGCTCGCAACGGAGCGGTTGTAGCGGCGCATACAGCCCCGTTGCGCCCTTCGTCACATCCGTCTGTGATTTTTTGTTTCTCTTGAAACCTCTACAACCCATAGCCCGTCCTGTTAACGTATCTCGCGGAGGATTTCAGGATGAAAATTCGTACGCTCTGGGCGTGCGCGGCTGTTGCTGCGCTCAGCTTCGGACTCGCACAGACTGCTCATGCCGATTCGCTGACGGTTAAGACGGCGCAGGGCAAGGTGCACGGCAAGACCATCAATAACGGCAAAGTGAAGGCATTTCAAGGCCTGCCTTACGCGGCTCCGCCCGTGGGCGACCTGCGCTGGAAGGCGCCGCAGCCCGCGGCCAAGTGGAAAGGTGTCCGCGACGCAACCGATTACGCCGCGCACTGTGCACAGGGCAAGGTTTTCGAAGACATGATCTTCCAGGACAAGGGCGCCAGCGAAGATTGCCTGTACCTGAACGTCTACGCACCGGCCGACGCCACCGAAAAGAGCAATCTGCCCGTCATGTTCTGGATTCACGGCGGCGGCTACTCCGGCGGCGGCAGCAATGAGCCGCGCCACAACGGCGACTTTCTGCCCACCAAGGGCGTGGTGCTGGTCACCATCAACTATCGCCTCGGCGTCTTCGGCTTCCTGGTCACCAGCGACATGCTGAAAGAAGGCAACGGCGTTGCCGGCGATTGGGGCATGCAGGACATGGTCGCTGCTCTCGACTGGGTGCACCAGAACATCGGCGCCTTTGGCGGCGACGCCAAGAACATCACCATCTTCGGCGAAAGCGCAGGCTCCTTTGCCGTCAGCACGCTGATGGCTTCGCCCATGTCGAAGGGCCTCATCGCCAAGGGTATCGGCGAGTCCGGTGCGGCCTTCCCAAGCGCGCTGAATCTCGGTGGCGACACCGCAGCGGAAGCAGCCAAGGCTGGCGATAAGTTTGCCGAAGGCGCAGGCGCAAAGACGCTGGCTGAGTTGCGCGCCATCCCCACGGACAAGGTTCTGGCCGCGGTAGCAGCACAGAAGGCGGGCTTTGCTCCGGTGGTGGACGGCAAGTTCCTCACCGAGCCTGTCGCCGATGTCTACGCGGCCGGCAAGCAGGCGCACATTCCTCTGCTGGCGGGCTGGAACTCCGACGAAGGCAGCTTCTTCGCCATGCGCGGCATGACCGCACCCCAGTTCAAGGGCATGGCGCAGGGCATGTTCAAAGAGCGCGCCGAGGAATTCCTCAAGCTCTATCCCGCTGAGACCGACGAGCAGGCACTGCGCTCGGCCATCGACTTCGGCAGCGACTCATTCATCGCCTTCGGCACCTGGAAGTGGATCGAAGCGCAGCGCAAAACCGGCGACGCGCCCGTCTACCGCTATCACTTTGAGCTGGCGGCCACGCCCAGCAAATTCCACCCCGGCACCTTCGCCTTCCACTCCGATGACATCGAGTACGTCTTCGGCACGCTCGACACCCGGCCCGGCTGGGAAGTGCGCCCTGAAGATCGCAAGCTGAGCGAGCAGATGATGAGCTACTGGACCAACTTTGCCAAGACTGGCGACCCCAACGGCGCCGGCCTGCCGGAGTGGCCCAAGTACGGCGCCAACAACGAAATCATCCACCTGAACAATCCTGTCACCTCAGGGCCCGATCCGTGGCGCGCGCGCTACGAGTTTCTGCTCGGCGGCATTCCGCCCATGCACTTCTAAAGCAGAGAAGCGGCGCGCTGAGTTCCGCGCCGCACAACACGAAGGGCCGCCCTCGGGCGGCCCTTCGTGTTGCTCCAAACTCTGCGCTAGTTCTTTACACCCGAGGCCGACGTGAACCCAGCCGCCTGCTGCGAGGGAATCGTATCGGTGGCGCTCACTGGTCCGCTGAAATTTGCGCCCTTGGCGTTGATGGCGTCGGAGTAGTCCGGGCCCAGGCCAAGAAGCTTCAATGCGCGCGAGTCCGGCGTCAGCTTGGTTTGCCAGCCGTGCTCGGACTGCAACCGCCGCATCGCGGTCTGGGTGTTCGTGTCCCACGAGCCGCTCGGCTCGCCGTCCAGGTAATGTGTGCGGATGAGCGCCTGCTGAATCTCGGTCACGCGCTCGGGAGCTATCGACTGCTGTCCGCGCGTGCGCGCAACTTTTTTGCGGCCGCGCGACTTTGAACTCGACTTCGTGCCAGTCCGCGACTTCGAGGCAGAGCTCGTTGCGGACTTTGCCGAAGATTTCTTCGACGACCTGGCCGTTGTTTTGGAGCCGGACTTCTTCGTGCTCCGCGTCGAGTGGCTCAACGAATGCTTCTTGCCATGCGACGAGGCAGCCAGCGCCGGCGATGCGGCAAGAGCTGCGGAGAGAATCAGCGCCAGTCCCGAATGAAAAATACGCACGTAAAACACCTCAAACCTATACGTCCTGGCTCATTGTGGAAAAGAATAGCGAACCTGGGCAGGAGATTTCCAGAAAAATTGGCCGCTCTTAACCTTAGGCCGAACTTCTTCAAGCACTGCCTCATTTTGAAACAGCGCCTGTACAAAGGCCCGCAGTACGTGAAAAACGCAGGGCGGAAGCCGCTTCCGCCCTGCGTTCTATTGTTGCCCTGGGCTTACAGCGTGCCGCCCAGGTAGTTGATGCCCGCATCCGGACGGCGCGGATCGATAACCTCGAAGACCACGTCGTCGCCGCTCTTCAGCTTGGTAACCACCGCATCGTACTCGGCCTTGGTCCCGGTGGGCTTCTTGTTGATGTGGGTGATCACAATCCCCGGTACCAGACCGGAGAGGTCGGCAAACGAGCCCGTCCGCACCGACTGGATAACCATGCCCGGCGTGTGCAGCTTGGCCACCGTGGCCGGAGTCGCCTCGCGCACCACAATGCCCAGCAGGGCTTCGCCAGAGTCGCCGCCCTCATCGGGAGACGTATTGGCCTGCGCCGTGTTCTGGTCGGCAAACACCTTGTCGCGGTCGCCGATGGTCACCGAAGCGTCCATCTGCTTGCCGTCGCGCATAAAGCCCAGGCGAATGGTGGAGCCCGGCTTGCGGCTGGCGATTTCGTTCACCAGATCGTCGCCATCCTTCACCGGCCGTCCATCGATCGAAATGATGATGTCGCCCGGCTTGATGCCTGCCTTGTCCGCGGGCTGGCCCGGCTGAATGGCCTGCACCAGCACGCCGTTCTTAAAGCCGTAAATGCGGTTGACCGCGCCCGGCAATCCCTCGCGGAACTGGATGCCGATGGAGCCGCGCACCACCTTGTGGCTCGGTCCAACCAGATCGTTGTAGACGCTGACCACGGTGTTCGATGGCATGGCGAAGCCAATGCCCTGGTTTCCTGCCGACTGCGTGTAAATGGCCGTGTTCACGCCGATGACGTTGCCGTTCATGTCCAGCAGCGGGCCGCCGGAGTTGCCGGGATTGATGGCCGCATCGGTCTGTAGAAAGTGCTGGAACTGGCCGGCGGCGCCCGGCTCAATGGTGCGGTTTTTGGCCGAGATGATGCCGGCCGTGACCGTTTGTGCCAGAGCGAACGGGCTACCGATAGCTTCTACCCAATCGCCGACCTGCACCGCGTCGGAGTTGCCGAACTTCACGGTCGGCAGCGGCTTGTCGGTATCGATCTTGATGACCGCAAGATCGGTGGCCTTGTCGATGCCAATCACGCGTGCCGGCCGGCCCAGATCCTGGTTGTCGGGATCGCCCGACAGCTTGACGAAGATCTTGTCCGCCTTGTCGATGACGTGATTGTTGGTAATGATGTAGCCCTTCGCGTCCACGATGAAGCCCGAGCCGAGCGACTCGCGCACCTGGCCGCCGTCGCCATCACCCTGGCCGGGAACCTGCCCGCCAAAGAAGTGATTGAAGAAGTCCTGCATGCCGCCTTGGCCGCCCTGCTGGCTGTCATCGCCCTGGTCGCCGTCATCCGGGTTCTGCGGAACCGGCGTGATGCGGCCGCGTGGCATGCGCTTGCTGGTGGCTTGCTTGGGCAGCGTCTGCGTGTTGATATTAACCACCGCAGGGCCCACTTCATTGGCAATCTTCACAAACTGGTTGGGTGGAACGGGGGAGTTAACCACCTTCAGCGGTGTGGCGTCAGCGCTGGAGTTCTTTGTTTCCTGTCCGCGAACGCCGTGGGCGGCAAACGAGCCGCCGACTATGGCAAGCGAGAGTGTGCCAAGAAGGACAAACACTGAAGCGATGCGGCGTTGGCGCAGCCGCTCGAAGAAAGATTTCATGGGTTCGTTGACCTCGTCATGTAGCCAGCTTATGCGTGCTGGACGGTTCATTGCACCATTCATCAGTATAGTCAGTGGCGGGCAAACCCGTCTGACAGGAGCACTTCCTAACAGCGTGGACGCCGTTGGAGCCGGAAGAGTTGCCCGGCAACAAATCCAACAGCCTCCCGGCGGAGGATCCGCCCCCTGAAGATATAGACGTGGCACCCGGAAAAGTGTCGCAGCGCACGTCGTGCTAACATCCGTCATGCGCATCCCCTCCAGACTCCGCTATCTTGTCGCATTCGTGTCACTTGCTGCTGCCAGCGGCGCTCCCCGCGCCCTTGCCCAAACTCCGCTGCCAAGGCCGCCCAGCCCGACCGCGCTGATGGACCGCCTGCAGGCCATGATTGGCGGCGGCCCCGGCGCATGGACCCCGGCTCAGATTGCCGCCATGGAAAAGCTGCGCGATGCGGCCATGAAAGATTCCTACGCCCTGGACGAACTGCGCCACATGACCTACAACATCGGTCCGCGTCTCAGCGGCTCCCCGCAAGCGCAAAAGGCCGTGGAGTGGGTTGCCGCCGAGATGCGCGCGCAAGGCGCCGAGGTCACGCTGGAAAAAGCCATGGTGCCGCATTGGGTGCGCGGCGCGGAGACCGGCGAGTTGACCGCGTGGCCCGGCATGGCCGTAGGCACTACGCAAAAAGTTGTGCTCACCGCGCTGGGCGGCAGCGTGGCCACACCCGCCGAGGGCATTACCGCGCCCGTGATTGTGGTGGACAACTGGCAGCAGTTGCACGCGCTCAAGCCCGGCGCGGCCAAAGGCAAAATCCTGCTCTTCAATCACGCCTTTGACAAGGAACTCGCCGCCAACGGCCACGGCCTCGATGCCTACGGCAACGGCGTGGTCTATCGCGGAGCCGGTCCCATCGCCGCGGCCTCTGTCGGAGCCGTCGCCGTGCTCGTCCGCTCCGTCGGCGGAGCCGACTATCGCCTGCCGCACACCGGTATGACCATGTACGCCGACGGCGTCGAGAAGATTCCCGCCGCCGCCGTAAGCGCTGAAGACTCTGAGATGCTGAAGGCCCTGACCAGCGAAGGTCCAGTGACCATGCACCTGACGCTGACTCCGCAGACCCTGCCCGATGTGCAGAGCTACAACGTGATTGCCGACTGGAAGGGAACCGAGCATCCCGAGCAGGTGGTCATCGTCTCCGGCCATCTCGACTCATGGGATCTGGGCACCGGCGCTATCGATGACGGCGCAGGCGTGGTTGTCGCCATGCAAACTATCCACTTGCTTCACGACCTCGGCATTCGTCCGCGCCGCACCGTGCGCATGATCGCGTGGATGACCGAGGAGCAGGGCTCGCAGGGCGCGGCCGCCTACATGGCCGAACACAAGAGCGAGATGGCCACCCACATCGGTGCCATTGAGTCCGATCTCGGCGCGGATCATCCCACCGGCATCTTCTACGCGGGCAAGCCCGCGCTGGGCGACTGGCTGCGGCCGGTTGCGCAGGTGCTCGACGCGATTGGTGCTGAGTCGCTGACCCAGGCGCCAGGTACGGGCGAGGACATCGAAGGCCTGACCGAAGCCGGCGTGCCCAGCTTCGCGCCCATCCAGGACAATCGCTTCTACTTCAACTACCACCACACCGCGGCCGACACTTTTGACAAGGTGGACTCCAAACACCTGAACGAAAACGCAGCCGTGATGACCGTGCTGGCCTATGCGCTGGCCGACTCACCCGCGCCTGCACCAAGATAAAAGCAGGGAGCAAGGAATAGGAACGAGGAGAGGCACAAAGTAGAGCAGCGAAGTTTCCCTACTCCCTACTTCCTACTCCCTATTCCCTACTCCCTGTCGTTCACGCTTCATGCGCCGTCGGCACATGCGTCTGCGGCACCAGCTCCGTGAGCGCGATGCCGCACAAAATAATCAGCGCGCCTGTGGCGGGACGCAGGCTGAGCCGCTCGCCCATAAACAGAAACGAAGTAATCCACGCAAACACCGGCTCCAATGTGAGCAGCAGCGCGATGTGCGTGGAAGGCAGAATCGACTGCGCCCAGCTTTGAATGGAAAACGCAGCCGCCGTGGCCAGCGCTGCGGCAATCGCCAGCGCCAGAATCAGCCGTGGCGTAAAGACGATATGCGGCCGCTCCATAAAGGGCAAGCTCACCGCCATGAAGACTGCGCAGAAGCCCACCTGCAGTAACGCCAGAGGCTGAAAACCAATGCGCGGCGAAACGTGGCTGAGCGCAATGCAGTGCAGCGCGAAGCCAATCGAGCAGCCAAAAGTCAGCACGTCTCCAAAGTTGATGGAGTGCAGATCGGGCAGCAGCGCGGCCAGCCCGGTGCTGTGCGATGCCGCAGGCTGTGCCGTCAGCAGCAGAATGCCGGTGAAGGCCAGCACCGCGCCGGTCCACGCGTTCCACCGCGGACGCCGCGCATCCGGCGGACGCAGCGCGGGAATCGACGAAAGCAGCGGCACCAGCACAACCACAAGCCCGGTAATAAACGCGGATTTCGACGGCGTGGTGCTCGCCAGCCCGGTGGTCTGAAATTGGTAGCCCGCGGCCAGGCAAAGCCCCACCACTGCGCCGGCGGCAAGCTGGCTGCGGCGAATCCCGCGCCACGAACGGTGATACACCACCGCCAGCAGCGCGAAGGCCAGCGTCATGCGCACCAGGTTGAACGCCCCCGGTGTGGCGTCGGCCAGCGCGCCCTTGATCACCACAAACGTTGAGCCCCAGATGGCGACGATAAACACCATCAGCAGATATGCGCGCGCTTTCATCGGTCCTTCGATTATCGCAGCCCCGCGTATAAATCCAGGAAAGTGCGCCGCGCGAGGCAGCGCGGGAGTGCCTTCACCGCGTCCAAACGAGAGAGACCCGAATTGAGGAGAGACCAATGAGCTTTCTCGCAGCGCATCAGCAAGATCTATGGCTAATTCTTTCCCTGTTCTGCGCAGTGGTTGTGTTTGGCAATGGACTCCACTTCATTTTGTTTCGCCTGTTGCGGCGCAAACAGGGCGAGACGAAACATCGTGTGCTTGGCGTACAAAAATATCTGGCCAGGCCGGCGCGCGCCGTGCTGCTTACACTCGGCGTGCTTGCGGCGGTGCCGCTGCTGCCCATGCTCTCGCAGGAACTCAAAGGTCAGGTCGAACAAATAGTGGGCATCATGCTGGTTCTGCTGCTGGGCTGGCTCGGCGTGGGCGCGGTCTACGTTTTCCAGGCCGTCGTCGTCAGCCGTTTTGACATCACTGTGGCCGACAATCTGCGCGCCCGCCGCATTCACACACAGATGCACATCTTCAGGCGTGTTCTGATTGGCGTAGTGCTGATCTTGGACCTGGCCGCATTCCTCTGGAGCCTCCACAATCCCGCGCTGTGGAAGTTCGGCACGGGACTGCTGGCATCGGCAGGACTGGCCTCGCTCATTCTTGCCGGCGCCGCCAGATCCACCGCGTCCAATCTCATCGCCGGGATGCAAATCGCATTCACTGAGCCAATTCGCATCGACGACGTGGTCGTCATCGAAGGCGAGTGGGGCCGCATTGCCGAAATCACCAGCACCTATGTCGTCGTCAACATCTGGGATCAGCGCGCGCAGATTGTTCCGCTGAGCTACTTCATGGAGCAGCCCTTCACCAACTGGACGCGCAGCGGCGCCGACATCATGGGCACGGCATTTCTCTACGTCGATTACTCAGTGCCGCTGGAGCCCTTGCGCGCCGAACTGGAACGCGTCGCCAAGGCATCGCCGCTCTGGGATGGCCGCGTCTGCGGCCTGCAGGTCACGGACCTCCGTGAGCAAACCATGGAGATCCGCTGCTTGGTCAGTTCGGCGGACTCAGGGAAGAATTTCGATCTGCGCTGCGTGGTGCGCGAAAAGATGATCGACTTCGTGCAGAAAAATTATCCAGAAGCATTGCCTACGATGCGCGTGGCGGCCAGGCGGCAAAAGTTGGAGCACCCCGCGCCGCAGAATGCGCCATCGCTGCCCGCTGAGGCGCAGCAAGTGCCGAATCCACTGGAGTCCACCAACGTCAAGCCGGCAGAGGCCTCCGCCGGCTAGTCGGCGGCAATCGGCCAGGCCTTCTGCCCCTCAACCCACGTCTGCAGCACGTTGGTCTTCAGAATGTCGGCCGGCGCAACCGTGTAGAGATCGCGATCGACCAGAATGAAGTCCGCGTCGTAACCCGGCGCCAGCTTGCCCTTATGCTTCTCGGCAAACTCCGCATAGGCCGAGCCTTGCGTATAGGCATACAGCGCCTGTCCGCGCGTCAGCTCGTTTTCAGGGAAGTAGGTCTTCGTGCCCGCCTCATTCATGCGTGTCACCGCGGCGTACAGTCCGCGGAACGGCGTCACCGGCTCTACCGGATAATCGGTGCCGAAGGCCAGCGGAACGCCCGCGTCAAGAAACGCCTTCCACGCGTATGAGTAGGCCGCACGCTGTTCGCCCAACCGATCCTCGGCCCAGTTCATGTCGGTCAGCAGATGATTCGGCTGCATGCTGGCAATCACGCCCAGCTTTTTAAAACGCGGAATGTCGGCCGGGTCCACAACCTGCGCATGCTCCACGCGGTCCCGCGCACTCAGCGCAACCGTGGGCCAGCAGCGCTGCACCTTGTAGGGATTCTTGTCCTGCGGCTCTAACTCGGGGCAGGCGTCGTAGGTCTGGCTGTACGCATCCAGCGCCATCGCCGCGGCCTTGTCGCCAATCGCGTGGAAGCCAATCTGAAATCCGGCCTGCGCGCGCTCTACAGCCATTTTGTTCAGCTCCGGCTGCGTGTACTGCGGTAGACCACTGTTGCCCGGGTCGTCGGCAAACGTCGCTTTCATCGCCGCGGTGCGCGAGCCCAGCGACCCATCCATAAAGCCCTTCAGCATGCCGGTGTGCAGCAGCGTGTCCTTCGCATCGTGATGCGCGCGCTTCATCTTCAGCGTGGCCACCGGATCGCTGAACGGCAGCCACTCGCTGATGCGCAGATGCAGCTTGCCCGCCTTCTCCAGCTCCTCATAAACTAGGAAATCCTGCCAGTCGCTGTTGTCCTGCACGCTGGTTACGCCGTGCGAGAGCGCATCGTTGATGGCCAGCAGATCGCCCTTCATGCGCTGTGCATGCGTGGGCGGCGGAATCATCTTGTACACCAGACTCTGCGCCGACTCGCGCAGAATGCCCGTCGGCTCGCCGTGCTTGTCCAAATCAATGGCGCCACCTTGCGGCGGTGCGGTTTTTCCGGTGATGCCGGCGGCCTTCAACGCGGCGCTGTTGGCAATCGCAATGTGTCCATCAATGCGGTCCAGAAACGCCGGATGGTCGCCTGTGACCTTGTCCAGATCCTGCCGCGTGGGCAGCTCCTTCTTAGCCCACAGCGTGTGGTCCCAGTTGCCGCCTGTGAGCCACTGGCCCGCCGGCACATTCGCGGCAAACTGCTTGATCTGCTCCTGCATCTCGTGCAGTGACTTCACACCGGTCAGGTCGATGTTCAGCTTGGTGCGGCCCGCGCCGCCCAGATGCAGGTGCGCATCGTTGAAGCCGGGAAAAACAAAGGTGTTTCCCGCAAGAATGTGCAGCTGCGTCTTCTTGCCCGCCAGCTTCGTAATCTCCGCGCTGGTGCCCGCGGCAAGAATCTTGCCATCGCGCACGGCGAGGGCTTCCACCGTCTGCGGCTTGTCGGTATCAAAACCTTCCCCGGTGTAGATAGTGCCGCCGAAAAAGATCACGTCGGGCGGACCGGTAGGCTTGGCCGGCACAACGGCGTGCGGTTTGGTGGTGTGGTGGGCAGTGTGCTGTTGGGCGGAGATGGCCGGTGCAGCCGCAACGGCGGCAAGAGCAAGCAGGGCAAAGACACGCATGCGCGGAGTGTAGCAGATGCCTACTGCTCGGAGGCCCAGTCTGCCATGGCCAGCAGGAAGAGCAGCACGCGGCGCAGGCCCAGCTCGCGGTTCTTGTCCGAGTACCACTCGGCCACGGTGTGCGCACCACCCCCATCACCGCCCGCGCCCATCGAAAGCGACGGCACGCCCAGCGAGATGGGAATATTCGCGTCTGTCGATCCCAAACGCAGATCGGTATGGATGCCGAGATGACGATCAACCGCGCGCAGCGCGTGCAGGATGGAGGAGTCAGCCGGCAAGTGTGCGGCAGGCCGATTGCCAATGGTCGCGATCTCGAATTCCAGCGCGCCGCGCGCGCGGGGCGCTGTGGCGCGTGCCACCGTGTTCCAGTTATCGACAGCGTCTTCCACGGCGCGATGCAGCGCAACTTCAAGGCGCGTCAGCTCAGTGGTACTCGTGGAGCGGAAGTCGATCGAAGCCGTTGCGCTTTCGGGAATCGAATTCACGCTGGTGCCGCCGCTGATGGTGCCAAGGTTCAGTGTGGTGCGCGGCTCGGCCGGCAACTGCGTTTGCGCCAGCGTGCTCAGCGCGGTGGCCAGCGCGGCAATCGGATTCGGAGTGCCCGCATCGGTAAAGCTGTGGCCGCCGGGGCCGCTGATGGTTACCTGGTAGCGTTTGCTGCCCAGTGCCTGCGTCACCGCGGAGTCCGCGCCCGCGCCATCCAGCACAATGTGTGCGGCCACGCGTCCCGCATAAGGACTGTGCTGGTAAAAGTGCCGCACGCCCCGCAGGTCGCCCTCGCCCTCTTCGCCCACGTTGCCCAGAAAGATCAGCGGCGCCGGCGGCTCAAACTTGGCCTGCACCAGCGCCGCAGCCAGAGACATCATGCCAATCACGCCCGTAGCGTTGTCGCATGCGCCGGGCACGCTCAGCGTGCGATACCCATCCTCTTCAACGACGGAAGGCGCAAGCGGAGTAGAGGCAGGGAAGACAGTATCGAGATGTGCCGAAAGCACGACCACCGGGCCGGTGCTTTCCGGCGCGAGCCCCGGAGCCGGCAGCACGCCAATCACGTTGCCAATCTCGTCTGTGGTCACCTGCTCCAGGCCCAGTTGCTCAAAGCGCGCAGCCAGCCAGCGCGAGCGCGGTTCTTCGCCAAACGGCGGCCCGGGAATCGCGGTTAGCTCCACCTGCCAATCCATCAGCAGGCGCGGATTGTTGTGCAGCCACGCAAAGGCCGCATGCACCGGCCGCAGCGCGGCCAGAGCCGTGACACGAGAAAATGCCGTTGTGCGGGAGAAGAGCGCCATGCGTAAGTCAAGCGTAGCAGGACAGGCGTAAAGCGCTTCAGGGCTGCGTAAGGCGGCGCGCCAGCAGCGTGACCATGTCGCGCCTGCCGTCTGCGACAAGGGCCACGTACACGTTGGCGTCCATCACTCGATAAAAGATGCGATACGGCTTGAAGAAGATTTGTCGGAAATCAGGCTTCTCGTACTGCTCAAGCTCCGGGACCAGAGCGCCGCGAAAGGGAAGTTCACGCAGCGACATTGCGATGCGGATAATTGCACGCACTACGTAGTCAGCCTTGGCCGGCGAATCATGCTCCGCGATATAGCTGCGGATACCGCGCAGGTCTTGTCGCGCCGCAATCGTGAATTGGACAGCGTAGACCATCGGTCCCACTACTCCTTCACGCCAAACTCAGCCATCACCTCTTCGAGAGGAACTGTCTTCCCCGCCTGAATCTCCTTCTCGCCCAGCGCCAGAATCTGCAGCAGCGCCAGCGTCTCCTGCGACTGCTCGTAGCTGTGAATATCAATCAGCACCGCGCGTGCCTCGCCGTTCTGGGTGATGATGATCGGCTCGCGCTCCTCGGTAATGCGCTCGATAAGCTCGGCGGCGTGCGCCTTTACATAGCTGATGGGCTTGATCTGGGTCGAGTAGCGCATGGTGGGGCTCCTTGTGGTTCTAATATAGACCGAATTCAGGTCCATATCCAGTCCCACCAGGCCCTCAGCTCTACTGCTCGTCGTCCTCAGGTTGTTCCACGGCCGCGTCGGCCTCGCCGTACTCCACCGAGTGCAAAAAAAGCCCTTTGGCAGGTGACGTAGGCCCCGCCGCCGAGCGGTTCCGCGCCGCCAGAATCGTCGCCATCGACCCCGGCGCGAACTGCCCACGGCCAATCTCCAGCATGGTGCCCACCAGATTGCGCACCATGTGGTGCAAAAAACCGTTGCCGCGCACGGTGTATACCAGCAGGCCCGTCTCACGTTCGCTCCACGTCGAAGAAAAAATCGTCCGCGTAGTGCCTTGCTTGTCCGGCGGAGCGGCGCTCACAGCCGCAACCTCGCCTTCACGCCCCGTCGCATCGGCCCGTGCCGCGGCAAAGCTGACAAAGTCGTGCGTGCCCACCACCGCTGCGGCTGCTTCGTCCAACAGTGCGCGGTCCAGCCGCCAGGTGCAGGCGTGTACAAATCGTGCCAGCGTCGGCGGGCAAATGGCGTCGCGATAGATGCGGTACTCGTAGGTCTTGGCCAGCGCCGCGTGCCGCGCGTGAAAGCTGCTCCGCACCGCTTTGGCTCCCAGAATCCGAATCGCCGCCGGCAGCGTCTTATTCAGCGCGCGCTGCAAATTATCCGCGGGAATCGGCGCGACGAGCGCGAAGCTGCAAACCTGCCCCAGAGCGTGCACCCCGGCGTCCGTCCGGCCCGAGCCCTGCGGTAGCGGCGTCTCGCCGCAAATCCGTCCCAGCGCCGCCTGGATTTCCGCCTGAATCGTCAGCTGCCCCGGCTGAATCTGCCAGCCGGCAAAATCCGAGCCGTCGTAGGCCAGGGTCAGTTTCCAGTAATGGGCGGCGAGTTGGGCCAATTCGGTCACAGGTGCCTATCTGGATAACAGGGTACCTGAGCCGCCGCCCATGCCCCAAGAGGCGCAACCCGTGGGATATACTCAGGTTTCCGGTGGCTGCGGGCCTCTAATTGGCTTGAAACAAGCCCGGAAGCAGGGAACGAACAGGGCCGTGTCCGCGTATTGGTTTTCAGGGCGGCGCACATCGCTGGCGAAATTGCCGCGACGGCTGTTCCCCAAGGGGAGAAAGATTGCGTCCGGAGCGGGGCTCCGGTCGTCTGTGTAAATGGCACCCCACATGCCTCAAAGAACCGTGGAGAGAGATCATGCATTTGTTCGGGAATCGTGTGTTTAGACATCACAGCGACGCCACACGGCAGGGGAGTGGAAGTGCAGGACGCAAACTGCGGGCACTGGCCGCAGCCATGCTTACCTTTTCAGCCTGTTTGCCCTCCGGCCTAGCCCAGCAGGCCAAGACCGAGAAGGCCGCCTCCGACCTTCCCGCGGCTCCAGCCCCGGTGCAGACGCCAGTGAATCTACGGCAATCGCAGCGCGACTTCAGCAAGCCTTCCCACAGCTTCTTGAGCGGCCCCATCAACTGGTATCGCCAGACATCGGTGGCCAAGGCGAGTTTTGAGAACTCGCCGCGCCTTGCCGACCTGCTGAAGGACGGCAAGATTTACCTCAGTCTCTCCGACGCCATCGCCCTGGCGCTGGAGAACAACTACGACCTCGCCATCGCCCGCTACAACCTCGACATCGCGGATACCGACATCCTGCGCGCACGCGCCGGCAGCGGTCTGCGCGGCGTCAGTGCCGGCGTGGTAGCCAATACCGAAGGCGGTTCCTCGTCCTCGGTGGCTTCCGGCGGCGGCCCCGGCGGCACCACCGGTGGCGCGGGCGGCGCGGCCTCCGGCACTTCGGGCCTGGTTCTTTCCACCTCCGGCGCGGGCCCTGCTCCCGCCAGTCTGGATCCAGTGGTCAACGGCACCATTCAGTTTGATCGTCAGACCTCGCCATCGACGAGCTTTTTCTCTGGCGGCACCAGTTCCACCAACACCTATAACTTCACGGCCGAGCAGGGATTGCCCACCGGCACCAACCTGGAGTTCGACTTCAACAACACCTACGCCACTACGTCGAACGCCATCACCCTCTACAGTCCGCAGCTCAATAGCACCTACAAGGTCAAGCTCACGCAGCATCTGCTGCAGGGCGCCGGCATCTGGGTCAACCGCCGCTTTGTCTATCAGGCCATCAACGACCGTCGCATCACCGATTCCACCTTCCGCCAGCAGATTCTCTACACCGTCAACCAGGTGGAGAACATCTACTGGGGTCTGGTGGGCGCCTATGAGGATGTACAGGCCAAGGAGCGCGCGCTGGCGCAGAGCACCAAACTGGCCGGCGACACCCGCAAGCAGTTGGAGATTGGCTCCATGGCTCCGCTCGACGTCGTCAATGCCGACTCCACCGTGGCCACCGATAAGCAGTCGCTCATCAGCTCGCAAAGTAATTTGCGCTATCAGCAGCAGATCATCAAGCAGGCCATCGCGCGCAACCTCAATGACCCGGCGCTTGAGTCGGCTCCGGTCATTCCCACCGACCGCGTCAGCATCGAGGAACTGGCAGAGGAGTCTCAGCCCGTCGATACACTGGTGAAGGAGGCCTTCACGCGCCGTCCCGAGCTGGAGCAGGCCGTGCTGGCACTGAAGAACGACGCCATTACCCTGCGCGGCGCGCGCAATGCCTTGCTGCCCACCTTTGACGTGTTTGGCTACCTGGGAGGCTCCGGCGTTGCCGGTTCGGCGAATCCCCAGTGCGCCAGTTCGGGCTTCTACACACAGGAGTATTGCGATTCGATCACCGCGTCTGGCTACGGTTCGGCTGTACAGGGTGCCTTCAACAACTCGGCTCCCGACAAGGGCATCGGCTTCACCATCAATATCCCCATCCGCAACCGCACCGCGCAGGCCGATCAGGCCCGCTCGGTGATTGAGTACCGCCAGGCCGAGCTTTACCTCGAGCAGCTCTACACCAAAATCCGCATGCAGGTGGTCAACGCGCAGTACGCGCTTACCAACGACCGTGCGCAGGTGAAGGCTGCCCTGGCCGCCCGCGACTACGCTCAGCAGAGCCTCGACGCCGAGCAGAAGAAGCTCAGTCTCGGTGCCTCCACCACCGCAACCGTGCTGCTGCAGGAGCGCAATCTGGCCTCGGCGGAAAACAGCTTGATTGCTGCCAACGCCTCCTACGCCAAGGATCGTGCCGGCCTCTATCAAATCCTGGCCACCACGCTGGAGCGCTATGGCATCAACCTGAACGATGCTGCAACAGGCAAAGTCAGCGCGGCTCCGGTGATTACTGGTCTGCAGCCGGCTGCCAAGGAAGCTGAGCCGACCATGACCGCTCCCGCCACCAGGTAATTCACTTCAGCTTCAACGCCAAAACGGAGGCCTCGGCCTCCGTTTTGTTTTGCTCTGTGATTGTCTGTTCAGCGCTCGGCGATGCGATCCAGTAGATCGAAGAACTCCGGGAAGCTGATGGCGGCCGATTCGGCACCCTGAATCATCGTGTCGCCGGTGGAGCGCAGCGCGGCCACGCTAAAGGCCATGGCAATGCGGTGGTCGCCGCCGGAGTCGATGGTGGCGCCGTGCAGCGTCTGGCCGCCGGGCACCTCCAGTCCATCGTCAAACTCGGTTACCTCTGCACCCATGGCGCGGAGATTCTTAGCCACCAGAGCAATGCGGTCGGACTCTTTCACGCGCAGCTCCTGTGCATCGCGAATGCGAATGCCGCCCGCTGTAAACGGCGCAATCGCGGCCAGCACCGGCAGCTCGTCGATCAATTGCGCGGACAGCGCGCCGGAGATTTCCGTCGAGCGCAGTCCAGCAGCCGGCGCGGAAATCTGCACCGTGCCCACCAGCTCCGCGTTCTGCTCTTCGAGATTCAACACCGCAATCTCCGCGCCCAGTGAGGTAAGCACGTCCAGCAGCGTGGCGCGGGTTGGGTTCAATCCCAGATGATGCAGCACCAGCGCCGAGCCGGGGAACAGCGCGGCCGCGCACAGGAAGAACGCCGCCGAGGAAATGTCGCCCGGAACCACGGACTCAATGGCGCGCAGCGTTTGTGGTCCAGTAACGGAGATGGAATCGATGGTGCGGGTCAGCTCGGCGCCAAAAGCACGCAACGCCAGCTCGCTGTGGTCGCGCGTGCGCAGGGCCTCGCGCACCGTGGTGGTGCCGTCGGTCTGCAGGCCAGCCAGCAGAACACAAGTCTTCACCTGGGCGCTGGGAATCGGCGTCGTGTAGTCGATGGCCGTCAGCCGCGTGCCTTCAATTTGAATCGGCGCATGGCCCTGCGTCAGCATGACGCGCGCGCCCATGGCCGCCAGCGGGTGCCGAATGCGCTCCATCGGCCGCCGCGAGAGCGAGGCGTCCCCATAGAGCGTGAAGCCGCCGCGCTGCGGCGCCAGCAGGCCGGAAAGCATCCGCATCGTCGACCCGGAGTTGCCGCAATCCAGCGGCTCCTTCGACGGGGTCACCTTGCCGCCCACGCCGGTAATTTCGACCGTGCCATCCTCCCGGTGCGCCACCTGGGCGCCCAGGGCCTGCATACACTTCAGGGTCGAGGCGCAGTCCGCCCCTGTGGAAAAATTAGCAAATTTTGATGTTCCCTCGGCAAAGGCCGCCAGCATTCCATAGCGATGGCTGATGGATTTGTCGCCGGGGAGGGTGAGGCTGCCGTATACGTTACGGGCGGGTCGGATCAAACGTTCCTGGGGAGCTGTGTGCAACGATTACTCCGATAAAATCGTACTCGAACCAAGTGTATCTAAATTGGGCTGTTCCCGGCTCAAGTTTCCGGCGGCATGCAACGATAAAGAATCTGGAAGGGTAGATTGGCAATGGCACAAGGAGCATCCAGGGCAGTTGCGGACGCTGCAAACCGGCAGGCCGTGCCCACCTCGGTGGTGCGTATTCCAATCCTGGACACGTGGAATCATGTCTACGGATATGAGCTGCTGTTTTGGGATCCCACTGGAGAGAATAGCGACCCGGCCGCGAGCGACGTCCATCCCAATCGCGTCTGCGCGCAAATCGAAGTCGAAATCGTCTCCCGCAATCTTCCCGCCTTCGTGCACTGCACCTCCAGCACTATCGGCGAGGAGTGGGTGCGCTGGCTGCCGGCCTGTGTAACCGTGCTGGAACTGGAAGGCGCCGATGAGCCGACCGAGGAGCAGGCCGCCAAGTTGGCCGATCTGAAATCGTCCGGCTACAAAATTGCCCTTCGCGGACCAGCCGCGGAACAGTCCCCATTGTGGAATCTGGCCAACTACGTCAAGGTGGATGCGGCGCGCATCTGGGAGACCGAGCGCAAAAAGCTCCTGGAGCGCATCAAGGTCAGCAATGCCCACGCCATCGCCACCCACGTGGATACGCAGCAAGAGTTTGTGCAGCGTCAGGAGGAAGGCTTCCAGTACTTCCAGGGCAGCTATCTCTTCCGGCCGGAGCCGATGCCGATTCACCACATCCCGGCCAACCGCATGGTTCACCTCGAGATTCTCGAGGTGCTTCAGAATTCTCCGGTCGATCTGGAACGGCTCAGTCAGCTCATCAAATGCGATGCCAGCCTGACCTTCCGCCTTTTGCGCCTGGTCAACTCGCCGCTCTGCGCGCTGCGGCAGGAAGTCACGTCCCTCAAGAGCGCACTTTTGCTGCTGGGCGAGGACGCCGCCCGTCGCTTTGCCACACTTACACTGGCTGCCGAACTGAACACCGACCAGCCCGACGAAATTCTGCGCGTCGCCATGCAGCGCGCACGCTTCTGCGAGCAGGCTGCCACACTATGCGGTCAGATTGCCAGCGAGCAGTACCTCATCGGCCTGGTCAGCATGTTCCCGGCCATGCTGCGCACGGATATGGAAAGCGTCATCAAGATGCTGCCGCTGCGCGAGCGCGCTTCGGCGGTCTTGCGCGGCAAGCACACCGCGGAGAGCGTGTTGCTGGAGTGGATCGCCAGCCACGAGCAGGGCGCATGGGACCGTTGCGAGGAGATTGTGCGCGAGGCCGGCCTCAGCCGCGATCAGCTTGTGCAGCGCCACAGCGATGCGGTCGCATGGGCAGATCTGGTGCTCTTTAACGCGGGCTGAGCGCTACGTTACCCGCAGCACGATGATGGTTTCGTCATCGAACCGTTCGCGCTCGCCCTGGAACCGTGTCACGTCGGACAGGATTGCCTCGGCAATTTCCTCGGCGTTGCGGTTTTGCAGCGAGCACAGCAGTTGAGTGAGCCGCTCCGGCCCGTACTGCTCGCCCTGCATGTTCTCCGCGTCCGTTATGCCGTCGGAAAAAAAGATAAACGTGTCGCCGGGATTTGCCGTGACCGCAATCTCGTCGTAGGTCGCGCCAGGGAATAGTCCCAGCGGAAAGCCCTCGGCAAGAATGCACTCTGACTGGCCGCCGCGGCACACAATGGGCTGCACCGCGCCGGAGTTGGCCACGTGCAGGATGCGCGCCTCGTCATCCCATAACGCAAACAGCATGGTCACGTACTGCGACTCAAGCCGCCGCTCTTGCAGCGATTCGTTCAGCAGCGCCAGCATGGGCGCAGGCTCGTGATGATGCAGCGCCGCCGAGCGCATGATGCCGCTGACCAGAGCCGCAAAAAGCGCGGCCGGCGCGGCCTTGCCGCTCACATCGCCCATCACTACGGCAGTTTTGTTTTCGCCGTACTCCAGAAAGTCGTACAAATCGCCGCCGATGGTGCGCGCCGGAAGAAAGCGCACCGCCATTTCCGCATGCTTGTGCTTGGGCGGCTCGGTGGGCAGCAGCCGCAACTGCACCTGGCGCGCCATGGCAATGTCGCGCTCCAGTTGCTGCTCCTGCCGGCGCACCGCCTGGTACAACCGCGCATTCTCAATCGCGATGGCAATCTGCGCGGCCAGCGTGGTCAAAATGCGCTCGTGCCCCTCGTTGAAAAAGCCCGTCCGTGAGTGCTCCAGATCGACCACGCCGATAATGCGCCCTTTATGGAACAGCGGCACAATCAGCTCCGAGCGCGTCTCGGGATTCATAGGCAGATAGCGCGGATCTTTCTGTACGTCGGGCACATTGATGGGCCGCCATTCGCGCACCGCGGCGCCCACCAGACCATCCGTCACCGGAATGCGCCGCAGCGGCGCGTGCGCGTAACCAAAGCGCCACGCGTAGCGCGTGATGAGTGTTTCGCCCTTCTCATCGAGCAGCAGGATGGAGAACATCTGGTAGTCGATAAGCCGCCGCAAAAGCTGGCCAATCTTGGCCATCAACGGGTCTAGATCGAGAATCGATGTCAGCTCGGCCGCGATTTCATTCAGCACCGCCAGCATCTCGGCCTGGCGCGAGACGCGCGTGTACAGGCGCGCATTCTCGATGGCCTGCGCAATGCGCGAGGCGGTAAGCGTGAGCAGATGCAAATGTTCTGGGCGGAAGTAATCCGGCGTCTCGCTCTCGATGTCCAGCACGCCGATCAGCCTGTTCTTCGCGATAAGCGGCAACGCCAGCTCCGAACGCACGTCGGGATTGGCAGGGATGTAGCTGTCGGCCTGTGAAATGTCCTTCAGCAGAATCGCCTGCCGCGTCAGCGCCACCTGGCCCACCACGCCCTTGCCCACCGGAATGCGCATCCGCTGCACCTCCTGCGTGTGGCCTATCTGGAAGCGCACGCGCAGCTCGTGAAGCCGGTCGTTCAGCAGCAGGATTGCGAAGATGCGATAGGGAATAATCTGGCGCACCAGCTCGGAGGTGCGATTCAGCAGCGTCTCCAGGTCGAGCGTGGTGTTAAGCGCGTCGGCCAGCTGCACCAGATAGGTCAGGTCGGCAGGCTCAATGCGCACATTCGAGGGGTCCAGATGCGCATAGGGCCTCTCGGAATCCGCAGGTCTGTAGTCGCCCTCGAATTCGTGGGTCCCGGAGTTGTCTTGAGGGCGCGTTGTCATAGGTATCGAAGGGAATGATACCGGATGCACCATCGATTCGAATCGGAATTCGAGTGGAACGCCGTGCTATTCGGCGCCAAGCTCGCGCACCATGGCCACCGATGCCGAAGCCCCGATGCGGTTGGCGCCCGCCTGCAGCATGGCCCTGGCGTCGGCCAGCGTGCGAATGCCGCCCGAAGCCTTGACGCCGCAGCGCGCGCCGGCCACGCCGCGCATCAGCGCTACGTCCGCTGCCGTGGCTCCGCCGCCCGCAAAGCCAGTCGAAGTCTTGATAAAATCCGCGCCCGCCTGAATGGCAATCTCCGCGCCGCGCAGCTTTTCCTCAACCGAGAGCAGCGCCGTCTCCAGAATCACCTTCAGCAGCACGCCATGATGGTGCGCTACCGTTACCGCCGCCTGAATGGTGTGATGCACCGCCTGGTGATCGCCGCTCTTCAGCTTGCCTATGGGAATCACCATATCCAGCTCGCGCGCGCCCAGGCGGATTAGCGCCGCCGCTTCCTGTCTCAACGTGGAGGTAAGCGAAGCGCCCAGCGGGAAGCCGATAACCACGCCCACGGGAACGCCCGTGCCAGCCAGCACGCCCACCGCCGTCGGCACCCACATGGGGTTCACCATCGCGCAGGCAAAACGGTAGCGGATCGCCTCATCGCACACGCTCTCCACCTGTTCGCGTGTCGCGTCGGGCTTCAGCAAAGTGTGGTCGATAACCGCTGCCAGCGACTGCCAGGACGACAGCGCCTGGATAGAAAATGCCTCCGCATCGAATGTTCCGTGGTCGAATTCAACGTCTTCGTTGCGAATTGGCGTGATGGCGCTCATCGGTCCTGCCCTTTCCAGCCGCTGCCGCAAAAAAAATGAGACGGCAGCCAAGCGAATCGTGCGCTTCGAGTATAAAACCCGCGGCCCGGCGAGCCAAGTGACCGAAAGAACAGCGGGCAGCTAGAAGCGCACCCGCGTCACAAACTCCAACTGGCGCGAGGGGTTGGTGTTCCCGATTCCGGGTTTGGGAGCCAGAAAGCTCGTCAGCACCGTATTGGTGTTTCCCCAGATATTGTTTACGTTGATGTAGTTCCGGCTGTTGCTCAGGTTCAGCGCCTGCACCCGCGCGTCCAGGCGAAACCGCTCGCCCAGCGCAAACTCGCGCGAGGCCGCCACATCAATGCTTTTCAGCGCCGGCGTGCGAAAGCTGTTCCGCCCCATGCCCACTGGCCGGTCCACGGCATACCCGTCGCCGTTGTTATCCACACCCGTCAGCGGATTGATCGGTAGCCCCGACCCGAAGTTGCCCACAAGCGAGAACTGCGTGCGCGCCGGCCCGTGCAGAATGGCGTCGCCCACAAAGTGATTGCGCTGGTAAAAGTCGCTGGGCCCGCGCTCGTACCGGTCCCAGTTCGGCCACCACTCGTTGGGCACGCCGCTGTTGTAGTCGGCGTAGAACATGGCGTAGGTGTAAGAGGCCGACAGCATGTAGTGCGCGTGCACCTCGCCAAAGCGGCCCATGCGGCTATTCAGCCCAAGGTCGAACGATTGGAAAACGCTCGACGCCGTGTTCTCAATGCGGTCAACCAGTGTGACATTGTTGACGCCGTCATACGAGGTATAGGGCCGCGTAGCGTTTGCCGCAGAGGTGCTGCGCGTCTGGCCGTCGATGGTGCGTTCGAATGGCGGGATGGTTGATGTCGTTCACCCGCATCTGATGCATGGTGTGGGCGTGCATCGCGCCCAGCGTCAGCGTGGTGCCGGGTGCAAGCTCGTGCTCCAGCGAAGCCGAAACCTGCATGCTGTACGGATTCAACAACTCATTGGCCGGAATATAGAGATAGCTCACCGTAAGCGACGGCGTGCCGCCCGAGGGCTGCGCCACTACGTTGGGATAGGTGGGGCAGGGATTAGGCATTGCCGTGCAATCCCACGTGTAGTTATACTGCGGCGAATTCGGTCCCAATGTGATGAAGCGCCGGTTCAGGTACATGTAGTACTGGTCAAAAAACATGCCTGCGCCCGCGCGCAGCACGGTCTTGCCTGCGCCATCCACATTCCACTGCAAGCCCACGCGCGGTGCAATGTTGTGCAGCGAGTCGGTAATCGACTGGTACTCGTAGCGCAGTCCCAGGCTCGCGGTCAGCGCGCTTGAAAGTTTCAGCTCGTCCTGGGCGAAAATGTTCAGCGTCTGCTGGCCGTAGCGAATGTCTGCCGTGCCATAGGTCTGCATGTACTTGTACGGCGTCTGGTTTGCGTAGTCGGTGGCGGAGTTAAAGGAATACGTGCCCATCGAGGTGTACGAGTAGTCGCGCGCGTGCAAGTGCGCAACCTCGCCGCCAAACTTCAGATTGTGCCGTCCGCGTTGCATCGCCAGCACGTCGCCGCCGGTCACGTTGTAGGCGTGCACCCAGCTCCACGTGGAGTAGCCGGCCTGCAAATAATTCGTCACCGCCACGCCCACGCTCGGGTCCAGCGGCGTGGCGCTGTCGGGAATATAGCTCACAAAGTT
>DASVLI010000082.1:0-13017 GCA_036384955.1 Occallatibacter sp.
TGATCCATCTGTTCGGCAATGTGGTGGTCAAGGCTGTCCTGCCAGATATGCGCGTACGCATCTTTCGAAATCGGGAAAGGCGCCGTGCGCTGGTCCGCGTATTCGATGACGTAAAGCCCGGGATCGTTCACCTGTGTGAAATCAAACTTGGAATACGCATAGCGAATCCAGGGGGTGGAAGCCGTAATGGGCCCTTCGAAAACCTGCTTGTACTCGCCGTCTTCCATCAGACGCAGTACACGCGCCGTCTTGGGAGCGTCGAACTTCGGATCCAGTTCAATCACTGCAACCTTGGAGAAGCCCGGCGCATAGCCCACCTGGCTGTGCGCAATCATCGGCGGCCGCGTCCAGTTGGGAATCACATCCGGCCGGATATGCCACACGATAGCCCCAGTGGTTTTGCCCACGGGAATCAGCGAACGCAGGACGAACCAGCCGTTTTGTGCGCGGTCACGTCCGTCGAACAGCATCAGGTCAGCAGTATCCGAACTCACGCTGATGCGCGCCAGCTTGTCGTCAACACCCAGAGTGATGCGCTTGCCCTGTGCAAACGGCAACGGCTCGGTGTAGCCCTTCGCCTTATCCCAATCCTCCAGGTAATAAGCTTTCTTCGGCTCATTGGCCAGCGGCAATACCTTGGTCATGGGGTCGTTGGGCGTGCGCGGAAAGATGCCAGCGCGGCTTCCGTCCACCAGATATGACTTGCCCATGTAGATGGAGGGCAGAAATTCAAGATTGAAGCCTGCGCGGCCGGCCAGTTCCCGCGGCAGAGGCTTGTCGAGATTGATGCTCACCCGCACGCCGCCGGGCTCCGCAGCAACTTCCAGCGTGTAGCTCAGATCAAAGCTTGGGAAAGCCAGGTCGGCGCTGAGCCGCTTGTTCTCCTTGTCGGCGTGCCTCCCCTTCAGAGTCGCAACCAGGTCCCACTGCTCGGGCGTTGGCATCAGGCGCACGTCGCCGTTGGTGGCAATGCGCTGGCCGTGGAGAATCATCTCCATCGCCGTATTCTTCTGGTCCACGAAAACCGGATGGTAGGTGCTGTCGTAGAGAAATACGCTGAAGCCCTGGGTGTTCAGGTAGTCCTTGTCGGTCACCTGCATCTGGATCTGCGCGCGGCAGAATGGCAGCGTGAGAAACAGAACGAGAACAAAGGCGGCAGTACGGATGGATGTTGCAATAGAGCGAGAAAACATGGCGGCTTTGAACCTCATCAGCTCGACCGTACGGCGCCTCGCAGAGGCCCGCACTTGGGTCGCGGCTTCTTTAGCTGGCTGGCAGGCAGAGACCCGCGAAAGTCTCTGCCTGATGAATGCGTTGGTGACGGACTCCGCAAGCCCGGGTCGGTTTTACTCAGTCAGTGCAAGCTGGCCGTCGATGTGGAAGTGACCGCTCGCCACCGGTGCGCCCGTATCGGGCTGGCCGCCGCCGATGCTGAGTGTGTAATCGCCTTCAGCCACGATGGGATTGCCCACTTCGGTCACCATGCCCAGATCGCGCGGCTTAAGATCGAAGTGCACCATCTTGCTCGCACCCGGCTCCAGATGAACACGCTCAAAGGCGCGCAGTGCGATTCGTGGCGCTCCCTTAACCGCCGGGAACTTGAGATAGAGCTGAACCACTTCGTCGCCGGCAACCGCGCCCTTGTTGGTCACGGTCACTTCGGCGCTCACGTTCTGGCCGGCCATCACCGGCTGCGTGGGTAGCGTCAGCCCGCTGTACTCGAACTTGGTGTAGCTCAGTCCGTAGCCAAAGTGATAAAGCGGCTTGCCGGTGAAGTAACGATAGGTGCGGTTGGCCATCCCGTAGTCCTCGAAGTGAGGCAGCTGCTCCACACCCTTGTAGAAGGTCACCGGCAGGCGGCCGGCGGGGTTGTTCTTGCCGCTCAGCGTTTCGGCCACGGCCGCGCCGCCCTCTTCGCCCGGATACCAGGCTTCGAGAATTGCGTTGGCGTGGTCATTGATCCAGTTGACGGCCAGTGCACTGCCATTCATCAGCACCACGGCCAGCGGTTTGCCTGTCGCGGCCACGGCCTCCACCAGGTCCTCTTCCGGCTTGGGAAGATCGATACTGGTACGGTCGCCGCCCAGGAAGCCCGGTTCGGTAACTGGCATCTCTTCGCCCTCAAGCTGGCTGGTGATTCCGACCACCGCAATTACCACGTCGGCGTCTTTGGCCGCGGCAATGGCTTTGGGCGAGACTGCGTTTTCAACTTTGGACCAGATCAGCTCGGCATGGCGCTTGGCGCTGTTGCTTCCGTAGGAGAATTCAAGCGCGACCTTGCGGCCATTTTCCAAATGAACCCGTCCCACTCCCGAAGCCGGCTCCGAGCCGCCGCCATAGGCCATGGCCACCTGCTTGTCGTCGACACTCAGCCGGCAAAAGCCCTCGCAACGAACTCCAAGCTGATAGTCGGCTGTCTCGGTGGGCGTGAGCGAACCCGACCAGCGCACGCCGAATGCCTTCCGCGACGCAATCTCTGCGGGCAGACTCTTTTCATCCAGGCGCACGTTTGTTTCAGTCCGGCTGGTCAGCGTGACTGGGTTGGCGCTGGGACCGAAGCGGCCGCCTTCGTTGTACTCGGCCTTCAAACCCGGCTTGCCGTCAGGCGTGGTCAGCAGCGCGTCAGGCACTGCAACGCCGTCCGCGCGCAGAAACTGCGTGCCCGGAACAAACGTGATCGCCGCGCCTGGAAATTCAGCTTTCAGTCCCTCAAGAACCGAAACAATGTGCGTGGGCTGGCCGGCATAGTTGCCAATCAGCGGACGCGTCTGGTCGCCAAGCGGGCCGACGACCGCAATCTTCTTCACGCCGGCCTTGAGCGGCAGCAGCCCGTCGTTCTTCAGCAGCACCATCGACTCGTTGGCCAGCCGGCGCGCCTCGGCACGATGCGCCGAGCTGTCCAGTTCCTTCTCGTCAATCTTCGTATAAGGAACCATCTCCGGCGGGTCGAACATGCCCAACTTGATGCGCGCAGTGAACAACCGAATCAACGCTGTGTCGAGTTCCTTCTCCGGCAGGTATCCCTGCTGCACCGCATCCTCGTAGGCCTTCACCACCGGCTCGCCATAGCGATCGGTGAAGGTGACGCACTCGTTGTCCATGCCACGGATGACCGAAATCGCCGCGCCCTGCGCCTGCGTGGGACGATAGCGATGGTTGGCGGCCACATCCCTCACCGCATCGCAGTCGGAGACCACATAGCCCTGGAAGCCCCACTTGCCGCGCAGCAGATCCTGCAGCAAAAACTGATTGGCGCATGCAGGCTCGCCGTTGATGGCGTTGTAGGCGCACATCACCGAGCCGGCCTTGCCTTCCACCACCGCAGCACGAAATGCCGGAGTGTAGGTGTCCAGTTCGTCGTGCATGCTCACATCCACATCGGCAAAGTGGCGCGTCGGCTCCGGTCCGCTGTGAACCGCGTAGTGCTTGGGCGTGGCGATGGCCAGATAGTAGTTGGGGTTGTCGCCCTGCAGGCCGGTGACATAGGCAACGCCCATGCGGCCGGTCAGGAACGGATCTTCGCCGTATGTCTCTTGCCCACGGCCCCAGCGTGGATCCCGGAAGATATTCAGGTTGGGAGACCAGAAATCGAGGCCGCCCATAATTCCGACATGGCCCTCGCGTGCATTCTGCACGTGCTTGATGCGGCCTTCAATGCCAATCTGTCCCGCCATGGTGTGAATACCAGGCGCATCGAAGGTGGCGGCAAGGCCGACGGGCTCTGGATACTCGGTAACGCCCTCGTTGATCACGCCATGCAGCGCCTCGCTCCACCACTGGTATGCCGGGACCTTCAGCCGCTGAATCTCCGCCGAATTGTTCTGCATCTGCGAGGCTTTTTCCGCCAGAGTCATGCGATGCACCAGGTCGGCGGCGCGTTCCTCGGCAGACAATTTCGTATTCAGGTAGGCAGGATCGGCCGCATCCTGGGCGGCAGCCGGCTGGGTCAATGCACCGGCCAGCAATATGCCTGTACACGCAAGCATGCAGTTCAAAATGTGCTTCACGCGGATTTTCATGCGAGGCTCCAAAAAAGGTTGATAGGAGTGGATGCGCCGGCTGTGCGGGCGAGGCGCTGCTTGCCACGTTCGTATGGCCGAACTTGCCGGCCAGTCCCGCGCAAAATTACGGGCGGAACAATCGGTAAACCGATTTATCCGGAAAAACATACCAGCCCCAGCGGCAATTAGGCAACAACTTCGCGACTGCCCGACATTTCCGGATGATTCCGCGATGGTTGCTGCCGGCGTCAGGAAATTCGCCTGCGGCCCTGGGTCCGCGAAGTCTCGGCACGCAATCCGTTGCGAGGTCCTTATCACCGACGGACCGTATCTCGATACGAAGGAACATATCGGCGGTTTTGGGATTCAGGCATGCGCGGACATGGACGAGGCAGTGGCAAGGGCGCGCGAAGGCGTTGCCGCTACGCGCGGACCAGTCGAAGTGCGGGAAATCTCCTTCAACCTCGCAGCCGCTAGCACCGCATTCCTCGGCACGCCTTCGCTGGCAGACAAGTGATGTCTAAGGTAAACTTGATTTGGACACAATTCGAGCTCGTAGCTCAGTAGGTAGAGCAACGCCCTTTTAAGGCGTGGGTCCTGGGTTCGAATCCCAGCGAGCTCACCACTCCCACACCGGCACCGCCTCCATTCTCTATCTTGGCCAGAAGTGCGTTTCGCTGCACGTCCGCAGCCGTTCGGCCGCACTCTCCGGCGTAATGTCCCGCTGTGGCATGGCCAGCATTTCAAAACCCACCATAAATTTCCGCACGGTTGCCGAGCGCAGCAGCGGCGGATAGAAGTGCGCATGGAAGTGCCACTCCTCGTGTACCGCGCCATCGGTGGGCCGCTGATGGAATCCCATCGTGTAGGGAAAACTCGTCTCGAATAGATTGTCGAAGCGCGTGCACAGCCGCCGCAGCGCATCGGCCAGCGCATCGCGTTCCTCGCCGACCAGTTCCGGCATCGCGCCCAAATGCCGCTTGCTCACCAGCATCACTTCAAAGGGCCACACCGCCCACCACGGAACCAGCGCGGCAAAGTGTTCGTTCTCAAAAATCACGCGCTCGCCGCGCGCCTGCTCGGTGGCCAGATACTCGCACAGCAGGCAGTGGCCGGTCAGGCTCATGTGCTCACGCTGTGCGCGCGTCTCCAGCGCCGGCTCGTCGGGCACAAATCCCGTCGACCAGATCTGTCCGTGCGGATGTGGATTGCTCGCGCCCATCATCGCGCCGCGGTTTTCAAAAATCTGCACATACTTGATCCAGTCCAGTGAACCAAGTTCGGTGAACTCGCTGGCCCATGCATCCACCACGCGGCGAATCTCCGGCTGCGTCATGCGCGCCAAGGTCAGGCTGTGGTCGGGATGAAAGCAGAGCACCTTGCAAAGGCCGCGCACCGCCTCGGCCTTCAGCAGCGCGGAGTCCTGCGCCGGCTTCTCCGCCGGGGCCTCGGGCAACAGCGCCGCGTAATCGTTTACAAATGTGAAGATCGAATCGTACTTCGGATTCTCTGCCCCGCCCGCCCGCTTGTTCCCCGGACACAGATAGCACTCCGCGTCGTAGCTCACGCCGCTCGGCGTCGCCTTCTGCCCCACTTCGCCCTGCCAAGGCCGCTGCGTGCGGTGCGGAGACACCATCACCCACGACTGCCGCAGTGGATTCCAGCGCCGGTGCGGATACTGCCAATTGTTTGCCATGCTCGCTCCCGAAGACCCATTGTAACGGGCCGCCGCGGGCTATTTCTGTGTCGAGTTCACTGCACCCGTATCGGCCGCGCGCTCGTCCGGTATCTCCGCGCCGTGTATCAGCACGTACGCCAGATACGGATGCCGCAGGAACAGCCCTGTCCACGCCAGCAAACCAAAAATGATCGGAAACACCGTGTCGAAGGTCGAACTGCCCGCGCGCACATGGATCGACACCGCGCCGCCCAGGTAGCCGGTCAGCAGAATGCCGCCGAACAGCGCCGTGCGCGGAATGACGTAGAACAATGTACTGATCAGCAGCGCCGCGGCAATCAGCGGAGCCGTGGAAACAGGCAAAGCCAGGCGCTGAAATGACTCCGTTACGGGAGCCGGCAAATCCAACTTCCCCATCGCGTCAAAAAGACAGAACAAGGCAATAAGGATCGTCAGCGCACGGCCGACCCAGACACGCAATCGATTCATCGAAATGCTCCGAAACAAAAAGTGCAGAAGTAAACCGAATCGGGGAAATTCGGAGCAAGGTGAGTGTAACGCCGGCCTCGCCGGCGTGAATAGTATCTATACGGGTTATGCCGTTGGCTTCTCCGGCGGCGGCATGGTCGCCAAAAACTTTTCGGCGAATTCGTTTGCGTACTGCTCCAGCAGCGACTTCACGCGCGTGTGCATCGCCGAGCGCACAATCAGTCCTGCATGGTGGCTTTTCTTGATGTGCTTGACCACTTCCGGCGCGTCGAACCCGCTGGTGTCCGGCTCCTCGGTCGTCGCCAGGCACAGCACGCTGCCCGCATACAGCTCGCGATACTTTGGCTCGGCATAGATCTCGCCGCGCAGGTCGGCCACTTCCAGCTTGGCCCACTCGCGCCACAGATTCACCGCCGCGGCAGCCTCCACCAGGTCCGCGATGAACGCTCCGCCCACGCGCGCCGCAATCTCAAGAAAGTAGTATTCGCCGTCCTCGCGGCTGCGGATGAACTCGGCATGCGTCACGCCGCGCATCATGCCCAGCCCCGGCGCAAGGCTCGCGTTGATGGCCGTCAGTTCCAGCCAGTCGCGGCTGGCGCGGTCCACCGTACGCGTCGTAAACACGCCACCCTCGTGCATCACCTGCATGGGCGGCTTGCCGTACTGGTGCACCACGCTGAAGACCACCCGCCCCAGGCTGATGATCGAGTCCACGTGAAAAATATCGCCGTGGACGAACTTCTCCAGCAAAAAGCGGCTCTGCCGGTCGCCCAGCTCATCAAGATTCCGCCAAAGGTCGTCCGGCGTTTCGATTTTGCGAATGCCAAGTGCAGATGCCTCGGCGCGCGGCTTCAGCAGCCACGGCCCCGGCACGGTCTCCATGTACTCGCGCAGCTCGGCATAGTTCAGCACGCGGCAAAACGGCGGCACGCGAAATTCCATCTGACTGGCGCTGGTGCGCATGGCTAGTTTGTCGCGGTATTTGGTCGCGGTGCTCAAGTCCAGGCCGGGCAGCCGCATGTGCTCGCGCAGCATCGCGCCGGCCTCCTGGTCGAACTCATCCAGCGCCACAATGCGGTCGAAGCGCTTCTCGCGCGCCCTGTAGGAAACGGTATTGACCAGCTGCTCGTGGGTCAGGTCCGCCGGCATGGTCACCAGCTCATCGATGGCCTCTTTCGGCCATTCTGCCTCACGCAGCTTTTCCACAGTCAACAGGGTTATCTTTACGCCCATCTCCGCGCATTGGCGCAGAAAATCGTGCCCCTTTTCATAGCTGGCAATGCAAAGAAAACGCTGCTCTTGCTGAGCCATTCACCCCTGCTCCCATTGGACCCTGTATTGTGGTTAGTTCTACCATAGGCACTGTAGTACAGTGTCCGCTTAGGCACTCAGGAACCATTACTTATGGTTGATGCCGGTCAGATTGTCTCGCTCCACCAACGCGCCACGCTGCTGTGGCACCAAAACCCGGCGGCCGAAGCCGTCGACCCCGCCTGCGACCCTGCCGGTTGGCTGGCCCGCGTAGCCCTGCAGCACCACGCCAATTTCGACCTCTGGCATATCGAGGACGAGGCACGCGCACCCGGCGCCACCGACCACGATCTGGCCGAGGTCAAGCGCCGCATCGACCGCACTAACCAGCAGCGCAACGACCTGGTGGAAACCCTCGACCTTGCCCTGCTCGAATGGCTCGATGCCAACTCACCCATGGACGCCGCCGCGCCGCTCCACTCCGAAACCCCGGGCCTGATGATCGACCGGCTCTCGATTCTGTCGCTCAAAATCCACCACACCGGCGAAGAGTTGGTCCGCAGCGATGCCGCTTCCGCGCACATCGAGCGCAACCGCCTGCGCCTGGGTATATTGACCGAGCAGCGCACCGACCTTGCCGCCTGTCTGGACGAGTTATGGAGCCAGGTTATGGCCGGCCAGCGCCGCTTCAAGCTCTACCGGCAGCTGAAAATGTACAACGATCCGGCTCTGAATCCAGCCATCTATCGCGCCGCTGGAAAGTAACTTACCCTGCCCTCCCATTGACGCAGCACAGGGTTATGCGTATAAAAAGGCCGGAAGCATTTTTGGGAATAGTACCCGTCCGCTGATTCCCCGGCGGCCGGTTTTCGGGTTACCGATGGTGCCCGATAGGTTCCCAGGTGCGGAGGTTGGTTAGTTTTCGGCCGTTCCAACTGAACCCGATGGTTCCCGGCCGGTGATTCGTGAATTCATTGAACGCACGAGGCTCAATTTCTAGTGGCCACACGCAAGAAGACCCCCGAAGCAGCACCCCGCCCAGGCTCCCGCGCCGCGCTCGTAGCCAACCCCGCCTTTCTGCACTATCAGTCCGCCGTACAGCTGGTACAGCAAGGCAAGTACGAGAAGGCTCTGGCGGCCTTTGAAAAAATGTTGCCCACCGCGCCTTTTGAGCTGGCCGAGCGCTGCCGCATGTACGTGGCCACCTGCCAAAAGCAGTTGGACAAGGGCGGCCTGAAGTTCCAGACCCCCGGCGAGCGCTACGACTACGCCATCTCTCAGCTCAATGCCGGCTTCTTTGAAGAGGCGGCCGCCGAGCTGAAGACGATCATCTCCGAGCATCCCGGCGCCGACTACGCCTACTACGGCCTCGCCATCCTCGACTCCATCACCGGCCGCACCCAGGATTGCCTCGATCACCTCACCCAGGCCATCGAAATCAATCCCAAGAACCGGCTCCAGGCCCGCTCGGACAACGACTTCCAGAGCATGGTCGACGACCCCCGCTTTACCGAGCTGCTGTATCCTGAAGTAGTTGAGGGCTAACGCCCTTTTGCTTTTCCAGACTGCTGAAGGACTGCTGTGAATCCAGTTTCCATGCCGCCGGCGGAGCTTGAGAACCGCCGTGCCTCGTCGTCAGTTTCCGCTAATCCGGAGGATGCCTCCGAAGTGCGTTCCCTGCGCGTTGTCGCCATTGGCGGAGGCACCGGCCTCTCCACCCTTTTGCGCGGCCTGCGCCGCCACGTCAGCGTTCCCGGCCAGCCCGTCTCTTCCTCCCCGCAAATCTCCGACCTCGCCGCGGTCGTCACCGTCACCGACGACGGCGGCTCCTCCGGCCGCCTGCGCAAAGACTTCAACATGCTTCCCCCCGGCGACCTGCGCAACTGCATGGTCGCCCTCAGCGAGGAAGAAGACGTCCTCAGCAAGCTCTTCGCGCACCGCTTCCGCTCCGGTGACGCGCTTGAGGGCCACAACTTCGGCAATCTCTTCGTCGCCGCGCTTACTGAGCTGACCGGCGACTTTGCCCACGCCGTCCAGCTTGCCTCTAAAATTCTGGCCACCCGCGGCCGCATCTATCCCGTCACCACGTTGGACACGACCCTGGTCGCCCGCATGGACGATGGCTCCATCGTGCGCGGCGAGACCAACATCACTGCCAGCCGCCAGTCCATCGTCGAGCTGCTTCTGGACCCGCCCGGCGCCGCCGCTCTGCCTGAAACCCTCGAAGCCATCGAGCGCGCCGACCTTATCTCGCTCGGACCGGGCTCGCTCTACACCTCGCTCATCACCAATCTGCTGGTCCAGGGCATTCCCACCGCGCTGGCCTCGGCGCGCGGCGTCCGCGTCTTCATCTGCAACCTGATGACCCAGGCCAACGAGAGCCTCAATCTCACCGCCTCGCAGCACATCGAGCGCATCTACGACCACGCCCGCGCGCCCATCTTCGACTACGCCATCATTAACACCGCACCGTTCTCGGCTGAAACCCTCACCCGCTATGCAGCCGAGCGCGCCGCGCCCATTGAGGCAGACATCGAACGCGTCGAGGCCCTCGGCGTACGCTGCATTACCGGCAACTTCGCCAGTGAGGAAAGCGTAGTGCGCCACAACGCCACCCACGTCGCCGACACCCTGCTGGCGCTCGGCGCAAAAGCCGCTCACCGCAGTCCCCTGGTCCCTTAGTCCCCTGGTCCCTGGCGCCTTTTCTTCTTCCTTCCTCACTCCCCATCGGCTACAGTGGTTTCGCGCGGTCCACAATCCCCCCGCGCGCAAGGAGGAACGATGCGTTTATCTCGCACGGCAGCTTTGGCCGGCGTCGCAGTTCTGGTTCTCTGTGTGTTTGCCTGGGCGCAATCGCGCAAGCCCGGCCTTTGGGAAGTGACCTCAACCATGTCCTGGGAGAAGTCGCCCTTCCCTGCCGGCATGGGCGCGCACGGCCCCATGGGCGGCGGACCGCACACCACGCAGGTTTGCGTCACACAGGAACAGATCGATAAATTCGGCGGGCCGCAGCCGCAAACTCAACGCGATTGCCAGGTGACCAACGTCCAGAAGAAGCCCAACGGCATGAGTGCGGAGATGACCTGCTCCGGCGCCTTCAGCGGCAAGGGCACCATTGAGGGCAGTTGGACCGACGACTCCCACTCCCATTCGAAAATCCACTTCGTCGGCGCCATGACCATGGGCGCCAACACCACCCCGATTGAGTGGACCGTCGAATCCACCTCCATCTTCAAGGGCTCCGACTGCGGCAATGTGAAGCCGTTCGAGGCTCCCAAGCACAAGTAGTCCGCTCAAAGCCGTATTCTGAGTAGTCCGCATGCGGGCGCCGGCAATCTCCGGCGCCCGCGCGAGTTTGGTGCCCTGCATGAAGTTTGTTCGTTGTCTTGCTCTGCTCTTTTGCCTCGGCTGCGCGCTTCCCGCGCTGGCCCAGCAAACGCCCGCCGAGAAATCCGTCTGGAAGCTCGAACGCGCCTACTGGAGCTACGTGAAGGCGCTCGACCTGAAGAGCTATCGCGCCCTCTGGCACCAGGACTTCGTCGGCTGGCCCAGCGTAAGTGACCGCCCTGAGCACAAAGACCACATCACCGACTGGATTACCGATCAATCCGGCAAGGGCCTGCGCCTGAAGTCCTTCAAGCTGGAGCCCGCGGCCAGCCAGGCCACCGCCGACATCGTCATCACCCACTACTGGATCACGATTATCTGGGCCGGCAAGGGAGTCGAACAGCCTCCCAGCACCCTGCGCATCACCCACACCTGGATCCGCGTCGGCAACAACTGGCAAATCATCGGCGGCATGTCGTCGCCGGAGCCGCATGGGCACAGGTGATTGAGAAGGTCTTGTAACAAGGGCACGGCTTTAGCCGGGCCATAAGGATCACAAAATAAATCGGGGACTTTAGTCCCTGCTTAGTTAGTCTCGCTAGCCTTCCACCGTCCGCTTCAACTGCCCGCACGCCGCATAAATATCCCGCCCGCGCGGACGCCGCACATACACCGGCACGCCCTCCGCGCCCAGCGCAGCCCGGAAGCGCTCCACCGCGCCCGCCTCTGGCATCTCATACGGCACGCCTGGTCCTGGATTCCATGCAATCAGGTTCACCTTTGCCGCCAGACCCGAGCGCCGCACCAGCCGCGCCACTTCGCGCGCATGTTCCGGCTTATCGGTCACGCCGCCCAGCAGCACGTACTCAAACGTCACGCGCTCGCGTGGACGCAGCTTTACCTGGCGCACCGCGTCCACTACCGCCTCAATCGGCCACTTGCGATTCACCGGCATCACTTCGCTGCGCACCTGGTCATTCGGCGCGTTCAGGCTGATGGCCAGCTTGGGCCGCACCTCATTCGGCTCGGCAGCCAGGCGCTCAATGCCCGGCACAATTCCAGAAGTCGACACCGTCATCCGCTGCGGGCTCAAGCCGACTTCCTCCACCAGCAAGCGCACAGCGCTCATCCAGTTGTCGTAATTCAAAAACGGCTCGCCCATGCCCATAAAGACCAGGTTCACGCGCTCGCGGCCCACTTCCACGTTGTGCCGTTCGAGCACGCTCACCACCTGCCCGGCAATCTCTCCCGCCGCCAAATTCCGCTTCAGCCCCAGCTTCGCCGTCAGGCAAAACTGGCAATTCACCGCGCAGCCCACCTGGCTTGAGACGCAAATCGTGGCCCGCGCGCGCCGTTTTTCCTTCTCTTCCTCGGCACCGGCTTCGCTGCCGTCGCCGGCCTCCCCGTCGTCGCCTTCGGGCATCCACACGGTCTCCACGGTTTCGGTGTTCGCGCCCGCTGCCTCTACCAGGTAGCGCTCTGTCCCATCCTGCGAGACAAAGGCCTGCGCAATCCGCGCGCGCCCCACCTGCCATCCCTCGGCGGCCATCCGCTGGCGTAGCGCCTGGGGCAGCGTCGTCACCGCCTCCAGCCCGTCAAGCCGCTGACGATACAGCGCTTCGGCCAGTTGACGTCCACGCCAGCCGGGCTCTCCCAACTCCTGCATCGCATTCCCAAGCGCGGCCACATCCAGCCCAAACAGAAGCCGTCCGCTTCCCTCAGCAGGGTGGTTGGTGTCTAATCGAACGAGTCGGTTTGGGGTAGTGGGCACGGCTTGGGTCAGCATAGAGCATTTGGCCCCTGATTACAGCACCATGAAACGCCAGCCTCGCCCGGCGCATCCAACACAGTGTGAGTACAACGGCAATTCAGAATTTGACGATGACGACAGAACGCAACCTTCGGCGAACCGTACTGCCCAACGGGCTGATTGTGCTTACCGAGCGCATGGAGCATCTGCGTTCGGTGGCCATGGGCGTGTGGATCAAATCGGGGTCGCGCTGCGAGCCGGCTGAAACCAACGGCATTTCGCATTTTGTGGAACACATGCTCTTCAAGGGCACCCGCTCGCGCTCCGCGCAACACATCGCGCGCGAGATGGATTCGATCGGCGGCAACCTCGACGCCTTCACCGGCAAGGAGACCATCTGCTTCACCGTCAAATCGCTCAGTGAACATGTGCCCATCGCGCTCGACGTGCTGGCCGACCTGGTGCTGAACCCGGTTTTCGCCGCCAGCGATATTGAACGCGAACGCGACGTCATCCTCGAA
>DASVLI010000083.1:0-17265 GCA_036384955.1 Occallatibacter sp.
AGCGCAACTGCGCGAACTGGCCGCGGCGCTACAGGCTATTGGCGCGCAACAGGAAGAGCGTAACGCGCTGTGCGAGGAGTTTTTGGACCTATGTACGATGCACGGGGAGAGTCACCCAGGCGAGCCGCGGCTGGCGCGGCAATTTCTGGCGCGGATAGAGCGTGGCGAGGTGGGCGCGCAGACTGAGCAGCCTCCCTGGGCGTAGAAGTGAGCGAGTGCAGAAATGAGGAAGGCCGGATCCGCATGTGCGGGCCCGGCCTTTTTGCTGCGTTGAATGGGACTTTACCAGCGTACGCCGACGGTTACTGGAATCAGCTCGGTGTTGGCATCGACATACGTGGTCCCGAGGCCATTGGGCTGGGTGTAGACGGCCGGCGAAAGCACGCGCAGGAAGCGCGCTTCTGCAAAGAGCTTCATCTTGCTGTCGCTGAAGCGGCTGCCCAGCCTGTGGGTAAAGCCGATGCCGCCATTCCAACCGCCCTGGTTGGATGAGAAGTGGCCGACCACCTGGCTGGTGACGCCGGGGTAGCAGTAGAAGTAATCGCAATAGTAGCTGAGGTTCAAATCGGTGAAGTTGGTGACCTTGCGATAGAAGCCGCCGCCGCCGGTGACGTAGACGCTGTTATTGCTCTTGGGGAAAAGGTCGAGCACAGGCGCCATGGTGAACGACCAGATGTGCGCATTTCCGCCATCTGAGCCGGCCTCGGCGATGATCGCGCCGGGCAGCTTGTCGTCGATGAATTGATACTCGGTCATCAGGCTGAGATAGCGATTGAAGCGATAGCCCGCGCCGACAGTGAGATTGCCGCCCCACGTGATGTAGGGAGACGAGTCTTTGCTGGGCGCGTTGAAGCCGCCGCCGGCCTCGAAGGTCAGATGGCTCCAGCGGTCTTCATGGGGGCGGTAACGGCCGCCATACTGGCCGCCCGCAGCTGCACCGCTACCGGTGGCGGGAGAGGCCACATCGAAGCCAGGGTTGCTGTCATAGGCGAGCGATGAGCTTGACGTGGAGTCAGCGAGGGAGGGCTGGCTGGAGTCGTTGGGGGAGGGGGAGAGCTGCGCAAACGCGAGACCGGTGGTGCAGAGCACCGCTGCCGATACAAGAGCAAACGAACGTACGAGCGATTTCCGGCGAGGGAGGGACATAGGTATACCTCAGAGTTCGTAGAGTTCGAACTTAATCAAGGGGCCGTCTCCGGCGCCCATAGGAGCTTAGACACGGATTTTCGGGGGAGGTTGCTCGGACATTCAAAAGCACACGCTGAGTTGCACAAAAAAAGTCCGGCCGCCTGAGCGACCGGACCATGCAAAGGTGGTTGTGCTTAACCCTGAATGTCGAACTGTTCGGGGTGGAGGCTTGGGTCGCTCTTGACCAGCAGGTTTTTGCCGGTGAGCTCCTCGAAGTCAACCAGCCAGCGGGCGTTGTTGGCCTTCAGTGTCTTGACCGTCTCCGGGTTGACGCGCAGAAGGATGTCTGAGCTCTCGAAGTGCTTGCGCATTTTGCGCAGCTCGACGTAGATCTCATTGCAAACCGTGGCCGGGCTCTTGACCATGCCGGTTGCCTGGCAGACCGGGCAGGGCACGGAGAGCGTACGCTCCAGCGACTGCTTGACGCGCTTGCGGGTAATGGCGACGAGGCCGAAGTCGTTAAACTGAAGAACCTTTGTTGGCGCGCGATCGCTCTTGAGGGCTTCCTCGAGAGCGGCCATCACGCGATGGCGGTTCTTGCGCTCGTCCATATCGATGAAGTCGATGATGATGATGCCGCCGAGGTCGCGCAGGCGAACCTGGCGGACAATCTCCGGCACCGCATCGAGGTTGGTTTTGACGATGGTGTCCTCGAGCCGCGCCGACTTGCCAACGTACTTGCCGGTGTTGATGTCGATGGCGACGAGGGCTTCAGTCTGGTTGATGACGATGGAGCCACCGGATTTGAGCCACACCTTGGAACGGAGAGCCTTCGAGATTTCGTCGGTAATGCCGAAGTGCTCGAAGAGCGGCGTTTCCTTGGTGTAGAGCTTGACGCGGCGTACCAGCGAGGGCGAGAAGCGATTGAGGAAGCGCACGATGCGCTCGTAGTTGGCTTCAGAGTCGACCCAGATGTTGGAGAAGTCGGACGAGACCTGGTCGCGCAGGATGCGCTCGATGAGCGACAGATCGTGATAGATAAGCGCCGGCGACTTGGAGTCGTCGGAGCGCTGCTTGATTTCGTCCCACAAGTGGATGAGGAAGCGGAGATCGGCGCGGAGTTCTTCTTCCGATGCGCCCTCAGCCGCGGTGCGGACGATGAATCCGCCGGAAGCTTCGCCGCGCTCGTGCACCAGAATGCGCTTGAGGCGATGACGCTCTTCATCGGATGCAATTTTGCGGCTGACGCCGACGTGCGAAACCGTGGGCATGAAGACCAGGAAGCGGCCGGGCAGGGCGATGTGCGAGGTAATGCGCGCGCCCTTCTTGGCGATAGGCTCCTTGGCGATTTGTACGAGAATCTCCTGGCCGGGCTTCAGCAGGTCGCTGATGATCGGCAGGTCGGAGGTTTGAGCCGAGCGGCGCGAGGGCCCGCGACGGCCGCTCTGCGGGCTGCGTTCGGTGCGCTCGCCGCGTCCACCACCCCGGCGTCCGCGTCCGCCACGTTCGCGGCGTGCTGGAGCCTGGCCTTCGGCTTGCGCCTGGGCTTGGGCGGCTGGATCATCCTCGTCCTCGTCTTCGGCTTCTTCTTCGACGTTCTTGTCGTCAAAGTTGAGCTGGATGCGGTGGTCGAGGTGCGCCTCCTGCAGCATTTCGCCGATTTCGCCAGAGCGGATCTGCGTTTGCAGGGTTTCTTCTTCGTACTCGTCGAGGTCGTGCTCATCGGTCTTTTGACGGTGCGCGTGGCGGGGCAGATCGAACTCCTCGCCTTCGATGACTTCCTCTTCGACCAGGCCGGAACCCGGTGAATAGGAAGAAGCCGCGCGCGCGGTCTGTGCCTTTGGCGCAGTCGCTTCGGTTGCGGTGCCCGTGTGCTCGTCGCCAGACTTTTTCTTGCCGCCGAATCCGAAGAGGCGGAAGGTGCTGGGCGGGAGCGGATCGACGTGATGCGAGGCCTCGGTGTTGGGCTCGGGCTCGTCTTCAAACTCGGCCAGAGGTTCGGCAGCTGCCGTATGCTCGACGACCTCTTCCTCGAATTCATCTTCGAATTGCTGCGCCGCAGCGTTTGACTCGAACTCGGGGTGAGCTTCGACAATCTGCGGTTCAGAGGCGGTTTCCACCTCCGGAGCGAATTCTTCCTCGACGATTTCTTCGAAGGCAGGTTCGGTAAGGGTTTCCTGCTCGGGTTCGGCTTTACGGTTGCGATGCCGGGCGAGCGATTCGCCGGGGAGCAGACCGCTACCGTCCCACTCAAAGGAGGCCTCAATCAGCGTGGAGGGACGCGAGGTGACGGCCGGCTTGTTGGATGCAGGCGCTTCCTTGCGGGGCTCGTCTTCGGCTGGCGATCCACCGTATCGGGAGAGCGACTCACCGGGGAGCAGGAAGGGAGTGGAAGCGCGCTCTGGCTGAGGCGCCGGAGGCGCAGCAACCGCACGCACTTCGTGGGTTTCTTCGTAAGGCTGGGGCTCGGCGGAGGTGGACTCGGTGGGTTCTGCCTGGCCATCTTCCGAGCGGGAGGAGCCACGGCCTCCGCGCCGGCGGCGACGGCCGCGCCAACGGCGGCCTCCACCTTCGGCACCGTCATCGGACTGGTCGGACTCGGCTTCTTTGCGGGCAGGCGGCGCCGGGAGGGTGATTTCCTCGGCAGTGTCGTCCGCGACAATGGCTTCGGTTTCAGGCGCGGCGGTCTCGCGAGGAGCGCGCTCCTGATTACGACCACGGCGTACTTCACGCGGGGCATGGCTTCCGCCGCTCACGGCAGCCTTCTCGATTTCGTCCGATTCTTCCTGGTCTTCCAACTCCAGGAAGTCGGTTACATAGAGGAAGGCGTCGCGTTCGAGGCCAACATCGACAAACGCCGACTGCATGCCCGGAAGCACGCGGGTGACGCGGCCGTTGTAGATGGACCCGGCGAGGGTGTATTCGTTTTCGCGTTCGTAGTAAATTTCCGCGAGTTGATCGTCTTCTAAAATCGCCAGCCGCGTCTCATGCGGCGTGGAGGAAATGCAAATCTCTTTTGCCATCGTACCTTTCCGCCCGGCGGGGGGAACCAGCCGGGGCCTGCGGCGAGGCGGCATGGAGAGATTCGAGACGAGGCGGGATGGAGCTGAGAAGACGGAAGGGCCGTACTGACGCTGGAGGGAAGGAGGCCGAGCAGCGTGCGAAGGCCAAAGGCGGCGATCCTGAGCGGCTGTCCTTCCAGACAATCGGTGTAGAAGCTTGATCCGTGTGCAGAGAGTTTGTGGCCGACCTGACCGCGAACCGCGGTGGGGCCGTTCGACCGCCGGCGAGCACTGTCGAGGTCCGCGGCATAGCCGCGATGGATTGCTCGGAGCGCTGCGTAAATTGGCGGCGGAACCGGAGCGCCAGCCGGCGAAGAATCGCCAGTGGGCTGAACCGGTTTTCCCGTCTCTGCGTACTCATAAAACTCAATCCTGCCGCGCTCGATCCATGCTGACCCGCCGGCATCGTATTGAAGGAGAACTTTTGCCTGCCGTTTGGATAAGGACCGCGCGAGCAGGGTGTAACTTGCTGAAAATGTTTAGTTTACAAACCGGCGCATGCGGACATTCATCGCCACGCCCAGCGCCAGGAAGGTAAACAGCACCGAAGATCCGCCGTAACTCATTAACGGTAAAGGGATTCCGGTGACGGGCATAAACCCGATGACCATGCCCACGTTGACCGCGATCTGGAAGGTCAACACAGCCACGACACCCATGATAATGAGGGAGCCGGACAGGTCGGCGGCTGTTTGAGCGTTTTGAATCAAACGCATCAATATGGAGAAGTATAGCAGCAGCACCAAAATTGCGCCGATGAAGCCGTGCTCCTCGCTGAAGGCGGCAAAGATGAAGTCAGCGTGGGGGATGGGGAGGAAGGCGCCCTGGGTTTGGGAGCCTTTTTCCGCGCCTTTACCCCAGAGGCCGCCCGAGCCGACGGCAATTTTGGACTGAAGTAATTGATAACCCGAGCCTTTGGGGTCATTTTCGGGGTCGATGAAGGCGGTGAGGCGGGCCTTCTGGTAGGGCTTGAGCAGCTTGCCGCTGGACCATGCGCCGCCGACGAGCACGATGAATGCGGCGAACAGGATAAGGGACTGGCGAATGCTGATACCACCCAAAAAGAGCCCCGCGACGAGAATAGGAGCGTAGGTGAGGGTGGTGCCGAGGTCCGGCTGCTTGAGGACCATGAGCATGGGCACGCCTACCAGGGCGAAGGCTTTGAAAATGTCGGGCCAAGTGAGTCGGCGGGCACCGAGGTTGGCAAAATAGCGGGCGACGGCGAGGATGAGCACGAGCTTGACCCACTCGGAGGGCTGGAACTGCATGGGGCCGAATCGAATCCAGCGGCGCGCGCCAAGGGCCTTGTGGCCGATGCCAGGGATAAGTACCGCAGTGAGGGCCACGATGAAGAAGCCGTAGACCCAGGGAATGAAGTCGATGAGCTTGTGGTAGTCGATCTTGGAAAAGATGAACATCGCCACGATGCCGGCAGCAATCCAGAGCATTTGCTTATTGTGGAAGCCCTGATATTTGGTGTGCAGGGTGGCGGAGAAGATTTCGAAGACGGAGATGGTGCACAGCGCCAGCACCATGAGGAGCAGGGTCCAGTCGAAATCGCGGAAGCTGAGGAAACGGCGGACGACGGTCATGGCTTTTTCCAGGGCACGAGCGCGCCGAGTTGGGCCGGCTGGACCGGAGTGCGCTGTCGGGGTCGCGGAGTGTTGCGGAGCGCTGCGGACTCAGTGGGCTCGGCGGGCGGATTGACGTAGAAGCGACCGCCCTTCAGGCGCGCGGTGGTTTTGCCGGAGGCATCGACCGCAGGCTGAGTCCAGATGGCGCCGACTTCGACGGGCTTGGGCGGCGGGGCGGGCTTTTCCGCCTGGAGATTGTGCATGAGGCGGCGCTGCTTTTCCACGTAGGCGGCCACAACCTTGGCGCCGATGCGCGCCGGGTAGTAGCTGAACTCGCCGTTCTGCCAGAGGACGGCCACAACCAGCTCAGGATTGCGGCGTGGCACCACTCCGACGAACCAGACGTTGGGATAGGTGTAGCGGCCCTTGTTGGTTTTGGCCAGTGCGTCGTGGCTCATCACCTGAGCGGTGCCGGTTTTGCCGGCCAGATCGATGCCGTCCAGATGCGCCGATTCCGCTGTGTGGTAGAGGCCTTGCTGTGTTGTCTCCGCCATGCCTTCGGTGATGATTTCCCAGTTGGCGGGGTCGATGGGAATGTACTTTGTGCCGGAGCCGGAGTAGGTTTCGTCGATGTATTTGCGGAAGTCGGGCGGGAGCTGGTCTGGCGCGACGACGCGCGGACGGACCAAATGGCCACCGGAGGCGATACCACCAATGATGCGCGCCAGTTGCAGCGGGGTGGCCTGAATTGCGCCCTGGCCGATGCCGACGGAGATTGTTTCTCCCGCGTACCACTTGCGGTGGTAGTTCTTCATCAGCCATTGCTGCGAGGGCATCAGGCCGGTTTGTTCGCCGGGCAGATCGACACCGGTCTTCTGACCGAAGCCGAATGCGGTAGCGTACTGTGCGATGCGATCGATACCCAGCTTGTCGGCGAGGGTGTAGTAGAAGGTGTCGCACGACATGGGAATGGCGTTGTGTATGTCGACCGCGCCGTGGCGCTGATCGCAATGGTAGTAGTGGCCGTAGAAGTTTGCGCCACCGTTGCACATGACGTGCAGATCCTGGGCGATGCCCTCCTGCAGGCCGGCAACGGACATAAGGATTTTGAAAGTTGAGCCGGGCGCGAGCTGCGCCTGGATTGCCTTGTTGAGCAGCGGATGATCGGGATCGGTGATGAGCTTGTTCCACTCCGCGCGCTCAATGCGGACGGCGAAGGCATTGGGGTCGAAGCTGGGGCGCGAAACCATGGCGAGAATGTCACCGTTGCGCGGGTCCATGGCAACGATGGCGCCGTTGCGGTCGCCGAGAGCCAGTTCGGCGGCGCGCTGCAAATCGTTGTCAATGGTCAGGTGAATATCCTGGCCGGGCTTCGCGTGCTGAATGCCGAGATGGCCGACCTCGCGGCCGCGGCTGTCGACCAGAACATCGCGTGAGCCATCGATGCCGCGCAGAACCTGGTCGTAAGACTGCTCGACACCTGCCTTGCCCACTACGTCGCCGGGCTCGTAGTAGGCGTAGTGCGGGTCGTTGAGCATTTCCTCGCTGACTTCGCCGACGTAGCCGATGAGATGCGATGCGAAGCCGTCGGTGGGATAGAGGCGGCGCTCTTCGTCGACAGTTTCCAGCTCAGGTAACTCGTTGCGATGCGCTTCGATGAAAGCTTGCTCGTCGGCGGTGATGTCCTGCTTGATGGGAATGGGCTGATACTGCGGCGCGGCGCGGAAGCGGCGAAGCGTGGCCTGCAGCTGGTCAAGGTCAAGATGAAGGCCCTGTGCGATGAGGGGGAGATCGGCGTCGATGTTATGGCCCTGCTCGCGCACCAGGAAGCAGGAGATTGAGGGGTAGTTGTCGACGATAAGCCGGTTTTCGCGGTCGAAGAGCTTACCGCGCGGCGCCAGAACCGGCACTTTGCGGACGCGGTTCTGCTCGGCAAGAACGCGGAAGTTGTCGGCTCCAAGCACCTGCAAACGCCACAGGCCCGCGGTGAGCGTGACCATCATCAGCAGAATGCCGTACTGCACCGCCGTGAACTTGACGCCGGAGAGCTTTTCGCCGCGAGTGACTTTATCGAAAGACATCTGTGCGCACTTTCAAGGATACAGCCAATGCCGCGTGGAGAGCGGCTTTCAGCGGGGCGGCTGCTGGGCGCGCCACTCCGCAAGAGTTAGACGGTAGGTTGGCTCATCGGCATTGAAGGGCTCGTAGAATTGCATGCCCGCATAGCGGAAGCCGAGCTTGAGGAGCACGCGTGCCGAGGCGAGGTTTTCCGGATGATGGCCGGCGAAGAGGCCGGCGGCGTTGCGAGTCGTGAAGGCGTAATCCATAGCGGCGCTGGAGGCTTCGACGGCGAAACCCTTGCCCCAGAAGGCGTGATGCAGGTGATAGCCGAGCTCAAAGACGCCGGCTTCGTCGCGATAGGGGCGAAGGCCGGCGCAGCCTACGTGCGTGCTGGTGGCCAGCTCGAAGATGGGCCAGTACTGCACGCCGTGCAGCTGTTCGAGGGCAATTTCGCGGTTGAGACGGTCGGCGACTTGATGCGACGTGAATGGACCAGCGAGATAGCGCGCGACTTCGGGATCGCCCCAGAGCGTCTGGGCCAGCGGGAGGTCAGTGGATTGCCAGCTGCGGAAGCCGAGCCGCTGGGTGGTGAGGAAGAAGGCCATGCGGTCAGTCACGAATCTTGGAACGGTCAAGCAGGGGGAAGAGGAAGAGCGCAATGACGGAGTTGCCCACGCCTTTCAGAAGCTCGGTCAGCCAGCTCCAGTCGAGGTCGAGACCCAGCAGAATGCGATAGACGAAGAGATACAACACGCTGGAGAAAAGCGAGAGTGCAAAGGTGAGCAGGAGACGGACGGTGTGATTTTCAACGTCGATGCGGACGCCGAGCGAGGCGGCGAGGTAGCCGACGATGGTCTTGGCGACGCCGTTGATGCCGATGGGCCGCTGGGTGAGCGCATCCTCGAGAATGCCGAGGCCAGCGCCCATAGCCGCGCCCTGCATGGGGCTGCGGCGCTCGAGCGAGAAGTAGACGGTGATGACCAGAGGCAGATCGAACCATGACCATGGACCGAGCAGGCGCGGCAGCCATGCCTGCAGCACCAGGGCCGTGGGCGGAACGAGCGCATAGACGAGGATCGGGAAGTGATGAATCTCGATCTCGCGGCGCGGATTGACGGGCAAAACGGACATGCTAGTGGTCGCTCCGCGGCTGAGGCGCCGTTTGTTGAGTGGTTGCCGGTGGCTGTGACTGCGGTGAGAAGCGGTCAGGATGCAGCGGCTGCGCCACGTGGCCGACAGAGTTGGGGTTTGAGCTGTCGTGGAGTGGCTGCTGGTCGGGCGGTAGATTCGGATCGATCAGGCCGGGCAGGTGCTCGGCGTTGATTTCGGCGGCTTTTTTGCGGGCAAGATCAGCTTGTACTTCGGGGCCTTTTTCGGCTTCGCTGGTGGCCATGTCCTGCTGCTGTTCGACCGGGAAGCGCGGCTGGGTGGAGGTGACGACCAGAACCTCGTCGAGGCGGTTCAGATGGGCCGCGGTGGTGACAATGATGTCGATGAAGGCGTCACGGTCAGGGTCCTGCGCAACTTTTTCGACCACGCCGACAGGGAGTCCGCGGGGGAAGACCTGATCGCCGCCCGCAGTGAGAACGCGCTCGCCGGGTTTGATGCGGTCGTCTTTGAGAATGCCGATGACCTGCGTTTGCCCGTTGGCGTTGCCGCGCAGAATGCCGCGCAGGCGGGTGGTTTCAAGAATGACGCCGGCGCCGCTGGACTGGTCGTTGATGGCGAGCACCTGTGCGGAGCCGGGGAAGACTTCGCGCACCTTGCCCACGATGCCGTCGGCGGTGATGACGGCCATGTCGGGCTTGAGGCCGGAAGAGCTGCCCTTGTCGATGGTGAAGACGCGGGAGTGTTCGCTGCCGCTGGTGCCGATGATTTGCGCGGCGACGGTGGAGTAGATGTACTTCTCCTGGAAGCCGAGCATGGCCTGCAGGCGCTGGCCCTGGCGCGCGTCTTCGAGCAGAGCTGCCTGCTCCAGACGCATGCGGTCGAGGGTGGCGGTCAGCTCCTTGTTTTGGCTGCGGACGTTGCGCAGATCGAAGTAGTTTTGCCAGATGCCGACAATGCCGAGCTTGGAGTACTGGATAAGCTTTTCCGGAGGGGAGACGAGGGCGTAAGCCCAGAGACGGATGAGCCGGACACTGCCGGTGTCGCCTGAGTCGAGCGTGTTGCGTCCGGAATTGGTGTGGCGCACCTGCACGGCGAGCCCAACAATCTGGACTGCCAGCAGAACCAGCAGCACCAGCAGATTCCGGTAGCGAACGAGGAAGGGTTCCATGGAGACTCAGTGAACAGTGCTCAGTGCGCAGTGATCAGTGTGTGATGCTGTACCGGCGTCTGTTCACTGTTCTCTGACCACTGAATCACTGGTTAATCAATCTTGATTTTGCGCAACAGGCGGAAGTCGGAGAGCATCTTTCCGGTTCCCAGCACCACTGAAGCCAGCGGGTCGTCGGCGACGGAGACGGGCAGGCCGGTTTCCTCGCGGATGCGCTTGTCGAGGTTCTTGATGAGCGCGCCACCGCCGGTGAGCACGATGCCGCGATCTGAGATATCGGCCGAGAGCTCGGGCGGGGTACGCTCGAGTGCGACACGAATAGCGTTCATGATGACGGCGATACATTCGCCGAGGGCTTCGCGGATTTCACTGTCGTCGACGGTGATGGTCTTGGGCACGCCCTCGATGAGGTTGCGGCCCTTGATCTCCATGGTAAGAGGCTTGTCGAGCGGGAAGGCGGAGCCGATTTCAATTTTGATCTGTTCAGCAGTGCGTTCGCCGATGAGCAGGTTGTACTTCCGCTTGAGGTAGTTGGTAATGGCTTCGTCCATCTGGTTGCCGGCCATGCGGACCGAGCGCGAGTAGACGATGCCGGAGAGCGAGATGACGGCAATGTCGGTGGTGCCGCCGCCGATGTCGACAACCATGTTGCCGCCGGGCTCGGTGATGGGCAGGCCGGCGCCGATGGCCGCGACCATGGCCTGCTCAACGAGGTAGACCTCGCTGGCCTTGGCGCGATAGGCGGAGTCTTCGACGGCGCGTTTTTCCACCTGGGTAATCTCAGAGGGCACGCCGATGACAATGCGCGGGTGCACCAGCATCTTGCGGTTGTGCGCCTTCTGGATGAAGTAGTTGAGCATCTTCTCGGTGACCTTGAAGTCGGCGATGACGCCGTCCTTCATAGGCTTGATAGCCACGATGTTGCCGGGCGTACGGCCCAGCATCTCCTTGGCCTCTTTGCCGACCGCTTCAACTTCGCCAGTGCTCTTGTTGATGGCAACGATCGAGGGCTCGTTGACAACGATGCCCTTGCCGGCGGCGAAGACGAGGGTGTTGGCAGTGCCCAGATCGATGGCCAGATCGCTGGAAAACATGCTGAATAGAGAGCGCAGGCCATGCGACCGCGAGGTGCGGGATGGGTAACCGTTCGAAGACATGGAGCTTGGCTTTACCTCAGGAGACTATTGTACGGCCAATGGGTACGAATTCGGGAAATGGTCTGGGGAAGACATCTTTGGTAACCGGGATGGGGGTATTGCACGGCTTTTGGTGCGGTAAACTCAAGGGGTTACATCCGGGTAGAGCCTGTTTCTGAGCCAAGCCGTTCCGGGCCCCCAGGACGAGGATAAAGATGAGCCATACAACCTATCAAAACCTGATTGGCGGCGAGTGGCTGCCGGCAAAGAGCGGTAAGACTTTTCTGAACCTGAACCCGGCGGATCATTCGGATGTGGTGGGCGCGTTTCCCTCCTCGCACGCCGACGACGTGGACGCGGCAGTGACCGCGGCGAAGAAGGCTTTTGCCAGCTGGCGGCTGGTCCCGGCGCCCAAGCGCGCGGAGATACTGCGCAAGGCAGGTATTTTGCTGCAGGAGCGCAAGGAGCAGTTTGCCCAGGATATGACCCGCGAGATGGGCAAGGTGCTGGCCGAGACCCGCGGCGACGTGCAGGAAGCGATCGACGAGGCGTTTTATGTGGCGGGCGAAGGCCGTCGGCTGTTTGGCGTGACGACGCCCTCGGAACTGCAGAGCAAGTTCGCAATGAGCGTGCGCATGCCGCTGGGCGTGGTGGGCATGATTACGCCGTGGAATTTTCCGATGGCAATTCCAAGCTGGAAGCTGTTTCCCGCTTTGGTCTCGGGCAATACATGCGTCATCAAGCCGGCCGAGGATACGCCGCTTTCGACGCTGAACCTGGTGCAGGCACTGATGGACGCCGGCCTGCCCGCGGGTGTGGTGAACATTGTGTTCGGCTTCGGCCCTGAGGCCGGCGCTCCGCTGGTGAGCCATAAGGATGTGCGGGCCATCAGCTTTACCGGATCAAGCGAAGTGGGCGCCTTGGTAGGCCAACGTGCGGCTTCGACCTTTAAGCCGGTGAGCCTGGAGATGGGCGGCAAGAATGCGCAGATTGTGATGAACGACGCAAACCTTGAGCTGGCGCTGGATGGTGCGGTATGGGGCGCGTTTGGCACCACCGGGCAGCGCTGCACGGCAACCAGCCGCATCCTGCTGCAAAAAGGCATTGCGGAGAAGTTCACCGCGGAGTTTGTGGCGCGCGCCAAGGCGCTGAAGGTGGGCAGCGGACTGGATGAGTCGGTACAGGTTGGCCCGCAGATTAATGCGGCGCAGATTGAGACTTCCGCACGGTTTGTGAAGATTGCGCAGGACGAAGGCGCCAAGCTGCTGACCGGTGGCCAGGCTCTGAAGGCTGGAGACTATGCGCGCGGCACGTTCTTTGAGCCGACGGTGTTCGGCGGCGTGAAGCCGACGATGCGCATTGCTCGTGAAGAAGTGTTTGGGCCGGTGGTAAGCCTGATCGAGTTCGAGACATTCGAGGAGGCGGTGGAGATTGCCAACTCCATCGACTACGGTTTGTCGACGGCGCTTTACACCAAGGACGTGAATCGCGCGTTTACTGCGATGCGCGACCTGGAGGCAGGCATCACCTACGTGAATGCGCCGACGATTGGCGCCGAAGTGCACCTGCCGTTCGGCGGCGTCAAGCGGACGGGCAACGGGCATCGCGAGGGGCTGGGCGCAATCGACTTCTTCACCACGTGGAAGGCGGTTTACGTCGACTACTCCGACACGCTGCAGCGCGCGCAGATCGACAACGCGGAGTAAGCGGAGACTCGCTGAAGCGGCACAAGAAAAGGGGCGCGCCTGAGGGCGCGCCCCGTACTTTTTGTAGGCTAGCGGCCGGAACGTGCATGCACCACGGCCGAGCTGCCAGAGCGGGTGAGCGCGCAACTGGCGGTCGGGTCGCAGCGATAGTGAATGAGCGCGCCCTCCGCAGCCCAGCTTTCGGCAGTGGCCTGCTCGGGATGCCGGCTGACATAGAAGGATTTGCGCATGCCGGTTTCAATGCGCGCGCTGGAGGGGTCGTAGTCCACGATTCTGTCGTCCCCTTCGATATAAAACATGGCCTGCTGTTTTTTAGGAGCGGCCTTGCGCCTGCCGGAGCTGGCAGAGGAGGCTTTGGCCTGCTCCACGAGCGCGGCCAGGGCGTCTGGCTTGTGGTTCAGCAGATCGTCCTGTTCTTCAAGCGTGGGGAAATTCGAAGTGAAATCCCAATAATTGGCGCGCTTGTAGGCATCCTTGCTGCAGGGCAGGTCGCCCAGCGCATGCACGGAGCGGACGGAGCCGTCAGGGTTGGTTGCGCTTTCAAAAATATCGGAGCCGCGCTCGCGGTCGGCTTCCTTTGCCTGCTCAAGGGCAATCTGCGCGTTGCGGGCCTCGATTTCCTTGGCCAGCTGCAGGGCCTGCTGCTTGGTGGTATGAGCCAGTTCCATGGTGGTGGAGCTGGCCAGTGCCTTGGCAGGGTCGTAGCGGAAGAGTACGTCCTTGCTGCAGAGCGCGAAACCGGCCGAATCAAGAATGCGGATGGTAATGAGGATCGGATGCGGCGGTGCGGAGACCACGGCGGAGAAGCCTTTTTCCTGCTGCGGTCCGAGCGGCTCAATTTGCAGCTGATAGCGAGCCTTGCCCTGCCACTGGGTGATGAGGTGGCCGCGCAGACCGGCGGGATTGAAGACGCCGGGGCCAAGGTCGTCGGCGCTCTCTACGGCAGCCGACGGGCCGGACGACTTGGGCCGAGCCATGAAATAGGCGGCCACGACCAGCAGAAGCAGCAGCACCGCTCCGCCAATTAAGAGAGGTGTGCGGGACTTGGGTTCGATGATGACAGGCTGGCCCTCTGTGGGAGGGGCGTCCTGTGGAGCGGCTTCGGAGGTCTGGTTTGGAGGGTTGGTTTCCGGAGAAACCGGTTCCTGGGGAGTCTCGCTCATGGGAGGTGAGCCTTCCTTTTCGGAATCTTTGGACCGAGTGATCGGTGCGAGAGGACAGCGATTGAGCTACAGCGATTCAAGCACGGCCGGGCGCTGCCGGGCACAGGAAAAGCTTGTCTGGGGGATACCTTAGGTCACTCCAATCAAGAAGATCAAGGCAATTTACGTGGTTTGGATCACGTGCGCTGATCGAGGACATCGCGGAGGGCAAAGCTGGTCTCAAGCCGACGGACACCGGGCAGGCGGGAGAGTTCATTCTGGTGAATGCGTCCGTAGTCCTCAATGCCGGCAACGCGGACGATGATCATGTAGTCGAACTGTCCGGCCATCAGGTGGCAACTGACGATACTGCGGGAGCGGCGCACGGCGGCCTCGAATGCGCTAAGGACCGAGGAGGACTGGCGCTCAAGGGTGACGCGAATGTAGACAGTGACGCTGCGTCCGAGGAGGCGATTGTCGATAACAGCCTGGTAGCCGCGAATGGCTCCGGAAGCCTCCAGTGCGAGGATGCGGCGCGAGGCGGCCGAGGAGGAAAGCCCGACGGCCTCGCCGACTTCAAAGTTGGTGGCGCGGCCACGGCGCTCGAGGAAGTGGAGAATGGCGGCGTCGAGTTCGTCGAAGTCTGGGGACTGCGGCGCAAAAGTAGGCTCAGGCAAAGATTGCGCAGATGGTTGCTTACGTGCACGTTTCGTTCCCATAAAGGCGATTTAACACGAAACTTGCACACAATGGAAGCACTTTGCGCCGTAGGATGAAGGACATCGCATGTCGGATCCGCGCCGGCACAGCCCTTCCCCACAATCCGAACCACCGGCGCGGTGGCATGTCGCAAACAAAAAGGAGTGGCAGTCATGGTTATCGGAGTTCCCAGGGAAATCAAGGACAATGAGGCGCGCGTGGGCGTAACGCCAGCGGGCGCAAAGGCGCTGGTGGAAGCAGGGCACACGGTTCTGGTGGAGACGGCCGCGGGTGCGCAGTCGGGCTTTCCGGATGAGGAGTACCAGAACGCGGGCGCGGAGATTGTTGGCGAGGCCGGATACGTCTGGGGCAAATCCGAGATGGTGGTGAAGGTAAAGGAGCCGATCGAGCAGGAGTACGGCTTCTTCCGGGAGGGCCTGGTGCTGTTTACCTATCTGCATCTGGCTCCGGTACGCGATTTGACCGACAAGCTGCTGGAGAAGAAGGTCATCGGAATTGCCTATGAGACAGTGCGCGACCGCAACGGCGCGCTGCCGCTGCTGACGCCGATGAGCGAAGTGGCCGGCCGCATGAGCGTGCAGGTGGGCGCCAGCTATCTGGAGAAGGAGCGCGGCGGACGCGGCATTCTGCTGGGCGGCGTTCCGGGCGTGCCTCCGGCGCACGTGACGATTATTGGCGGCGGCATTGTGGGCACCAACGCGGCGCGTATCGCGCTGGGCTTTGGCGCGAAAACCACTTTGATTGATTTGAATCTGAACCGGCTTCGGGAGTTGGATGACATCTTCGGTGGACGGCTCTATACGCTGGCGTCGAACAGCTACAACCTGGCGCAGGCCACGCGCGAAGCGGACCTGGTGATTGGCGGCGTGCTGATTCCGGGCGCGACGGCTCCCAAACTGGTGACGCGCCAGATGGTCTCAAACATGAAGAAGGGCGCGGTGATTGTGGACGTGGCCATCGACCAGGGTGGCTGTGTGGAAACGGCGCGGCCTACGTCTCACTCGAATCCGAGCTACGTGGTGGACGGTGTGGTGCACTACTGCGTGACCAACATGCCGGGCGCGGTGCCGCACACTTCCACGCTGGCGCTGACCAATTCAACCTTCCCGTATGTGATGCGCATTGCCAAGCTGGGCGCGCGCGAGGCGCTGAAGCAGGACGCGGGTCTGGCCGAGGGATTGAACACCTGGAAGGGCGTGTTGACGTACAAGGGCGTTGCCGAGAGCCAGGAGCGTGCGTGGACTGCCGCGAACGAGGTTCTAGCCTAGCCCGGGTGAGTTGATACAACCCGTTTCAGCAACTGCAAAGCGCACTATAATCGCGACATGTCTCCTGAGACTGATCCGCGACGGCGTGCGGTGCTTATGCTGGGCGCCGGCTTTCTGTTGACCTTCGCGGTCCTCGGCGCCCTGCAGGCATTCAATACCTCGAACATTCATTTCCTCAATCCCGATTCATCCGGCGAGACCCTGGCCTTTGCCGCGGTAACGGTTGTCGTCTACCTGTTGCTGCTTGTTGTTTTGCTGCTGCTGCTCAGGAACATCCTGAAGCTGTATGCGGACCAAAGCAGCAACGCGCTGGGTTCGCGGCTGCGCACCCGCATGGTACTGGGCGCGGTGTTGATCGCGCTGACGCCGGCCAGCTTCATGTTTGGCTTCAGTTATCTGCTGATGAACCGCTCACTGGACCGGTGGTTTTCCTACAACGTGAACGAGCTGCGCTCGGACTCCTCACAGGTGGTGCAGGAGCTAGCGCAATACGTGACCAGTAACGCGCGCGTGGAGGCCGAGTCGATTGCCGAGGCCGAGGCGGCGGGTGGAGATGCGGCGGGGATCGATGCACAGTTGCGCCTGCACCGCACTACGCTCGCCGGTGGATTTGCCGTGGTGTATGACAGCAGCGGAGTGGTGCTGACATCGTTTCAGGCGCCGCCGCAGTCAAGCACGGTGAAGGAAGTGCTTTGGCTGGAAGATGGAACGCTGAATGCCTCAGCGCCGATCGCGTTTCCATTGCACGAGGGGTTGATTTCGATTGCCAGGCGCACTGGACAGCACGTAGTGGATGTGGGTGGACAGGAATATGCGCTGGGCATGGCGAAGGCAGCTACCGGACGAACCGCGGTGGTGGCGTTGCCCATGCCGCAAGGGCTGAGCCAGACCGTGCGCCGCATCCGCTCGGGCACCGCCGACTACTGGACGCTCTTCCGGTCGAGGAACAGCATTCGCACGACGTTTTTCCTGATGCTGCTGCTGACCACCGTAGTGGTGTTCTTTGTGAGCATGTGGCTGGCGCTGTTTTTGTCCAAGCAGGTGACGCGTCCGGTGGAGGCGCTGGCCGATGCGATGGACGAGATTGCCGACGGGAAGTATGAGCATCGTGTAGCCATTGCCACCAGCGGCGAGATGGTAGAGCTGGTGCGCTCGTTCAATCACATGGCGGCCGATCTGGATGCGAGCCG
>DASVLI010000084.1:0-29873 GCA_036384955.1 Occallatibacter sp.
GGCAAGGGCATAGCCACCTTCAAGATGGACTCGCTCGATATCTTCGGCGACCAGCTCGCCATTGAGAACGAAGCCGGCGGCGTCACCGTCAGCTCGCTCGATGGCCTGCACGCCGAGTCGTTGCTGCTTCCCGTCGACCGCATGAACGACGTCGAGGGCGCGCAGTTCAGTCCCGACGGCCGCTTCCTTGCCTATTCCAACCGCGCTCGCAGCGCCATCTGGGACGTGAAGGCCCGCAAGCGCGTGGGCATGATGCGCGGCTTCCGCTCCGTCCGCTTCGACGACAACGATCAGATGTTCGCGCAGTACCCTCAGGCTGGCGCTCGGCCCGGTCAGAACTTCCATATCGACCTGAAAACCGGCAAGGCAACTGCCGGGCCGCCGTATGCAATCGACCAGTTCCAGCGCACCGATGTTCTCGTCACTTTCCAACCGCAGGATAAATCCGGCGGCGTCGGCGAGAACGTCATCCTCCAGGTGGCAGACGTCGCCACCGGCTCCGCGCTCTGGACCAAACGCTATCCGCACGATGTGCCCCTGGTGCGCGAGGTCGAGGACGGAACCGTCATCCTGCAGATGCCCTTTATTGGCGACACCGCCCAGGGTGAGGCGAAACACAAGCCCATCAAGACGTCCGACTGGAAAAATGAATGGATTTCTCACGGGCTGCTGGTTGAGCTTGTTGATAGCCGCACCGGCGAAATCAAGCACGCCTTTCAGGCACCGGAGAGCTACCAGTACTGGAACGGGTACGACACGCGCAGCACCGTGGTCTACGGCGATTTCATGGTCATTCGCGGTATCTACAACAACAGCACCATCTATAGCATCGCTGATGGCAAACGTCTTGGTGCCTTCTACGGCCGCACACTCACAGGCAACGGCGCACTTGGCCTGCTGGCTGTTACCAACCTCGACCAGGAGGTCACCATACTTGATGCGCACAACGGCAGGCAGCTCAAGCAGGTCACACTCGATGAAGTTCCGCTGAGCGCGCGTTTCATTGCAGCGGACAAGACACTGCTTGTACTAACCGCCAGCCAGACGGTCTACACAATACCCATCGAGCCGGGGTCGGGCGCAGGCAAGTAAAGGAGCCAGCGCGGCTGGAGGCCCACGCCCTCTTTGCGTGATCTCAATCACCGGCAGCGCACCAACTTTGGCCGTATAGATAGCTGTGGGACACTGAAACGGAAGTCGCACGGGAAAGCTGCCGGCTCTCCCCCAGCGCCGTCCCACGAGGTCATCCATGGAACCGACTGCCACACCCATCTCCGAGCATGTCCGGGAAGTCGTCGAAGCCGTTGTCGAGGCCATGCGCGTGCCGCAGGCGCAGGAACCGACTCCGTCGTCTGCCGCCAACTCCTTTGAGGCCGCGGCTCTGCGTGCAGAAATCATCAAGGTTGGCCGCAAGCTGTGGCAGCGCCAATATGTTGACGGCAACGGCGGCAACATCAGCGTGCGCCTCGGCGGCAAATATGTTCTCTGCACGCCCACCATGCTCAGCAAGGGCGATCTGGAACCGGCCGACATCTGCCTCTCCGACCTTGAAGGCAATATCCTTGCCGGTGACCGCGCCCGCACCAGCGAGTTCCCGCTGCACCTTGAAATCTACCGCGCCAATCCCTGGGCGCAGGCCGTGGTCCACTGCCATCCGCCCTACGCCACCGCATTCGCGGCCGCCGGTTCGGCGCCGCCGGTCGGCTACATCTCCGAGTTCGAGCTGTTCATCGGCCCTGTCGCCGTCGCTCCCTACGAGACGCCCGGCACCAAGGCATTTGCGGAAACCGTTGTGCCCTTCGTGCAGGACCACAACACCATTCTGCTCACCAACCACGGCGTCGTCTGCTGGTCAGACACGGTGACTCACGCCGAGTGGTTGATTGAAATTCTCGACACCTACTGCAAGACTCTCCTGCTGGCCCGCCAGACCGGCCTGCCGCTCAAACGCATCCCCGATGAGAAGATTCGCGAGCTGCTGGAGATTAAGCGCCGTCTCGGCCTGCCCGACGAGCGCTTCGCGCAGTTGCCGCATACGACCGGCGTCGCCCCAACCGATGGCCAGGAAGTCGACGACCTGGTCAAGCAGGTCATCGCGCGCCTCGACGGTCTCAGCTAGGTCCGCGCCAGCGAGTTGTCGTCGACGGTTGCCGGCTCATCCAGATGCAAATGGAAGAACGCGGCAATGCGCCGCCGCGCGTCCATCGCCGCCGGTTCGTCGTAGGCAATCGTCGCCCAGCGCAGCAGCTTGAACCAGAGCTGCTGTTTGTTGTTCATGAACGAGTGGCCGGCCTCGGGATACTCCTTTACGTCGTGTGGAACCAGAGCACGTGAAAGCGCGCGTTCCAGGTTGTCAGCCACGCCCTGCTCCCACCAGCTCTTGCCGCCGTAGCTGCCTACAACCGGGCAGGCTGCGTACAGGAAATCATCCACATCGGGAGGGAGCTTGCCGCCGTAATTGATGCTGGCCGCTGAAAAGCCATGCTCTGAAACCAGCAGCAACGCGAATCCACCTCCCATGCAAAAGCCAATCACGCCCACCTTGCCAGTGCAGCCTGGCAGTGCGGCCAGCCACTGGCGGCAAGCCTCCACGTCATCGAATGTGGGCCCGGAGCGCGCAATCAGATCGCGCGCCATGGCGCGCAGGCACTTCAGCATGCCGCCCAGGTAGTAAAGGTCCACCGCAAGCGCCAGAAAGCCGGCATCTGCCAACCACTGTGCCTGGTCGCGATGGTCCTGGCTCATGCCACCCACGTCGTGCAGCACAATCACGCCGGGCATGCGGCCGGCAATCGCAGGTTCGGCAAGCCATGCGCGCATCTGTCCGCGCGGGGTCGAAATCGTCACATCAGGCATCTGCCCTCCGCACCGGCTGGAAGTCGCGGGCATTCTACGCCGTGCGAATGCACCACGCTGTGACACCGCAGGAGGGAGGCGCACCATCCCCATTCCCGTTCTGGCATTGCCGAGTCAGGTACTTGCGCCGTTTTGCCCGCCACACGCAAGGGAAAACCTCAATGCGTGCTACACTGTGTTTGCGCTCAGTGATTTGGCCGTGAGCGGCAGTTTGCCCCTCCAAAGGCAAGTTTGCCTGGCACAGAGTTTCCCCAAGCCCATTCAGCGTAACCACATCGGCTCCTTATGACTTGGAGCAGCGCTGCATCTGTGTGCGCAGCGTTTGTGGTGCCGGCAGGCATTTGGTGCCCCGGCGAATATGCAGCGTGGGTCAGCTCCGGGTTGCAGGCTTTTGTGGATGGAACCACCGCCTGCCAGCCAGTCCCCAAGGACCTTACGGTTCTCTCTTACGCACAAGATTTTTGAAGGTAGGCCCGCGCCCGTAGTGTGGTTGTGCGCCTCCGTGTCCGGCTCCGTTTGCAGGCCTCGTGGAAGAGGCTCCCGGAGCCCACAGGAAATTTCTATTTTGACGACTCAGTTCTCACAGTTCCCCTTTTCGGCCACGCTGCAGGCGCGGCTCGCCGCCAACAACTTTGTCACGCCCACTCCGGTGCAGGACGGCGCCATTCCCCCGGCGCTGGAAGGCCGCGATGTGCTGGCCACCGCGCAGACCGGCACAGGCAAAACCCTCAGCTTCCTGCTCCCCATCGTGGAGATGCTGCAGAAGGCGCAGGACCGCAACGCCGCGCAGGCGCTCATTTTGCTGCCCACGCGCGAGCTTGCCATGCAGGTCGAAGTGGCCTTCAAGGCTATCCGCACCAGCCCGCTGCAAACCGTTGCTCTCGTAGTCGGCGGCATGCAGGAGCGTCCCCAGCTCGATGCCATCCGCCGCGGCGCACGCCTTATCGTGGCCACTCCGGGCCGGCTTGAGGACTTCCTACAGCGCAAACTGGTTCGCATGGACCAGATCCGCATCCTGGTGCTGGATGAAGTGGACCGCATGCTCGACATGGGTTTTCAGCCCGCCATTGCCCGCATCGCAGCCACCTTGCCGCCCACTCGCCAAACGCTCTGCTACTCGGCCACGCTTGAGGGCGCGGTCAAGGAAGTGGCGCGCAAGTATCTCAACAATCCCGCACGCATTGAGATTGGCTCGGTTCTCAAGCCCGCCGTGAATGTGGAATTGCGTACCTTTGAAGTGGATCAGGACAAGAAGCAGGAGCTGCTCGAACATTTGCTCGGCTCCGAGCAGGGAAGCTTCCTGGTCTTCGTGCGCACCAAGCACGGCGCCGACCGCGTAGCCCAGCGCCTCACCCGCAGCGGTCACTCCGCCACGCAGATTCATGGCGACCGCTCGCAGTCCCAGCGCAACCAGGCGCTGCGCAGCTTCAGCGAGGGACGCCATCGCGTGCTCGTGGCCACCGACGTTGCCGCCCGCGGCATCGACGTGCCCCACGTGGCGCACGTGGTCAACTACGACATGCCCAAGGAAGCCGAGGACTTCGTGCACCGTGTCGGTCGCACCGGCCGCGCTTCGGCCAGCGGTGTTGCCTCTACCTTTGCCGGCCCTTCCGAGCGTGGCGAGCTGAAAAAGATCGAGCGTGCTTTGTCCATCCAGATGAAGCGCTTCCGCGTGCGCTCCGTGAATGACGGCCTCGCGCAGCCGCATCGGGAAGACACGCCGGCCGTGCCCAGCCGTCCGCAGGCGCCGCGCAATCGGGTCCATAGCCACGTGGCCAAGCCCGCTGGTGCGCGCAAGGCCAGCCCTTTCGCAGGCCGCTCGCGCCGTCGCCGGCCCCAGACCGCGGCCCGCTAACCAGCCAGCTGCAGATACAGAAAAGCCGGTCGCCTAAAGCGGCCGGCTTTTCGTTGACCTGGGTCTTCGCGCAACCTGCATCGCAATCCATGCCGCGCTATTGGCCCGTTTGTTCATGCTCTATCGCGCGGTCGTGCGTCGCATATACATACCAGCCGAACCAGGCGAATGGCGTCCACAGATACCACGGCGAATTGATGTTCACCTGCCCGAACACCTCCACGAGCACCGCGGCATTGATTAGCGCAATCGGCACCCAGCTCCGTCCTGAGCGCGTCGCTTGGTAAAGCCCCGTCAGCACCAGGGGCAGCAGCAGACACTCATCGTTGAAGAATGCATAGGGCGCGCAGACAACCGTCACAAACAGCAGCGCAAGTCCGTCAGCCGCCCACTCCCACCTGTCCCGCCGGAGCCAGTAGTAAACAACAGCCCATATTCCGCCAGCGACGGCCGGAACAAATTGCAGCCAGGCCGCCTCGGGCGCAATCAGTCTACGCAGCAGCACGCCGAGCGATGGAATCGCCCAGTCGACGACGCGAGCCTGGTGCATCATAGCGAAATACTGCTGCCAGATATGCGAATCAAACACCAGCGATACCGCGCAACTGGCAATCGTCGCCGCAGCGAACCCTGCGGCCACTCTCCACGCTTTGCGCTGGACAATCCAAATCACCAGCACCGCGCCCACCACAAGAAACAGATGCGGCTTCAGAAGGCAGGGAAGCAGCGTCGCGCCGGCAAGCGCCGGGCGCGTTTTGTGCCAGGCCAGAAACAGCACTACACCCAGCAGCAGAAAAATGCTGATCTGACCGGCAATCAGGCAGACGACCGCCGGCGCATAGACGTATCCAAGCAAGTGAAGCAGGTTGTCGGGCCGACCGTTCAGGCGCCACATCAACCAGTTCGCAATCGACAAGCTGCCCAGCAGCAGCAACGACCAAAAGACGAACCCCGTGCGCGCGTTCATCCAGCCCAGCGGCAGCATAGGCCAAAGCACAGCGGGCGGGCTCAGCGAAACCCGCAACTGCGCGCCATCAAGCTCGGCGCTCTGCTCCAGCACCAGAATCGCGTGCGCGTCGTACGGGTTGCCGCCGTGCGCAAGTTGCTGCCCGATGGCCCAATATTCAATAAAGTCCCGCTCGGTCACCTGATGCGGGCTGATGCTGAGGAATTCGATGCCCGCTACCAGGCAGGCTCCCACGGCAACAATCAGCGCGGCGCCCAGCACACGCCCGGCACTGCGTCCGCTCTGTGGAATCAAATGATTCTGCAAGGGATTCCCCGATTCTGCCGTGAAATTGGAGCCCGGTGGGCAACGCCATCATACCCCGCTGGCTGCGCCCTCGCCGCACCCTCCCCAATCGCCCGTAACGTCGTTGACTCCCACCCGGAAATCGAGTATCCTGAAGTCCTTGCGCGGAGTTGCGCCTGGAGTCTGTGGGTGGGGTTTCCTTAGTGGCTGTAAGCCATTGGAAACCCGAGAGAAAACCACCAGATTCTCCGGCCGGGGTCCCTGGTGGGATCGGCGGCAACAGGCACAGACCGCTGGCCTCTCAAGTCAAGACCGCTTGGCCAGTAGCTGATCCAGCTTGCGCAGTCCGCACCCGAACAAGGTTTGTTTGGCAGTGGGCGAAAGATGCGATCCCGTGCGCGATGCGCGGGCAAAACGCGCGCGGCGCGAAAGATTTTATGGGCAGGCCCGGCTTCGGTACTGGCCTGAGGCAAGAAGGCAGGAGAGAGATGTCGACCTTTGTTCCGAGCGGCAAGAATATTGACCGCAAGTGGTATGTGGTGGATGCCAGCGGGCAGACCCTGGGCCGGTTGGCCACCAAGGCTGCCAGCGTGCTCAGCGGCAAGCTGAACCCGCAGTACGTTCCCTACATCGATATGGGCGATCACGTCATCGTCATCAACGCGGAGAAGATTCGCCTCACGGGTCTCAAGGCTCAAAGCAAGCTGTACCGCCGCTATACCGGCTACCCGGGCGGCCTGCGCGAGGAGTCCTTTACGCGCCTGCTGGCCCGCAAGCCGGAAAAGATTCTCGAAGAGGCCATCAAAGGCATGCTGCCCAAGTCCAAGATGGGTCGCGCCATGGGCTCCAAGCTCAAGGTCTACCGCGGCGACAAGCATCCGCACGCCGCGCAGCAGCCCGAATCGATGGAAGTGGCTTAACTTCAGCCACTAGCCGCTAGCTTCTAGCTGCTGGTCAGGTTGAGTCAGAATTTGGATTTTCGGCTTTTAGCTAAAAGCTAGAAGCTAGAAGCTAGAAGCTAGAAGCTAGGAGCTAAACAAGAATGGCAGATCTGGTTCAGTACTACGGGACAGGGCGGCGCAAGTCGGCGATTGCCCGCGTCTTCCTTCGTCCCGGCACGGGCGAGTGGAAGGTTAACGGCAAGGGCTTCGACGAGTACTTCGTCACCGAGCAGCAGCGCGCCGCGGCCAAAAAGTCGCTGGCCGTTGTCGAGCTGGCGTCGAGCTTCGACGTCCTCACCACGGTCGCCTCGGGCGGCGTCTCGGCCCAGGCCGATGCCGTCAAGATGGGCGTGGCTCGTGCGCTGGTTCTCTTCAATCCCGAACTCCGCAAGGTCCTCAAGGCCGAAGGCCTGATGACCCGCGATGCGCGCCAGAAGGAGCGCAAGAAGTACGGTCAGAAGGGCGCTCGCAAGCGGTTCCAGTTCAGCAAGCGCTAGTTTGCAGCGATCAGCCGTCAGCTATCGGCTTTCAGCGTGGTGCTTAGGCATTGACGGCTGAAGGCTGAGGGCTGGCAGCTAAGGTAGTTCAATCTCCCGCCAAGGCGGGTTCAATCCGGACGAACAGTAGGATTGCCCGGATGCAATCCACGAAGGAGGCCAATGGCCACGATTACTATGAAGGAGCTGCTCGAAGCAGGTGTTCACTTCGGGCATCAGACCAAGCGCTGGAACCCCAAGATGAAGGAATACATCTTCGGTGAGCGCAACGGTATTTACATCATCGATCTGCAGAAGACGCTCAAGCTGTTCAAGGATGCGTCCAAGTTTGTCACCGAGCTGTGCGCCAGCGGCAAGACGATTCTGTTCGTCGGCACCAAGCGCCAGGCTCAGGATGCGGTTGCCGAAGAGGCGGTCCGCGCCGGCATGCCGTACATCAACCAGCGTTGGCTGGGCGGCTTGCTCACCAACTGGGTGACCGTGCAGAAGTCGGTGAAGCGCCTTCAGGAACTAGATGAGATGGCCACCGATGGCCGCTATGAGTTGCTGACCAAGAAGGAAGTGATTCGCCTGGAGCGCGAGCGCAAGCACCTGCAGGCCAACCTGGCCGGCATCAAGGCTATGAAGCGCCTGCCCGACGCCATCTTCGTCATCGACTCGAACAACGAAGCAATCGCCGTCAAGGAAGCCCGCAAGCTCGGCATCCCGGTCGTCGCCGTTGTCGACACCAACTGCGATCCGACCGTGGTCGACTACGTGATTCCCGGCAATGACGACGCCCTGCGCGCCATCCGCCTGTTCGCTTCCAAGATTGCCGAGTCGGCAGCCGAAGGTGTGAACCTGGTCGGCGACAAGGCCTTTACCGACGAAGTCGTGGCCCCCGTTGTCGAAGAGGCAGTTGCGGTTGAGGCTGCACCCGCCGAAGAAGTGGATCTCGAAGCAGCACTGGGCGGCGGCATTCGCAAGGCTCCTGCTGTGGAGACGGCTGTCGACACGGCCGTGGTTGCCGAAAGCGCGCTGTAAAACGAACGGCGCACCCGGTGCGCACACACTGTTCGAAAAGCGTGGCCGCTGAATTCCGGGTCACGCTTTTCCCTTGTATGGACTGATTTTCTGAGAAACGGAAAAAGAGAGATGACGACTGTGAGCGAGAAGATTGATGCAAAGTTGGTAAAGGAACTCCGCGACAAGAGCGGCGCGCCCATGGGCGACTGCCTCAAGGCGCTGCAGGAGTCCAAGGGCGATATCGAAGACGCGTTCGTGGTGCTGCGCAAGCGCGGCATGGCCTCGGCCCAGAAGAAGGCCGCCCGCACCACCAACGAGGGCGCCATCGGCACCTACATTCACGCCGGCGGCAAAATCGGCGTGCTCATCGAAATCAATTGCGAGTCCGATTTCGTGGCCCGCACCGATGATTTCCAGGACCTGATGAAGGACATCGCGATGCACATCGCCGCGTCCGATCCGCGCTACGTCAAGTCCGAAGACGTCACGCCGGAGGACATGGAGCGCGAGAAGGAAATCTATCGCGCCCAGGCTGCCGCTACCGGCAAGCCGGCCCCTGTCATCGAGAAGATTGTGGAAGGCAAGATGGCCAAGTTCTACGAGGAAGTCTGCCTGCTCGATCAGCCCTTCATCAAGGAGCAGTCGATCTCCATCAAGGAGCTGATTGCCCAGAAGGTCGGCAAACTCGGCGAGAACATCACCGTGCGCCGCTTCGCACGCTTCAAGGTTGGCGCGCCCGACTGGACCGTGGCCCAGACCAAGGCCGTCGAATCCGCACCGGCCGAGTAAGTACGGCCCATCGATTCACAAAAGCCCTGAGCAATCGCTCCGGGCTTTTTCTTTTTGGTGCGCTATCCTCTCACTCACTTGTAGCGCCGGCCTCCCGGCGGCCTATCGCGTGGGCCACGTCATCGTTTCAGCCTGGCTCGCGGGCGCGCCTTCTTCGCCGCAGCGATAGACTCGCGCTTCTGCACGCGGTCAAGAATGCCGGCCACTGTCCAGTGATCCAGGCTGCGCATCACGGCCTGGTTGGCGTCGCTGTACACATCCTCCAGCACACCGCGCACATTCTGTCCCACCACGCAATTCGGATTCGGCTCGTTGCGGTGCATGCGGAAGCTTGCTTCCTCGCCCAGCGCCTCGCGCACCTGTCGCAGCGTAATCTCCCTCGGACCGCGGGTCAGCTCCCAGCCGCCGCCGCGCGCCCCTTTCGACGTGACCAGCTTTGCCTCGCGCAGCAGCGCCAGCTGCCGCCGAATCACCACTGGATTGGTACCAATGCTCCCCGCGATCAATTCCGAGGTCACGCGCTCCTCCGGCATTGAAGCCAGCAATGTAAGAATGTGCGCGGCGGTAGAAAAGCGTGAGTTCATATCTGTCTGATACACCGGCAGGCGGCATGGATGCATTTCAAAATCGTCATCTGTAAAATATCGTAACAAAAAATGTGACGAGATGGCAACCTGCCCCATCAAAGAAAGCGAAACAGCAACCGTTCGGGGCCACGGCTGGCGCGGCCCTTCACATCAACCGCTCAAACGAAAGGAATTCGCTCATGTCCACCATCGCCATCGCAGGAGCCACCGGAAAGCTCGGCCGCCTGGTCGTCGAAAAGCTGAAAGCCCGCGTCCCGGCCTCCCAACTAGTTGCCCTCGTCCGCACTCCAGCCAAAGCTGCCGATCTCGGCATTGCCGCGCGCGCCTTCGACTACAACGCCCCCGAACTACTCGCTCCCGCTCTCGCTGGCTCAGGTGTGCTTCTGCTCATCTCTTCGAATGACCTGGGTAAACGCATCGAGCAGCAACGCGCTGTCATTGCCGCCGCCAAACAGGCTGGCGTCGGCCGCGTTGTCTACACCAGCCTGCTGCACGCGGAAACCACGCCCATACGAATCCTCGCCGACTCGCACTTCGCCACGGAGAAAGACTTGCAAGCCTCGGGTCTGGCCTACACTATCCTGCGCAACGGCTGGTACACGGAAAACTACACCGCATCGATTCCGGGCGCGGTGAAGGGCGGCGCTTTTCTGGGTAGCGCAGGCGAGGGCAAAATTTCTTCAGCGGCGCGTGAGGATTACGCCGAAGCCGCAGCGGTTGTTCTCACACAACCCGGCCACGAAAATAAAACCTATGAGCTTGCAGGCGATGTGGCTTACACGCTGAGCGATCTCGCCGCCGAGCTCTCGCGCCAAACCGGCAAGACTATCCCGTACCGGAACCTTCCCGAAGCGGAATACGCGGCCACACTCGCCAACTTTGGTCTGCCCGAGCCCATGGCCAAGGCCTACGCCAACTTCGACAGCGGAGCCGCGCACGGTGCGCTCTTCGAGGGGGGGCACGAACTCTCTCGCCTCATCGGCCGCCCCACCACTCCCTTGTCCCAATCCATTGCCGCGGCCCTGCGCGGCTAGCCTGCTCGTCGCGATTGCACTGCGTGCACTCATCTTCGGCCGCTGCCTGCCGATAACGGCTGCAGCGGCCAACATGACCACTGATGCAAGCGGCGCGATGCCTGGCGATGCTGGGCCAGTGTGGTTTACTGCAATGCTCTGCAAGATGTGTGCATTTCGGCCGACCCGGAGGGGCCGATGCACCTATTTCGCAACTTGCCCGTTGCGCGCAAGTTCCTACTTTCTTTCGGTATTGTTTGCCTTCTATGTGCTGCGCTTGGAGCCGTCGCTCTGGCCGGCATGTCTCGCATTAACAACTCCACAACCGCACTCGCAGACGTGGCGCTGCCCTCGGCACAGCATCTGGCGGCGATGGCGTCCGCCATGCAGATTTATCGCCGTGCAGACATGGGCATTCTTGCCTGCGACGACGCCGATTGCAATGACTATTATGTGAAGACACGCAAGCGGACGTCGGATGCGTTCAATCAGGCGGCAACAGCGTACAGTGCTACCAAGTCGAGCGCGGAAGAGACCGCGCTGGCAGAGTCGGTGCGCACCGATTTCACGCGGTACATGGACGCGAGCGATGCAACCATTGCTCAGCTCCGCTCTGGCAAGCACGCCGAGGCAAGCAAGCAAACGGTAGGCGCCAACGCCCTCATCTTTCGCAGCGCAGATGGCAATATGACCAAGGCCATCGATCTCAACACAAAATCAAGTCAGCAAAAGTGTGTGCAGGCGGCAGCGACGTACCGCTCGATCCGTCTCGTCGTGCTGTTCATCATCGCGCTCACCATCATGCTCAGCGCTGTGATTGGCTGGCTGCTTACCCTGGCCATTGCCGTGCCGCTGGTGGCCGCCACTGGCGTGCTGGAGCGCATGGCGGCGTGCGACCTAACCGCCGAAATGGAGGTGCAGGGCACCGACGAAATTGGACGCATGGCTACTGCGCTGAACACTGCCATCGTCACGCTGCGCAAGCTGCTCCACACCATGGAGAGCGGTGTGCAGACCATCGGCTCGGCGGCCACGGAGCTGTCCGCATGCGCCAGCAAGAGCGAGAATGACGCGGCGACGCAATGCACCGAGACCAATCAGATCGCATCCGCAACCGAAGAGATGGCGGCCACTGTTTCCGAGGTGTCGAAGAACGCCGAACAGGCCAGCGTGGCCAGTCAGGAAGCGGCGGCCTCGGCCAATCGCGGCGGCGAGGCTATCGAACGGACCGTCGAGCGAATGCAGGGCATCAGCGAGTTCACTGACAAGACGGTCAGCAAAATGTCGCAGCTCGCCGAGCGCTCCGAGCAGATTGGCAAGGTGGTCGTCGCCATTCGTGAGATTAGCGAGCAGACCAATTTGCTTGCTTTAAACGCAGCCATCGAGTCCGCACGCGCCGGTGAGCACGGCCGTGGCTTCGCAGTGGTTGCAGGCGAAGTCCGCCGCCTGGCTGAGCGCACCAAATCCGCCACCGAGGAAATTACGGGAACCATCGAGACCATTCAGGGGGAGACGCGAGAAACGCTGGACTTGATTGAGTCCGGCCGCGCCAGTGTTGTGGCCGGCCTTAGCGAGAGCCAGGGAGCGCGCAAGGCACTGGAAGGGATCATCAACCTCTCTCACAGCTCCGAGTCGCAGATTGCCATGATTGCGGCTGCCAGTACCGAACAGGCAGCCGCCAGCGGCGAGATCAGCAAATCGCTGGCCAAGATCTGCACGGTCTCCACCAGCGTCTCCAACGCGGCGCACGATACCAAGCAGGCCAGCGAGGATCTGAGTAAGCTGGCCAGCGATCTCGAACAAGAGATTCATCGTTTTCGCCTGACGGCCTGAGGCCGGCAGCGCAAGCCATGGCCGGCGCGCGGGCGTCGGCAGTGCTCCCGTAAGGAGAAAGAGGCAAGTCGATGCAGGGATTAATTTCATCCGCACTCGTTCTCATCCTGTCCTGTGCTCCGCTGGCCGTTGCACAGCAGACCGTTTCCACGGCTTCCAGCAGCGATACCGCCGCCATCCAGCAGGCTTTGGCGCAGGCCCAAACCGCCCTGCGTCAGCAGCAGGAAATGCTGCGTCAGTTGCAGCAGCAGCTCGCCGAGCAGGCGCGCGAAATTGCCGCCTTGCGCGCACAGCAAGCGCCAGCTCCAGTAGCAGCGGGCACTCCTGCACAGCTTCAGGCCTCGGTTGCCGCCATGCGCAAGCCTGCGCCGGCGCAGCAAAAACCGCCTGAGCCGGTAGCGCCCGCAGCGCCGGGGCTCACCGTTAACGAGCCGGGCCAGCTCTTCTTCCGTCTGGGCAATGCCACCTTCACACCCAGCGGTTGGATCGACTTCACTGGCTACTTCCGCAGTACCAACGTGGGCAGCGGGCTGGGAACCAACTTCGCATCCATACCCTACAACAACGTTGCGCAAGGCGGGCAAACCGAAGTGCGGCTCAGCTCGCAATCGTCGCGCATCGGCATCCGCGTCGATCAGTCCATCGATCGCATGAAGGCCTATGGCTACATGGAGGCGGACTTCAACGGCACTCTGGCCGGCAACGCATACGTCAGCACCAATTCCAACTCGCTGCGCATGCGCGTCTACTACATGAATCTCTCGCAGGGAAAGTGGGAACTGCTCGGCGGACAAAGCTGGTCGCTGCTCACGCCCACGCGCAAGGCGCTCTCGCCATTCCTCACCGATCTATTCAACACCTTCCATCTCGACACCAACTATCAGGTCGGTTTGCCCTACGCGCGCCAGGCTCAGTTCCGCGTGGTTTATCACGCCACGCCGTTCATCGCCATTGGCGCCTCGGTAGAGAATGCCCAGCAGTACAGTGGCAGCGCGGTCACCTTTCCCTCGCTCTTCAGCAATGCTGAGACAGACATCAATTCCAGTTCGGGCAGCGGCGGCGCAACGGCCACACCCAACCTGCATCCTGACGTGATCGCCAAGGCCACGTTCGACCGCCGCTTCGACGGACGCGTGATTCACATCGGCCTCGCCGGTCTGTTGACTTCAACGCGTGTGTTTACTCCACCCACCATCACGCACACAATGGGCCGCAAGGATGAGCGCGAAGGCGGCGCTGCCATTTTCAATGCCAATCTTGAGCTGCTGAAATCTTTCCGCCTGCTGGCTTTGGGTGTTTGGAGCGATGGCGGCGGCCGTTATCTCGGCGGCATGGGACCGGGTTTTGTCGTGTTGCAGCCGGGCGTCGCAACGTCGCCGTTCCAGGCAGCGCTCATTCACTCTGGCTCGGGTATTTTCGGCTTTGAGTTGCTGCCGGGCAAGCACACCACCTTCTCCGGCTACGCCAGTGCGGCCTACTTCCAGCGGCGCTATGGCCGCGACCCCAATGCCTCCACTCCAACCTGGGTGGGCTACGGCTTCCCCGGCAGCAGCAACGCGCACAACCGTGTTCTTGAAGAAGTTTCGCTTGCCAGCACCACAACCTTCTGGCAGCGGCCCGGATATGGAGCGTTGCAGGTGATTACGCAAAGTTCCTACGTGCGCCGCGCTCCCTGGTATGTGGCCGCTGGTGCGCCCAAGGATGCGCATGTCTACATGCAGTACGTCAGCTTGCGCTATGTGATTCCGTAAACGGACGCAGCTAGATGCTGCGTCCACCTGGGATTCCAGCTAGAACGACAGATGCAACGAAACCGAAGCCGAGGGGTCGCTTTGGTTGGATCCCGCGTGATTGCCCGGCCCGCCGTGCCCGCTGGAGCCGCCTTGCCCCATGCCGCCGCCAGGGCTGCCCGTGGCCCCGTTCGAGCCCATGCCCATCACAGCGGAGGCGGAAAAATCCACCCGCCCGCTGCGCACATGCGGCGAGTTGTAGGCTGCCGCCCCGGAGCCATAGCCGCGCATGGCAATGGAACTGCCATTCATTCCGGAAAAGCTGAGTGGGCTCTGATACGAGACACGAAAACTTCCAAACGAGGAGCCAACCGGAAGCTGAACTCCGCCGCGCGTCAGTTGGCTGAGCATGGGGATGACGCCAAGTGCGGACCCCAGACTCGAATGGCCAGATCCTGTCAGCCCGCGGCTGGCATCGCCGGCGAGTTGAAACAGGGAATTGATATTCAGCAATCCGCCGGAGCCACCATGCACGCTGGCGTTTGGCCCTGCCTGCATGCCCGTGCTGGGAACCGCATTGTTTCCAGCACCGCCGCTGCGGGCCGCCGCCATCAATCCCATGCGCGCCGCGTCGCGCAGCAGATCATTCCAGGCACTGTAGGCACTGGTCGCGCCCGGTGCGGAATTCGCCATCGTATCTCTGGGAGTGCGCTCGTCAGCAGCTTGCGATTCGCTTGCTCGATTGCTCTCCGGCGGCGCCTGGGCCGCCAGGTGAGCTGTGCCAATGAGCATCGTTCCAGAACACAACAAAAGAAGGGGAAAACGAACGGAAAAAGACTGCAAAAAACTCATTGGCACTGCTCCGGGACATTCAGGTGAGGTGTCATTCTGCCCCTGTCCAGTCAAACGGCGGTTCTGGAGCAGAGGTTTACCTGCCTCCTCCGCCCAATTCGTATGCGATACTCAAAAAGGCATGTACAAAAGGATCGTTCTCAAGCTTTCCGGTGAAGCACTGGCCGGGCCGAAGGGCTTCGGTCTGGATGCGGACAAGGTTTCCGAAATCACTGCCGAGCTGGCCGAAGTTCATGCGCTCGGGATAGAGATTGGCATCGTGGTCGGCGGCGGAAATTTCTTCCGCGGCGTGGCTCAGCAGGCCAAGGAAATGGACCGCGTGGCGGCCGACAATATGGGCATGTTGTCCACTGTCATCAACGCCATCGCCTTGCAGGATGCGCTCGAAGCTCGCGATGTCGAGTGCCGCGTGATGACTGCGGTCTTCATGAACCAGATTGCGGAGCCCTACATTCGCCGCCGCGCCGTGCGCCACCTTGAAAAGGGCCGCGTGGTTATCTTCGCCGCCGGCATCGGCAATCCCTTCTTCTCCACAGACACGGCCGCCAGCCTGCGTGCCATGGAGATCAAGGCCGACGTACTCTTGAAAGGCACCAAGGTCGAAGGCGTCTACAACGCCGATCCCGTGCTGGTGAAGGACGCCGTCAAATACGACACGCTCACCTATATGGACATTCTGAAGCAGGGGCTGAAGGTGATGGACCTGACCGCTGTGAGCCTGTGCAAGGACAACAACCTGCCCATGATCATCTTCAACATGAATCAGCCGGGCAACATCAAGCGCGTCGCCCAGGGAGAGAAGGTTGGTTCGCTGGTAACCGCCTAACCGCGGGCCGCCGCGGGCAATTTCATGCAGGCCGGACCGGCGCGCACCGCGCCTCCGGCCTGTCGACTGTTTGGAGCCGTCTAACCGTACGTGGAAACCCGCAAGCCAGCACCGCTGAAAGCCCTCACAGGACTCCGCTGTTTCGCGGCGGTTAACATTGTCCTCTTCCACTTCTCCAATCCTGACTGGTTCGGCTTTATGGCCCCGGTCGTCAACTCCGGTTTCATCTCGGTCAGCTACTTCATCCTGCTTTCCGGCTTCGTGCTGGGCTACAACTACAACGAGCGCGCCCGCAACGGCGAGTTCGACATCAAGCGCTTCTATAAAGCCCGCTTCACGCGCATCTATCCCATCTACATCCTCAGCATTCTGCTCAGTGTCAACAATCTCCCACAGGAGTGGGGCTCGCACACGCACGCCATGTACTGGGTGGGCATTGTGCTCACGCCGTTGATGCTCCAGGGCTGGATTCCTGCCGTTGCCACCTTTCTGAACACGCCGGCATGGACCATGTCCGCCGAGGCATTCTACTACGTCCTCTTCCCATGGCTGGCCAAGATGAGGAAGCCCGCGCGGATGGGCCCGTATCTGTGGAAGATGGCCGCTATCTGGGGCATTGGCATTTTGCCCGGCGCGCTCTACATGGCCTTCAATCCCGACGGCATCGCGCACCCTGATCGCTTCAGCTACGGCATCTGGCTGTGGGCGCTCAAGTACACGCCCTACACACATCTGGCCAGTTTCATCTTCGGCGTTATGCTCGCCAATCTGAATGCCATGATCGACCGCAAGGCGCACATCCGTCTGTGGATGGGCATTGCGGGCTTCGCCGGCATCTACGGCCTGCTCTGGCTGGGCGCTCGCATTCCGTACGCGCTCATTCACGACGGCCTTTTGATGCCGCTCTTTGGCTTCATCGTGCTGGGCCTGGCGGGCGAGAACCGCCTCTCCCACGCGCTCGGCATCCGCCCGCTGGTCTTCATTGGCGAGGCCAGCTACTGTCTCTATCTGCTCCACTTCAACATGTGGAATATGATCCACGGCTCGCACGTGCTCAACCGTCTGGGCCTTGCCCAATACGACCCATGGATTAGCTACGTGCTGCTGATTGGGATGGCGCTCTTCGCGCTGCACTTCATTGAGAAGCCCGCGCAGCGTGTGCTGCGCAAATGGATGCACGCGCTCTAGAGGCAGCCCCAAGAAGGGAATTGCGCGCAGCAAAAAGCCCGGCCAGATGGCCGGGCCTTTTACGTGGAAAGCGCGACTACTGCTACGGCGTAATCGACTGGATGGAATGGTTGCCGTGCGGCACAAGCACCAAAGCCGTCGGCTTCTGGCCGGCCGTATATGGCGTGCCCTGCGTCTGCGTCAACGTGCCTGCGGTCGGGTCGAGCCGGAAGCCCGAAACCGTGTTTCCGAGGGAGTTCGCCGTGTAGACGTAGCGGCCCAGCGCCGGATCAACGGCAACGGCCAGCGGCGTGGTATCGGTGACGTTGGTCGAGCTGCCGGTCGCGTTGACGGCCGCCGACGGTGTGCCCGTATTCAGATCAATCGCGTAGGCCGATACCGTCGAGCTGAGCCCGTTGGAGACGTAGATGAACTTGCCGCGCGGGTCGATGGCGATTGCCGTCGGCTGGCTGCCGGTGGTGAACGGGCCATTCAGCAGAAACGTCAGGACGCTGGTGGACTGGATGGTATAGCCGATCATCTGGCCAGAAGCGAAGTCTGTCACGTACAGGTAGCTGTTGGTCGGGTCGGCGGCAATGCCCGAGGGCTTGATGCCGGCGCGAAACGGGCCGCCCGGCGAAACTGCCAGATTGCCGCTGCCGTCGATCGAATAGCCGAACACCCAGCCGGGATTCGCCGTGCTGGTGGTTGTGCCGCCAGGGTTGTAGGCGTCCAGATCGTAGGCCGTGGCGAACACCGCATTGTTGTTGGCCAGCACGGTTACACCGGTGGGCACCATGCGGTCATCGGCATTGCTGCCGGGCAGCGTCAACGCCTCTTCGGCCGTCGCGCTTCCAATCGTGCCAGAGGAGAGCGGGAACTCGGTCAATGTGGCGGAGGTGGAGCCGGAGACCACGTAGAGAAACTTGCCGCTCTTGCTGACGGTCAGCGCCGTCGGCGGGCCAGCCAGAGTCACGGTATCCTTGGCGGTCAGCTTGCCGTTGCTGGCGATGGTGAAGTGCACCACGGTGTTGTCACCGGAGTTAGCCACATACAGGTGCTGATAGTCGGGCGAAACGGCCAGTGCAACCGGGCTCACGCCGCCGCTCGATACGGTATCTGCGCCCTTGCGCAATGCGCCGGACTGCGAATCGACCGCATAGACGGCGACGGAGCCGTTGGCGGAGTTGTCGGCCGTTGCCGAGCTGGCGACGAACGCGTAATCGACGGTGACGATCTGGCAGGCGGTCAAAAGCGCGCCCACCGCCAGGCCGGCAGCAGAGACCAGGAGCAGCTGGCTCAGTTTGCAGAACTTCATGTTCTTCCTTCGTTGCGGGCCGATGCCACAGCCCGGGAATTCTGTTTCAGTTGTCCCGCGGCCCGAATCCGGATCCACAGGGTGGGTGAAACCGCTCTGGTCAGGCAGTGCGGCACTCATTTGTCGTGCGCGGTGGCCTACTTCTTCTGGCTGCCGTGCGGGATTGCCGCCAACGCCGTCACCTGCGCATTGGACTTGTACGGCGAGTTCTGAGAGTTGAACAGAGTGCCGTCCGATTGAATCTGGAACCCGGAAACGGTACTGCCCAGGAAGTTAGCCGTATACACATAGTGGTTCAGCGAGGGGTCGATGCCAACCGCCACCGGTTCCAGGCCCGTCGCGAAGCTGCCCAGCGATGTCATCACGCCGGCATTCAACGAGTACGCCGTCACGGTCGAGTCCTGTGCATTGGCCACGTAGGCATACTTGCCGCCGGGATCAACCGCGATCGACAGCGGACGAGTGCCGGTTGCGAACGGGCTGCCGGAAACCGCGCTCAGCGCGCCGCCGGAGCCGACCGAGAAGCTCATCACCTTCGCGGTGGCCGCGTCGGTCACGTACATGTAGCTGCCCGAGGGGTCGGCTGCAATCGACGAGGGCTGCGTCCCGGCGGAGAAGGGCACGCCGGAATTCAGCGGCGTCAACGTGCCGTCGCCTCCCACTGAGAAACCAAAGACGTAGCCGCCGCCATCGGTCTGGTCGTAGGCCGAAACATACAGATAAGCGCCCGATGGCGTGGTCGCCACGGAAGTCGGCGCAATCACATTCGAGGGGCTGGAAGGCAGCAGCAGCGGCCAGTAGCTGCCGCTCACATCGGCATTCGTGGCGGGTGTGCCCAGCTTGCCGTCGGAGCCAACAGGATAGACCGCAACCGAGCCGGGGCAGGGTGAGGCGTCCGAGCAGGTCGGCAGCGGCTCATAGGTGTCGGCCACAAACAGAAGCGAACCATTCACCGTTACCGCAAGGGGGAAAATCCCCGGTGTATTCACGGTGTTATGGGAATACAACTTGCCGTCTTTGCCGATGACAAACTGCACGATCGTGTTGTCGTCCTTGTTGACGACGTAGAGGTTGGAGTTGTCGCTGGAGACAGCCTCGGCAACCGGGTTACGTCCGCCGGAAAGGAAGGGCGAGGACGGAATCTGGCGCATGAATCCGGATTCGGAGTTCACCTCAAAGACGTCGATTTCGCCGTAGCTATTGGAGCCCGCCGCCAGGGCGCTGGAGACGTAGACAAAGTCCACCGTGAGCGTGGCACAGGCCGAGAGCGAAAGGGCAATTAACAGGCTTGCCAATGCAACCAGGGCAAGCTGGCCCGATTTGTTGAACTTCATGCGCATCGTTTCTATTCGGGCCTCAGTCTTGCCCCATCGGTTTCGTTGTTGCTGCATGGATTGCGTTGCGGACGAATCGAATTCAGCCGCCGGTTTTGACCGTTACGCCGCGCCAGATTGTGCGGCGTAACGGCCGGAGAGGTGTTTAGCTGGTACGCGATGAGACCAGGCACCAGGTCGGCTGGCCATCCAGCGGATAGGGCTGATTGGCCTTGCCCGAGAGCGAGTTCAGGTTGCCAAGGTTCTGGTCCAGCGTCCTGCCGGTCACTGTCGAGTCGTTGAAGTTGGCCGTGTAGATGAACTGGTTCGACGGATCTTCGACAATGCACTGAGGTCCGGAACCGGTGCCGAATGGGCTGCCCGACAGCGGCGTCAGCTGGTGCGTGGATGTGTCGTACAGATAACCGGCAATATTGCTCTGCGGAGTGGTGGTGTCAGAGCTGTCGCCCTGGTTAATCAAATAGGCCCACTTGCCCTTCTTCTCCGACATGATGAAGATCGGGTTCGAGCCGCCCACCGCATTAGGAACCGCGCCGCCCGTCTGCGCCTGAAGATAGCCGTTCGTGCCCACCGTGAAGGGCAGAATCTGACTGGGGACCGTGATCGGCGAGGAAGCGCCTGTCGGCGTGTAGGTGATCGGCTCGTTGTCCAGGACGTACATGTAGTTCGTCGCCGTGTAGACAATGGCAGTCGCCTGGTAGACGCCCAGCGGCTGCGAACTGTTCGAGTTGATCGTCAGCTGGCCGGTGGCGCTGGAGTAAGTGTACGGGAAGGCCGAGTCGCCGTCTGTCGGGGTACCGCTCAGGGTCAGCATGGCGCTGTTCGTAATCGCAAAGTCGATTGGATTGGCCGGCACCGGGAAGTAGGGCAGCGCGCTGCCGCTGGCCTGCGTCACCTGGGCATTCACTACCAGGCTCAGACGGCCCGTGGTCGAGTCAATCTTGAAGACCGTAATATCGCCGCAGCTGGCCACCCCGTCGCCCAGAGCCAGAGCGCAGGTGCTGTTGTCCGGCGAGTCGTGGTCTAGCACGAAGATAAAGTTGCCCGAAACGTCGGTCACCATACGGAACGGATTGATGCCCTGCGAATAGAAAGTCTGCTGCGGCGTTAGGATGCCGTTGCCGCCGATGGCGAACTGGGTAATGTTGCCGCCCGAGCAAGGGTCGGTTGTGGTGCACACCGAGCCGCCCGTGGAGTTGGTGCCGCGGTTCAGCACATAAAGAAAGCGCCCCGCCTGGACCAGAACCGCACGCTGCGGGTTCGAGCCGCCCGACGAGACTGGAAGACCATTAATTCGAACCAGACGACCCGTGTTGTGATCGATCTTGAACCCGCTGATAATGCCCTGGCCAGACGTGCCTGCGGTAACGGTTCCCGTCACATAGAGAAAGCCAACGGTATAGCTTCTGACGCAAGACGTCACGCTGAACATGGCGCCAATCGAAAGGGCGCTCATTAGGACTGCCTTGCCGAATTTCGTGAACTTCATGCGATTCCTTCATCCTGGGCCGGCGTTGCCGCCAGGTTTTGCTAGTTCCGCAGCAGAGCTGGGTTGGGATGGGGTCCCTGATGCATTGTAAAAGGCCGGGGCGGGTTGTGCCTAGTTCTGGGGCCACGCCCTAAGCCTTTCTTTCCACATTCGCTAACGCGATTCATCGCCGTCTCCCTCTCCCGGTTTTGGCCCGGATTGCCCGGACAAGGAATGACGCCCCATGCAATGGTGGTTCGGATGGTTCTTGGACGCCCCCTTTCCGGGAAATGTCACCCTCCTGCACCACTCTTTGGCGCACAAAAAATCCCCGGAGCCATCAGGCTCCGGGGATTCGTGCTTCTTGCCCCTACCAGACCCGGCAGGACTTCTCCGGCATCATCGGCTGGCCCTTCTTGCAGCCAAACGCCTTGCCGAACTCATCGAAGTTCTGTACCGAGCCATTCACGCGCCACCGGCCCGGCGAGTGCGGGTCCACCAGCGCCAGTTGCCGCGAAATCTGCTCCGTCTGGTTCTGGCACCACACCTGGGCAAAGCCCAGGAAGTAACGCTGCTGCTCGGTGTAGCCGTCAATCTTCTCGTCCAGCGACTTGTGCTCGGCCGCCAGCGTATCCAGCAGCGCCATATAGGCAATGCGCAGACCGCCGTTGTCGGCCGTGTTCTCGCCCAGGGTCAGCTTGCCGTTCAGCTTCTGCTGCGGCTGGCCATCGTGCGCCGGGGCCGCCTCAAAGCCGGAGTACTCATCGGCCACGCAGCCGGTGCGCTCCTCGAACGCCTTGCGGTCCGCGGCCGTCTGCCACTCCCGCAGGTTGCCCTTGCCGTCGTATTTCGAGCCCTGGTCGTCAAAACCATGCGTCATCTCGTGGCCAATCACCACGCCAATCCCGCCAAAGTTCACTGCCGGGTCCACCGAAAAATCAAAGAACGGCGGCTGCAGAATGCCGGCAGGGAAGTTGATGTCGTTCATCCCGGGGTCGTAGTAGGCATTCACCGTTGGCGGCGTCATGCCCCACTCCTTCTCGTCCACCGGCTTGCCCAGGTGGTCCAGATTCCAGCTGCGCTCAAAAACGCCACTGCGCCGCAGGTTGCCGATCAGGTCGTCGCGCTTCACCACCAGTCCCGAGTAGCTGCGCCAGTGCTCCGGATAGCCAATCTTGTTCCGGATCATCGCCAGCTTCTCCTCGGCAGCCTTTTTGGTCTCCTCGCTCATCCAGGGCAGGGTCTTGATGTCGTCGCCCAGCGATTTCTCGAGGGCCGCCACCAGCTTGTCCATGCTGGCCTTGGCCTGGGGCGGGAAGTTTTGCTTCACCCAGTCCTGGCCCACGGCCTCGCCCAGTGACCGGTCGGTCATCGAACTGCACTGCTTCCAGCGCGCCGGCGGCTCCTTCTGCCCGGCCAGCGTCTTGCCGAAGAACGCGAAGTTCTCGTCGAAGAACGCCTTGGGCAGGTTGCTGGCGGCCGCGTGCAGCACATGCCAGCGGAAGTACGATTTCCACGCATCCGTCGGCTGCTCGCTCAGAATCGTGCTCAAAGCTTCAAAGAACTTGGGCTGCGCCACATTCAGCGAGTCGAACTTCCCAATGCCGATGGCCTTGAAATAGACCGCGAAGTCAAAGTCCGGCGTCAGCTTCTCAAAATCGGCCAGCTTGTAAATGTGATACACATTGTCCGGATCGCGCATCTCCACGCGAGGCATCGAGACCTTGGCGATGGCAGTTTCAATTGCCATCACGGATTCGGCTTCCTTGGCCGCCTGCTCCGGCGTGTCGCCGGCCAGCGTGAACATCTTTGTCACGTGCTCCACGTACTGCTTACGTACGGCCTCAAAGTGGGCTGCCAGATAGTAGTCGCGGTCAGGCAGCGAAAGCCCGCCCTGGCTAACCTGCGCAATTTGCTTGCTGGAGTCCTTGTCGTCCTGACCCACGCCGAAGCGGAACAGCGGAGCCGGCGCGCCCACCGCGGCCAGATATGCCTCCAGCTCGCCAATCTTCTTCGCATCGCTCAATGTGCCAATCTTGGCAAAGGCGCCTTCCAGCGGCGTGATGCCTTTCTTCTCCACCAGATCGGTGTCCATGCAGGCCGCATAGAAATCGCCATACTGCTTTTCCAGCGGTGACTTGGGAGCCTTGGCCGCCGCGTCCAGCTGCTTCCATAGCAGGTAGCGGTTGCGTTCCATCAGCATGCTGAACGACCGCGCCCACATCACTTGGTCGGCAGGCACGGGATTGCTCTTGACCCAGTTGCCGCAGGCGTACTGGTAGAAGTCGGTGCAGGGGTCGGCCGTCTTGTCGATGGCCGACGGATCAAAGCTCTTGGACGATGGCGGCTCGGCAGGTGCTGCGGCCGTAGCCTGCGCCTGCGCGACCGCGGTTCCAGCCGCGAGCACGAGAAGGGCAACAATACAAGCAGATTTCATCTGGGATTCACTCCGAAGGAGGCCGCGGCCAAAGCGCTTTGCGCAGCCGCGCATCCGCAACAGTCAGATAGGATGGCGGACTTGCCGGGTACTCCGCGTTAGCAAAAGGCTACCACCTTTTCCGTGCCGCCAAGTTTCTGCATCGCTCTGCTACACTCCCTCCAACCCAAATTCATCCACCCACGCCGGAGGTTCTACCGCATGGCTTCGTTCCGCCGCTTTGTCTTTATTTGCCTCATGGTCGCCGCCGTCACCGTCGCGGCCCAAACTGCTCCGCAGCGCACCCTGCTGCGTGCCGGCCACGTACTCGATGTGCGCACCGGTAAGCTGGCCGACAATCAGACCCTCGTCATCTCCGGCGGCCTCATCCAGTCCATCGCGCCAACTGACAGCGTCACCGCAAGCCCCGCCGACAAGGTCATCGACCTCGGCTCCATGACCGTGCTGCCCGGCCTCATCGATGTGCACACCCACCTCACCGGCGATCCCGACTTCGACCCCTACAAAGAACTGACCACGACCAACGCCAAGGAAGCCATCACCGGCGTGGTCAACGCTCGCACCACGCTGCTGGCCGGCTTCACCACCGTGCGCAACGTGGGCGCCGGCGGATACACCGACGTGGACCTGCGCGACGCTATCAACTCCGGACAAATCGCCGGCCCGCACATGCAGGTCAGCGGCCCGCCACTCGGCATCACCGGCGGCCACTGCGATGAGAATCTCCTGCCGATCCAATATCACCTCACCGCCGACGGTGTGGCCGACGGCATTGCTGAGGTGCAGCACAAGGTCCGCCAGAACATCAAGTACGGCGCCGACCTCATCAAGATTTGCGCCACTGGTGGCGTGCTCTCCAAAGGCGACTCATTGCAGGCCTCTCAATACACCCTTGAAGAAATGAAGGCGATTGTGGCCGATGCCCATCGCCTTGGCCGCAAAGTGGCCGCGCACGCCCACGGCGCACAGGGCATTCTCTGGGCCGCCGAAGCTGGCGTCGACTCCATCGAACACGGCAGCTTTATCGATGACGCCGCCATCGAGGTGATGAAGAAGAACGGCACCTATCTTGTGCCCACTCTTTATCTCGAAGACTGGATGATGGAGTCCGGCCACCTGCCGCCCTTCTACCAGCAGAAGATGAAGGATGCCATTGCCGTGGCTAAGCCGAATATCCGCCACGCCGTTCAGGCCGGTGTCAAAGTCGCACTCGGCACCGACGCCGCCGTCTACCCCCACGGCCTCAACGCGCATGAGCTCGACGTCTACGTCAACCAGATTGGCATGACCCCGCTGGCCGCGCTGCAAACCGCCACCCTCAACGCCGCCGACCTGATGGGCTGGAGCGACAAAGCCGGCGCCCTTGAGCCCGGTAAGTGGGCCGACATCATCGCCGTCGACAAGAATCCTCTCGATGACATCCGTGTGCTCCAAAGCGTGCCCTTCGTGATGAAGTCCGGCGTGGTCTACAAAAGCAAGGGCGTGCCGCTGCCGTAGGTCGTTCCCAAACGCTGAAAGGCGCCAGTCCTGTGAAGGACTGGCGCCTGATCTCGGAAGGAGCAAACCTTCCAACCCAACAAAAAGTACTGCAATTTGTTCTCTGCGTGCCCTTAGCGGAGCCCCCGCAGTCGTGCCGCCGCGTGCATCAAAGCCCCCGCGGCTACTCAGGCTGTGTGCCCCCCAGAGCCCCCACAACCTTGTCCATCGCGTGCGGAACCAGCGCCCCCGCGATGTTTTGCTGTCACCGTGTGCCTGGTTGGGCCCCCACGGCTTCAGCCCTCTGCCGCGCGCTCTCGGGAAGCGCAACGGCAAAGCCCCTTATCGACTCTTCCAGTCCCGGTTCACCTGTGTTGCCGCCTGACGGCGCCGCTCGAATTCGCTCGTCCCCTTCACGGGAACCGTCTGCTCAATCGGCTGGCCGAAGGCATCCACATACACCGGAAGCCCGTTGTCGTCGCGCATCTTCGACAGCACCCGGCCGCTCTGCCCCTTCTTGCCATTTTTCCGGGCAGAGGAGCGGAGGATGTTCGACTGCAGCAGCATCAAAATCGGAACCAAGGCAATCGCGCAGAAAATCATCGGCAAATGAGTCTGCAGCGCGTTCCAGTGAATGATGTTCAGTTGCTCCTGCATCGCTTTCCTCTTATCTGTGCATCCCGGTTGGCTCTCGTCTACGGCGTGCTTTCTTCTGCACCGCTCTATCGAGCCCGCCAACATTCGTGCGCACTATGGACTTTATGTCGGTTGCCGCCGTTGAACAATGGAGCTTTGGGGGCAGGGAGATGGCGCATTCGTTCGCATCACTTCCTGTTCGGTAATCCACCCTCGGTAACCGTCCCAACAGAGATTCTGTAAGATATTGAAAAATATAAATTTGCCATGCATGGCATCCAGCGCGAAAACATATCGATTTCATACCCGCACAGGCGGCTGCTGACCCCTTTGTTGTAGCGCTCGGCGCAGGCCCCGCACGTGGCTGCGCACCTATCTCAGTTCTTTACAGACTTAGCCGCCCCTGCCACACTAAAACGTGGACACCCAGACAATCGTTATCCTTGACTTCGGCTCGCAATATACGCAGCTGATTGCCCGCCGCATCCGCGAACAGAACGTCTTTTCCGTCGTTCTTCCCTGTACTGCCCCACTTTCTGAAATCCAGTCCTACAAGCCACTCGGCATCATCCTCTCCGGCGGTCCCTCGTCGGTATATGACGCTGACGCGCCCGTGGCCGACGCCACCGTGCTCAAGCTGGGCCTGCCCGTGCTTGGCATCTGCTACGGCCTGCACTTCATCGTGCACAATCTCGGCGGCAAGGTTCGCTCGGGCGCCAAGCGCGAGTACGGCCACGCCGATGTCACCCTCGAAGACCGCTCCACGCCGCTCTTCGCCGATCTGCCGCATGAAATGCACGTCTGGATGAGCCACGGCGACGAGGCGCAGGAGCTTCCCTCCGGCTTCCGCCGCGTCGCGCTCACCTCCAACGCATTGGCCGCCATCGCCAACGACGAAAAGAAAATCTGGGCCGTGCAATTTCACCCCGAAGTGCACCACACTCCGCTCGGCCCGCAGCTCATCCGCAATTTCGTCTTCGCCATCTGCGGTGCAAAGGGCGATTGGACCCCCGCGCACTTTATCGAAACTACTGTCGCGCAGATTCGCCAGAAGGTCGGCTCCGGCCACGTCATCTGCGGCCTCTCCGGCGGCGTCGACTCATCCGTTGCCGCGGTACTCGTCCACAAGGCCATTGGCGCGCAGCTCACCTGCATCTTCGTCAACAACGGTGTCCTGCGCAAAAACGAATTCCAAAGCGTGCAGAAAAATCTGCGCGACAAGCTCGGCCTCAACATCGTCGGCGTCGACAGCAGCGAGCGCTTCCTCACCCAGCTTGCCGGCATCACCGACCCCGAGACCAAACGCAAAAGAATCGGCGCCGAATTCATCGCCGTCTTCGACGATGAGGCCAACCGCATCGCGCGTGACACCGGCGGCGTCGACTGGCTGGTCCAGGGCACGCTCTATCCCGACGTCATCGAGTCATCCAGCGTCAAAGGCCCCTCGCAGACCATCAAGAGCCACCACAACGTAGGCGGCCTGCCCGAACGCATGAAGCTCAAGCTCATCGAGCCGCTGCGCGATCTCTTCAAAGACGAAGTCCGCCGCATTGGCCGCGACCTCGGCATGCCCGAAGACGTTCTAGGCCGCCAGCCCTTCCCAGGCCCCGGCCTTGCCGTCCGCATCCTCGGTGAAGTCACCGCCGACCGCGTCGCCCTGCTGCAGGAGGCCGACGAAATCGTCGTCAACGAAATCAAAGCCGCTGGCCTCTACAACAAGATTTGGCAAAGCTTCGCCGTCCTGCTGCCGGTCATGAGCGTCGGCGTCATGGGCGACCAGCGCACCTACGCCTATACATGCGCCATCCGGGCCGTGCACTCTGAGGACGGAATGACCGCCGACTGGGCTCCGCTGCCGCACGAGGTGCTCAAGCGCATCTCCAGCCGCATCGTCAACGAAGTCCGCGGCATTAATCGCGTCGTCTACGACATTACCAGCAAGCCGCCCGGCACCATCGAGTGGGAATAGCCGCCGCTTATGGGTGCCCGATGACCGCGAATGGATAGATGTTGATGTTCTGCGTGCCGAGCATCAGCGCGTATTCGCCGGGCTCAAGCGCCACCTGCGGACGCACCAGCCAGATCTGCTCTTCGACCTGCTGCACGTCGACAGGGATGAGGTCGCTCTTGTTGGCGTCCGCCATTTTGCTGCCGCCCACCACCGGATAGACGATCATCTTGCCACCGTCCAGCTCGCGCGTTTTCTTTTTCACGTGCAGGCGGACGATGACCGGCTGGCCAGGCAGGGAGAAGAAGTGGCAGATGCAGATGGTTGGCCGCGCCAGGCCGGTTTCAAACGCGGCATGCACTCCGTCGTACTCAGCCACAATCTTGGCGGGAACAATGCCGTAGGAGAGTGAAGCGGCGAAGGAGTGCGCGGCTTTGGTCTTGACCGGCATCTCACCCTTCATGCCGAGCCAGGGTTGCCCCTGAAGGAAGAGTCCGGGCTTGCTGGTTGGATAATCCGTGGCGAAGCCGGCGTCGGTGGAGGCGGACGGTGCAGCGTGGTCCTGCCCAAGGGTGACAGCTGAGCAAGCCAAAACAACCATCAGCAGAGCGCTGAAAAGAGGAAAGCGTGACATGAATAACTCCAGCGTGCAGTACGCTCCCCATGCGGTGAGCGGCTGAAGAATTCCGGCGTTGCCTTCAACCACGCCGCTCAACTGTATGGAGGAACGCAGCCACGCTACCACGCGCGCCGCCGTGGCGCAAGCAGAGCGCACACCGGGCTTGGTTGCCTAGTTGGAAATGATGCCGATGGAATGCAGCCAGGTCTCGACGAGCTCAGGCCACGCGGTTGCCGGATATTTTGTTCTGCGCAGGCCGAAGGCGTGGCCGCCTTCCGCGTAGGAGTGAAACTCCACGGGAACCTTCGCCCTGACAAGCGCGCCGTAATAGCTGACCGAATCCCAGATGGTGTCGACGTTGTCGTTCTCGTTCTGCAGCAGGAAAGTGGGCGGCGTATCCGCAGTGATGTGGCTGGCGATGTCGGGATTCAATCGCAGCGTTCCTTCTTTCCGCGAGAGATGGCCGGGATAGAGAGCCACGGCAAAGTCGGGCCGGCAGCTTTCCTCGTCGGCTGCATCGACCGGGGCATAGAGGCGCTTGCCGAAGTGGACGCTGACTGCCGCGACCAGATGCCCGCCGGCAGAAAATCCGAGGACGCCGATTTTGTGTGGATCGATGTGCCACTCGGCAGCGCGATGACGGACCATGCCGATGGCGCGTTGCGCGTCTTCCAGAGCGATGGGCGATTGCGGATACGCGCCCCAGTCCGGCTCCGAACGCGGCGCGGGAACGCGGTATTTAAGCAGGATGCAGGTGATGCCTTTCGAGACCAGCCAATCGCAGGCCTCGGTGCCCTCCAGATCGATGGCAAGAACCTTATAGCCGCCGCCCGGAAAGACCAGGACGGCAGCGCCCGTATTGTTGCCCTGCGGAGAATAGACCGTGAGCGTGGGCCGCGCAACATTCTCGATATAGAGGAATGGCTTGCCTGCGACAAGGCTCCTGTCGTCTGTTCTGAGGACCTCGGGACCGGCGGGCCGCCTTGCATCGGGAGCAGCTCCGGGCCAGAGGGGAATCTGGCTATGTCCTGGAGCAGGCTGCCACACGTTTTGCGCATGAGCAAGGCATCCAGCGCAAATGAAAAGGAACGGCAAGAGTAGCTTCATCATGTGAGCGGGTCCAGAATCAGTTTGCAATGACGCCGCGTTGAGCGTGCCTTATCCCAAAAACATTCCTGCAATGGAAGCAGAGATGAGATTGGCCATGGTTCCGGCCAGCATGGCGCGAATGCCGAGTTTGGCCAGGTCGTTGCGACGCTCGGGCACCAGAGCGCCAATGCCGCCAATCTGCATGCCGATGGAACCGAGGTTGGCGAAGCCGCACAGCGCGAACGTTGCGATGGTGAACGAGCGCGGGTCGATGGCGGCCTTATGTGTGCCCAGCGCAATGTAAGCGATGACTTCGTTGAGCGCCATGCGCGTGCCCAGCAGGTT
>DASVLI010000085.1:0-18134 GCA_036384955.1 Occallatibacter sp.
TTCCCGATGCGATAACGCTTCCCGACTCCCTCGCAGCGAATCGCCACCGTCGCGCTGTCCTTAGATGAAGTCGGCAAAGGTGTCCTCGGTATGGCGGAAGTAGTATAGCCCGCTGCCAACCAGCGCCAGCGCTATGGCCGCAGAGAGCAGCACAAGCGCCGCCGGCATTGGCCCCGTCCCATGCAGCGACCAGCGGAATGCCTCCACCGCGCCCACCATGGGATTCATTCCGTACAAGGCGCGCCATCGCTCCGGCACAACGCTTGTGGGATACGCAACCGGCGTGGCAAAAAACCAGAACTGCACCAGGAACGACACGATGTGCCGCACATCTCGATAGCGCACATTCAGCGCCGCCAGCCACAACCCCGCGCCCACCGCAATCAGCAAAGCCAGCACCACCGCCACCGGCATCATCCATAGAGACGCGCTGATTGCGATCTGATAGTGAACCAGGAAAATCACCAGCACCGCCAGACTCACTACAAAATCCGGCAGGCATGCCAGAATCGCTGCCACCGGCACCAGCAGGCGAGGGAAGTACACCTTGCTGATCAGCCGCTCATTCACCGGCAGACTATTGCTGGCATTGGTCAGCGCGTTGGCAAACAGTTGCCACACCGTCATTGCCGAGTAGGCAAACACCAGGTACGGCAATCCCTCTGACGGCACATGCACAAACCGCCCCAGAAACAGTGTCAGCGTTAGCGCAATACCCAGCGGTTGCAGAATGGCCCACGCAAAACCAAGCACCGTCTGCTTGTAGCGCACTTTGATGTCACGCATCGCCAGAAAGTACAGCAGCTCGCGATGTTGCCACAACTCGCCCGCGCGCAGCGTCCACCCCCTGTCCGTTCCGCGAATCACCACGGTCGGAACAGCGTTCTGTTCGTTGCCTGCAAGCGTTTTGTTCATTCGGAAAATCGGTCTCTGCGGCGCGTTAGGCCAAGCATAGCAGCCGCTCAAGCGTGTGCGCCGCTCAATGCGCCGCCGCGTATCTACCGTTGCAGCAGCCGGTCGTAAACCTTCGCAGTTTGCCGCGCAATCTCGCGGCTTGAGAACAGCTCCGTCGCGCGCTTCCATCCGGCCGCGCCCATCGCGGCCAGCCGCGCGCGGTCCGCTGCCGCCTCGGCCAGGCACGCGGTCAGTGCGTTCACATCCTTCGGAGGAAACAGCATTCCCGTTTCGCCCTCCACTACCAGCTCGCACAAGCCGCCGGCGCGGCTGGCCACCACCGCGCGTCCGGCCGCCATCGTCTCCAGCGCCGCCAGCGGAAACCCTTCGTCCGACGACGGCATAACCAACAGTTCCCAATCGGTCAGCAATGCTTCCACATCCGTGCGCCATCCCAAAAAGCGCACCTGCGCGCTCACGCCGCGCTCAGTGGCCAGTGCGCGCAGTTCTTCCTCGCATGGACCCGATCCCGCAATCTCCAATTCCATTGCCATGCCGCGCTCATTCAGCCGCGCGCATGCCTCAATGGCCACGTCCACATTTTTTAGCGGAATCAGTCTGCCCAGAACGCCCGCGCGCAACGGCCCGTCCATTCGTGCAGTCGCCGGCGTCTGTCTCGGCAACTCGATGCCGGTGTAAATCACCTCCGGCGTGCAGCCCGCAATGTGCTCCGCAACTGCCTGCGAGCAGGCAATCACTGCGTCCGCGTGGCGAAACTCCATTGGCGCAATCTGCTTGCCCGGCAGCTCTTCCACGCGCTCGTGCACATGCCGCACCACTGCTCGCGCTCCCGCCAGCTTGGCCAGCAGCCGCGCTGCCCGCCCTCCATGGTGCAAATGCGCAATGTCAGGTCGATGCGCACACATCCATAGCCAAAACCGCAGCATGCCTGCGCCATCGCGCGCCGTTCCATCCCAGGCAACCACCGCGGCGTCAATGCCGTCCGTACGCGCCAGATCCACCAGCGGCCCCGGCGCCAAAAACAGCACCTTCGCCGCATAGCCAAACTCCCCGGTCGACTGCGCAAGCGCCTCTACCACGCGAAAAATCCCCGCGCATTCCAGCTCGGCGGTCTTCACAATGTGGATGCAACTGCGCAACAAACTCACTCCAGTCGAGGTCATGCTGCTTGCGTGGAAGGGAATAACTCTAGCGAATAGTTTGAGAATACAGGCGCAGCTCCGCCTCCGCCCAGTAACGGAAACGACACATCATATGATGGAGTGTGTGAATGAGGAAAAGCTGGTGTTCTGTTCCAGCATGAATCTCATGCGAGCGAAAAGTGAGCGTCTGCCGCACCGGAGGTGCTGGCGGAGAGAGTGGGATTCGAACCCACGTTAGAGTTTCCCCTAAACACGCTTTCCAAGCGTGCGCCTTCAGCCACTCGGCCATCTCTCCAATTTCGTGCTTGCGCCTTTACAAATCTACCACATGGAACGGTTCCAGTCCGTGCTCTGCCGCTTGCCGCGCATTCGTCCCGTTTTACCCGTTGGACTGAACTTTGTAATCGTTTACCGCCGCGCCCCTGCTGGTTTATAGTTCCGCTTTGCTTGGCAGCCTCCACCCGGCTGCGCTCTGTTCACTTCAACCTTGTGGGGTTCTTGTTATGCCTGGTATCTCTCGCCGTACCGTTCTCGCCTCCGGCCTCGCGCTTTCGGCCTCCACGCTGGTCTCCCGCTCCGCATGGGCGCGCGCTGTCTCGCTCCTGGCCGACGAAAAATTCGTCTCCGCCCAGGCCCTCGCCGCCCTCGCTCCGCGCCAGCAGTTCCTCTTTGACTTCGACTGGAAGTTCACCTTCGGTCACGGTTCCGACCCCGCGCGCGATCTCGGCCTCGGCGTCAATCAGGGCGACTTCGCCAAGACCGGCGAGTTCGCCTTCGCCACAACCAAATTCGACGACTCCAAATGGCGCACCCTCAACCTGCCCCACGACTGGGCCGTCGAGCTGCCCTTCGTCCACGACGACGAGCTGCAGTCGCACGGCTACAAGCCCCTCGGCCGCCGCTATCCTGAGACCTCCGTCGGCTGGTACCGCCGCGTCTTCGACATCCCCGCCGAGGACAAGGGCCGCCGCATCTCTGTCGACTTCGACGGCGCATTCCGCTCCATCCTCGTCTTCGTTAACGGCTGCTTCGTCGGACGCAACGACAACGGCTACGCGCCTTTCCGCTTCGACATCACCGACTTCATCCAGCTCGGCCAGCCCAACTGCATCGTCCTCCGCGTCGATGCCTCCTTCGGCGACGGCTGGTTCTACGAGGGCGCAGGCCTCTACCGCCACATCTGGCTCACCAAATCCGACCCGCTCCACCTCGGCAAGTGGGAGAGCGTCGTCCGCAGCGATCTGAAAAATGGCGTCGCCGCCCTTACCCTCAACACCATCGTCCAGAACGAAGGCGCAGCCGCTGAAACCGCGCGCGTTACCTGGAAGATTCTCGATGCGGATGGCAAAACCGTCGCTACTGCCGAATCCGCGCCGCAAAGCGTTGCAGTCGATGCCAGCATTGCATTCACTGCCAGCACTCGCATCACTGCTCCCAAACTCTGGTCCACCGACGAGCCCAACCTCTACACCGCCATCGTCACGCTGGAGTCGGCAGGCAAGCCGCGCGATGCCGAGCAGCTCACCTTCGGCGTCCGCACCGCCGTCTTCGACGCCGACAAGGGCTTCTTCCTCAACGGAAAATCCATCAAGATTCAAGGCACCTGCAACCACCAGGACCACGCTGGCGTCGGCGCAGCACTACCGGACCGCCTGCAGTACTTCCGCATCGCCGTGTTGCAGCAGATGGGCTGCAACGCCGTGCGCACCAGCCACAACGCGCCCACGCCAGAGTGGGTGCAGGCCTGCGACCGCATGGGCATGATGATGATGTGCGAGACCCGCCAGATGTCCTCCAGTCCCGAAGGCATGGCGCAGCTTGAAAGCATGGTCAAGCGCTATCGCAACTCGCCCTCCATCGTTCTCTGGTCCATCGGCAACGAGGAAGGCGAACTGCAAAACGGCCCGCTCTCCGAGCAGGGCGTCAAAATCGGCGCAACCATGGTTCGCCGCTGCCACGAGCTCGACCCCACCCGTGTCGTCTCCGCCGCCGTCAACGCCAACAACGAGAAGGGCGTCTCCGACTCGCTCGACATCATCGGCTTCAACTACAACCTGGGCTACCCGGACAAGTTCCACACGACCCATCCCAAACTCGCCGTCTACGGTTCTGAGACGTCAAGCGCCATCGGCACCCGCGGCATGTACGTCAACGATCCCCTCCGCAACCTCGTCAACTGCTACGACGGCGTGGTGCCCTGGGGAGAAACCGCAGAGGAGTGGTGGCAGTTCTACGGCACGCGCGAGTGGCTGGCCGGCGGCTTTGCCTGGACCGGCTTCGACTATCGCGGCGAGCCCACGCCCTACGCATGGCCCTCCATCAACTCGCAATTCGGTATTGTCGATATGTGCGGATTCCCCAAGGACAACTTCTTCTACTACAAGTCCTGGTGGGGCAAGGACCCGGTTGTTCATCTCTTCCCGCACTGGAACTTCGAAGGCCGCGACGGCGAAGAGATGCCCGTCTGGGTCTACTCCAACCTTGAAGAAGTCGAGCTCTTCGTCAACGGCGTCAGTGCCGGCAGCAAAAAAGTGCCGCACCTCGGCCACGTCGAGTGGAAGGTGAAGTACGCGCCCGGCGTCATTGAAGCGCGCGGCTCCAAAGGCGGCAAGGTTGTCGTCACGGAGAAGCGCGAAACCACCGGCGAGCCGCATGCCCTGCGCCTCACCGCCGACCGTACCGAGATCAACGCCGACGGAGAAGACATCGCCATCCTCACCGTCGAAGTCCTCGACAAGCAGGGCCGCGCAGTGCCCACCGCTGCCAATCTACTCGGCTTCAAGGTCACCGGTGCAGGCGCGCTCATCGGCGTCGGCAACGGCGACCCCAACTGCCAGCAGAGCGATAAGGAGCCAAAGCGATCGCTCTTCAACGGCCTCGCGCAAATCATTGTGCAGGCCACGCGCGAGCCCGGTGAAATCCACGTCCAGGCCGCGAAGGAAGGTTGGGAAGGTGTCGACCTGATGCCGGCCCGCGTCGTCATCACTACTAAACGTGTCGAGCCGCGTCCCGCTGTTCCACCGGCGCATCGCGACTAGTCCGCTTCATCGGCTCCGCGCAGAAGATGCGCGGAGCCGACTCCCTACTTCGCCAGCATCCCGCTCAAATGCAGCCGCGGCCCCACCGTTTCCTGCTCATCGCCCGTCTCCCGCACCAGCCGTCGAAACGCTTCCATCGCCGGCGAAACCCACTTGTCCTTGTGCCACAAAATATGCGTCGCAATATCCAGCGAGGGGCCAGCCCAGTGCATCACGCGCAATTGGTGCGAGCGCACCTCCGCCGCCACCGTAATCGCCGGCAGCATCGCCAGCCCCAGCCCTGCCGCCGCGCATTTTTTAATCGCCTCCACGCTTGAGAACTCCGTCACGTGTCCCGGCTTCACATTCTGCAAGGTCAAAATGTTGTCCAGTTTCGAGCGATAGCCGCAGCCCTGCTCGGTCAGCAGCAGCGTTTGCCCTGCCAGATCCGCCGGCTGCACTGTCCGCTTTCGCGTTAATGGATGCGACGGATGGCTTAGCAGGAAGATCCTCTCCGTGCGCAGCATCTCTGATGCAAATGCCGGATTCGTGATCTCGTCCTTCATCAAAAACACATAGTCTATCTTGCCCGACTCAAGATCCGCCGCCAGCGGCTCCGGCGTCGCCGCGCTGAAGATGATCTCCACATGCGGAAACCGCTTGCGGAACACGTTCAGAACCGGCGGCAGCCGATAAGTCACAATGCTCTCCGGCGCGCCAATCTTCAGCGGGCCGCTTGGCTCGGAGCCGCACGCCACCGCGCGCTGTCCGTGCTCCATAGCATCCAGCGCCTTTTCGGCAAAGGGCAAAAACCGCCGCCCCGCGTCCGTCAAAACCACCTTCCGCCCCAGCCGGTCAAACAGCGGAACCCCAAGCTCCTGCTCCAGCGCCTTGATCTGCGTGGTCACGTTCGACTGCACCGTGTGCACCCGCTCGGCCGTCCGCGTAAAGTTCAGCTCCTCGGCTAAAGCCCGGAAAATCTGTAGTTGCCGCACTTCCATCGGATCATCTCCCTTGGCGATGGAATCCATCATATCAATCTATTGGACGAATGTCTTCGCCTCCCGCACACTCGCCTCAGGTCGTATCCGAGGAGATCGTATGTCCCCACATCCTTCCCCCATCCCCGCACATGCACCGCAAGAATCGGGATGCTCCGCCGCCGCGCCGCGCGCCACTATCGTTCCCATGCGCATCGTGCTGCTCGTCCTCTCCCTCTCACTCTTTGTCGTCGCTGTCGCAGCCATGCCGCTGCCCGCCGAGCAGCCGCCCAGCCGCACAACCGTCATCGTTGCCGCCGACCATCCGCTTGCCGAAGCGCAGTGGTCCTCGCTCCAGTCCGAGTTCCGCGCCGATCTTCCCAGCGCGCTTGCCGAGTCCGCTGCCATCGACCCGGCCCCGCAAATACTCCGCGGCGACCAGATTGCCGACGGCAATGTTGTCTACCAGGTGCTCTCCGTCCGCCTGCAAGGCGACTGCACGCCGCGCATCAATCCATGGCGCGTCTTCACCCCTGCGGTCCTTGGCTGGGTCGTGCGCCGCGAGGGTCGAGTTGAGCCCTTCATCTTCGTCGACTGCAACGCTCTGGTCCGCATGCTCGGCCCTGCGTTTCTCGGACTCAATCCGCAGCAGCAGCACACCCTGCTCAATCACGCCATCGCTCACGTCATGCTCCACGAGTGGGTGCACATCGCCAATCAAAGCGCCCGCCATCGCGGAAAGGGAATTGAACAAGCGCAATTTACTCTGCGCGATCTGGTCGCCGATCCTTATGCCCGGTCGGTTGCACGCCTGCAACCGCCGCCGACTTCGCCCGCCGCGGAGTGAGTGCCGTAGCGTGGCGACGCGCGCGGGGCAGGTGCGCCTGCCTGCTCCGCGCTTCAAGCCATCCTTCTGCCGTGCATGGCGCAAGGGTAGGTAGGGCACGAACCTCGCGCGAGCGATTCGCGAGCCGCTGCCGCACGCAGTGCCAGCAAGTAAAGTAGTTGAGTGGCTTCCCGCAATGCACATATCCGCGCCGAACTCCGCGCCATGGTCGCGCTTGCGCTTCCTGTCGTCCTCAGCGAACTTGGCTGGATGGCGCAGGGCGTCGTCGACACCATCATGGTCGGCCGTCTCGGCCCGGTAGCCATCGGCGCAGTCGCCATGGGCAACGCCGTCTACTATGCTCCCTCCCTCTTTGGCATCGGCATTCTGCTTGGCCTCGACACGCTCGTTGCCCAGGCCTACGGCCGCAACGATCACGACGAGTGCCATCGCTGGCTCGCCCAGGGCGTTTATCTCGCCTGCATCTCTACCGTGCCGCTCATGGCCATCACCATCGCCGCCAGCTACTACTTCACCCATTTTGGCGTCATCCCTGAAGTCGCCGCGCTCTCTGGCGGCTATCTGCGCATCCTCAGCTTTGGCACGCTGCCTTTGCTGCTCTACGGCGGGGTTCGCCGCTATCTGCAAGGAGTTGGCCAGGTCCGCGTCATCACCATCACCTATGTGGTTGCCAACCTCGTCAACTGGGGAGCCAACTGGGTGCTCATCTACGGCCGCCTCGGTTTTCCCGCGCTCGGCGTCAACGGTTCGGCGCTCTCCACCTGCATTGCGCGCGTCGGCATGGCGCTCGGCATGTTCGCCTTCGCTTGGCGATACGAACGCAAGCGCGGCCATCCGCTCTTTGCTCACTGGGCAAAGCCGCAGCTTGACCGTATTCGTTCGCTCGTGCGCCTCGGCCTGCCCGCCGCCGGGCAAATTGTCATGGAAGTCGGCGCCTGGAATCTCGCCACCTTCTCCGCCGGCTACCTCACCCCGGTTGCGCTGGCCACACACACCATCGCGCTCAGCTATGCCAGCCTCACCTACATGGTTCCGCTCGGCGTCTCCGCCGCTGCGGCCGTCTCCGTCGGTCACGCAATCGGCGCGGGAGACCCCGCACGCGCGCGCCGCGCTGGATGGCTTGCCCTCGGCCTCGGAACGGCCTTCATGCTCTGCGCCGCGGTCGTTTTTATTGCCGCACCCCATGCGCTTATCGCCCTCTACACCAGCGACCCCGCCGTGCTCGCCGTTGGCCCCAGCCTGCTCGGCCTGGCCGCCGCCTTCCAGGTCTTTGACGGCATTCAGACCGTCTGTACAGGCGCGCTCCGTGGCCTGGGAGAAACCAAGGTCCCCATGGTGGCCAATTTTGTCGGCTACTGGATCCTCGGCCTTCCCCTCGGCCTGGCCCTCTGTTTCGCGCTGCGCTGGGGCATCTACGGCCTCTGGATCGGCCTCACCCTGGCCCTCATCGTCATCTCGCTTACCCTGCTGCGCCGCTGGCATCGCGACTCCACCCGCACCGTCCTTGCCGCTGCCGCGCGCAACTCCTTTTGATCCCACGCAAATCCAGCACTCCTAAAGCCCGTTTTTGCACAGGTTTTTCCCGTGTTGTCTCACTCGGTACTATTGGAGGCCGTTCGCGATTGCGCCACCAGTACAGGATCAAAATTCGACGACTATAATGGATGTCTAGTTGAAAGATTCGTCTTTCCTGAATCTATCTGAAGGGAATCCCGCCAAATGGCGACTGGAGACCTCGCTCTGGGTCACGAACAGAGCGCAAATCCCCCACGCGACCGCGTGATCAATGACTTCAGCATCAATGTAGCAACGGTGAACGGATCCGGCTCCCAATCCGCCAACAGCGTGCTGCTGAAGAGTATCTTCGGAATGGGTGTGCCCGTTAGTGGCAAAAACCTCTTCCCCTCCAACATCGCCGGACTGCCTACCTGGTACACCATTCGCGCAAGCAAGGATGGATACGTCGCCCGCAAGCGCGACGTGGACGTACTGGTGGCTCTCAACCCAGAAACCGCCAAGCAGGACATTCTCTCGCTCCCCACCGGCAGCGCCGCTGTCTACGAGCAGTCATTCGACCTCAAGCAGTATCGCGACGACGTCTCCTGCTACCCGGTTCCCTTCGACAAGATCACTGCGTCCATCTGCCCTGAGGCCAAGCTGCGCAAGCTGGTCAAGAACATGGTCTACGTCGGCGTGGTCGCGCAGCTCTTCTCCCTCGACTTGTCCGTCGTTGAAGCCGCCCTCAAAAAGCAGTTCGCCAAAAAGCAGAAGGTCTTCGACCTCAACTTTGGCGCTGTCAAGGCAGGCTACGACTACGCTGCGCAGAACCTCGTCAAGCAGGACCCATTCGCCATCGCGCGCATGAACCAGACTGCCGGCAAAATCATCATCGACGGCAACGCCGCCTGCGGCATGGGCGCGGTCTTTGCGGGCGTCACCGTGGTTGCGTGGTATCCCATCACGCCCTCCACCTCGCTCATTGAAGCCACTACCGACCTGCTCAAAAAGCTCCGCATCACCCCCGAGGGCAAGGCCACCTTCGCCGTCATTCAGTCCGAAGACGAGCTGGCCGCCATCGGCATGGTGCTCGGTGCAGGCTGGGCCGGCGCTCGCTCCATGACCGCCACCTCCGGTCCCGGCATCTCGCTCATGTCGGAGTTCTCCGGCCTCGGCTACTATGCCGAAATTCCCGGCGTCATCTTCGACGTGCAGCGCACCGGCCCCTCCACGGGCATGCCCACGCGCACCTCGCAGGCCGATCTGCTTTCCACCGCCTTCCTCTCGCACGGCGATACCAAGCACATCGTTCTGCTGCCGGGCTCGGTTAAGGAGTGCTTCGACTTCGGCTATGCCGCCTTCGATCTCGCCGAGCGCCTCCAGACTCCAGTCTTCGTGCTCACCGATCTCGACCTCGGCATGAACAACTGGATGTCCGAGCAGTTCGACTATCCCGACAAGCCTCTCGATCGCGGCAAGGTCCTCACCAAGGAAGACCTCGACCGCCTCGGCAGCTTTGCCCGCTACCGCGATGTCGATGGCGATGCCATCGGCTGGCGCACGCTGCCCGGCACCAACCATCCCAAGGCCGCCTACTTCACCCGCGGCTCGGGGCATAACGATGCCGCCGGCTACACCGAGAAGCCCGACGAGTACCAGGCCGTCATGGACCGGCTCACGCGCAAGTTTGAAAGTGCGCGCAAGCTCGTTCCGGCCCCGGTTACCGTCACCAGCAACGGCTCCAAAATCGGCTTCCTCGCCTACGGCACCACCGACTTCGCCCTGCGCGAAAGCCTCGACCAGATCGAGAAGCGCCACGGCGTCAAAACCGACTACATGCGCATCCGTGCCTATCCCTTTGCGCACGAGATTCACGACTTCGTCGCCGCCCACGAGCGCGTCTACATCGTCGAACAGGATCGCGACGCTCAGCTGGCCAGCCTGCTCAAGCTCGACTTGCCCGCCGACCAGCTCACCAAGCTGCGCACCATCCTTCACTACAACGGATTGCCGATAGACGCCGAATCCATCACCGAGGAATTCGTCACACGGGAGGGCCTCTAAAAAATGGCTACCTCAACACCAACCCCCAAGGTCAACCACATCGGCCTGCCCATCATTGAGTACCGTGGCGGCAAATCCACGCTCTGCGCCGGCTGCGGCCACAACGCCATCTCCGAGCGCATCATCGATGCCATGTACGAGATGGGCGTTGAGCCCGAGCGCGTCATGAAGATGTCCGGCATCGGCTGCTCTTCCAAGTCCCCGGCTTACTTCATGAGCCGTTCGCACTCCTTCAACTCCGTGCACGGCCGCATGCCCTCGGTCTCCACCGGCGCCATCCTGGCCAATCATCAGATGACCATGATCGGCGTCTCCGGCGACGGAGACACCGCTTCCATCGGCATGGGACAGTTCGTCCACCTCATGCGCCGCAACATCCCCATGATTTACATCATTGAGGACAATGGCGTGTACGGCCTCACCAAGGGTCAGTTCTCGGCCACCGCCGACCTCGGCTCCAAGCTCAAGACCGGCGTCATCAACGACCTTCCGGCCATCGACACCTGCGCTCTGGCCATCCAGCTAGGCGCAACCTTCGTCGGCCGCTCCTTCTCCGGTGACAAGAAGCAGCTGCTCACCATGCTCAAGGCTGCCATCGCCCACAAGGGCACGGTCATGCTCGACGTCATCAGCCCCTGCGTCACCTTCAACGACCATGAAGGCTCCACCAAGAGCTACAAATTCATGCAGGAGAATGACGAGCCCATCAACGACATCGGCTTCGTGGCCAGCTTCGAGGACATCGAGGTGGACTACGACTCCGGCGAAGTCTACGAGGTCGAAATGCACGACGGCTCTAGCCTCCGCCTGCGCAAGCTGCAGGAGGACTACGACCCCACAGACAAGCCCAACGCCGTCAAGACCCTCATGGAAGCGCACCACAACAACGAGGTCCTCACCGGCGTCTTCTACATCGACACCCACAAGCCGACCTTCACCGACCAGCTCAACATGGTCGATGCGCCCCTGGCCACTCTGCCCGAGTCGCTCACGCGTCCTTCCAAAGAAGCGCTGGCCTCGCTCATGACAAGCCTGCAGTAACCAACTCCATTGCTCATCAAGAAGAGGCGGCCCACACGGGCCGCCTCTTCGTTCCTGCGGATTCCTGCCGCATCCGATTGTGTCGCCGGGTCAGCTTGAGCAGTCACCTCCTGACAACCGCCATGGATCACGCCAGGGGATAGTTCATGTTGCCAAGATCGGTGAGAAGGTCTGGGCCAGTCGGCACCCACCCAAGCTGTTCCCTCGTTTTCGCGCTTGAGCCCGTCAGGTCCAGACTCGCAAACATGGCGAACCAGCCGAAATGCTCAGCAACCTGCTCCGCCGGAATGGAGACCAGCGGCACATGCAGGCCTTGGCCGATGACCGCCGCAACATCGTGGGCGGTCACACCCTCTTCCGCCACTGCGTGGTATCGTGCGCCTGCATCCCCCTTCTCCAATGCAAGCCGGTACAGACGCGCTGCATCCAGGCGATGCACCGCGGCCCAGCGATTCTGTCCCTCTCCGATGTACGCCGAAACACCCTTTTCTCGCGCAATCTGGATGGCATAGCTAATCAGGCCCTGCTTCGTCGTGTCGTGGACTTGAGGCAGGCGCACCACCATCGTCCGCACGCCCCGCTCGGCCAGCAAGGCTGCCGCGTGTTCTGACGCGCGCGGATACATATCGGAGACCGGAACAGGCGGGGCATCCTCGGTTGCAATCCCGTTCCGCACCAGCAAGGCAAGGCCGGAGGTCACAATCAGCGGGCGCTCCGATCCGGCGAGCGTGCCGCCCATCGCCTCGATGGCATTCCTGTCCATCTCGCAGTTCTGCTTGAACTTCGAAAAATCATGGTTGAAGCCGAGGTGAATCACGGCATCCGAGGCAGCCGCCCCCTTGCGCAGGCCTTCCAAATCCTCCAGATCGCCCCGTTGCGCCTGTGCTCCGGCGTCGGCAAGCGATTGTGCCCCCTGCTCGCTGCGGGCCATACCCAGCACCTGGTGGCCAGCGTCAATCAACTCGCGAACCAGCGCCGAACCAATGAAACCTGTTGCGCCTGTAACAAATACACGCATTTGAGCCTCCTTGCTCTCTGTACGCCCGGCATTGACGGGCCATTGTCGATTCGATTAAAACGGAGATGCTCTCCGAATGAATAGATAACAGGAGACAGTCTCCGGTTGCAAGAATTTGCGAAATGACAGAGAAACAACCTCAACCCGCCCCGCGAAAGCCGCGGACCGACGCCCTGCGAAACCGCGAGCGCATTTTGGAGGTGGCCAAGGAGGCCTTCACCCGATTTGGCGCAGAAGCCAGCCTGGACGAGATTGCCAAACAGGCGAGCGTGGGCGCAGGCACGCTCTATCGCCACTTTCCTACGCGCGATGCCCTCATCGAAGCGGTGTATCACAGTGAAGTGGAGAAGCTGGCCGCCGCGCAGCGCAAGTTTGCTGGAGCCATGGCCCCGGTTGAGGCGTTGCGGGCCTGGATGCTCCTGTTCGTGGACTACATCGCACAAAAGCACATCATTGCCCCAGCGCTCAATACCTTGGTCGGAGGCCCATCCAGGCTATACGAAGGCTCTCGTGAGCAGGTCCAGGGCGCCATCAACGCGCTGGTCAACCGCGCCGTGGAAAGCGGCGACCTGCGCGATGACCTGGAACCGTTCGATCTGCTGCGGGCGCTGATAGGCGTTTCCAACGTTGCGTCGGGGCCAGACTGGCAATCGAGCGCGCGGCGCCTGGTGGATATCCTCATCGCCGGCTCACGCCCGCCCAGATAGTGCGCGTGTTGGCGCATCCCAGGGCCAGGCAGGGCGGCTTTGAGTAACGGGCGCCACTATCTCAATCCTCAAACTGGGGAAAGCACCGTTGCGTTCGCGTCTAGCGAGGCGGTTCCACCTGCGCAAACTCATTCAGGTTGAAGGGGCGCATCGCCTCACCCGGCGGCTGAATCTGGAGCACCAGCGCCAGAGCCACCGGCGGTCCCTGAAAATACGGCACGTGAATCGAATGCCATCCCGTCGCTAGTTCCGCTTTTGCCGTTCCCTTGGCCACCGTATGTGCTCCGTCCAAATCGATCAGCACGCGATTGTCGATTTCCAGCCGAGCTCCATCATCCGACGTCAGCTCAAAGCCATACTCCCCCGGCGTGTTCACATGGAACTTGCCGTAATAATCGACTCCAAACCAAACGCTGCTGTGCGTGATGCCAGGAATGCCGCCCATATGAGTGATGTTCTGGTTGGGCACATCCAGCGCATTGGTGTAGAGCGAACCGACCGGATCAAGCTCCGCGAAACTCGACACTGACGAGGTGGTTCCGGGAGGCAGTTCGTAGACATCCCCGCAAAAGCTGCTCTCGCTGGGCGTCACAGATCCAAATGCCCGCACATCGCCAATCAGCTTCGGCTGCTTTTTCGCTTTGCCGGTCTGCACCGCAACCGGGACCGGCCGCGAAACATCGACCACACCCAAATTGCCGGTGGCGCGGTCCAGAACCACCAGGCGCGCCATGGCCGGCGCTTCGGCACCCGGAATCTCAATCACATTCACATAGCCCCGGCTCGGCAGCCGCGCCAGGTCGGCGGCATTCAATGTGTGGTTCACGCTCGAGTGCAGATAATCAATCACCTCACCGCCGCTGTCGAAAACACACATGCCGAAATCAAGCTGCACAACCGGCGTAAGCGCATCGGCGCCAATGTACTTCAACGATTCCGGCTTGATTGCAACCGCATAGCGCGTGGCCTTGGCGCTTGTCGTGGCCAGCACCTCTGCGGTCAGTTCCAGCGTGGGCGGTGTCAGCGGGTGGTAGCACGCGGCCTCTTGCAGTGCCGCTGGGGTCACCAGCTTTTTCAGCTCTTGCGGCGCGGCGTTTGCGCTGCTCAGTCCAACGTAGTATCTGCGCCGGAAGGTGACTGCCGCGTGACGGCGGCTGGTTGTGATCAGAATTGTGTGATAGCCGGGCTCCGCGGAGGCAGGAATTGCGATCTGGTAGTGCACGGTCGCGTTCAAAGCGCATACCGCTCCGGAGCTGACATGAAAGTCCACGCTTGATTCCTCAACCTTTGTTCTCTGCTCTGGATCGACAACACGAAAGGCGAGAATGCGCCGCGGAATCCTGCGGCCGTGCTTGGGTAGCTCGTAAACCTGAAGCTCGTCGGCCTTTAAATCAGCAATGGGCAAATTATGACGGTCGTGCGCAATCACATCCAGCACCGCCTCGCGAGTCTCCATATGCAGCACCAGCACTGGAGTGTCGTTCGGGGCGTTCGGCGCGGCCTCTTGCGCTCCAAGCTGCGCAATGGCCAGGCACGACAGACAGATCGCGCTGAAGGCGGACATACGAAGCAGTGGCTTGCCGATCACGGCACCAACTCTAGTGGTCCTGCCAGGAAACGGTCAATACGTGCTGTCTTTCTCCTCGTGCAGAAAATATCCCCTCACAAGCGCACAATCATTCTGTCCACCCGTCCACTTGTTCACCTGCCCACTAAGTCATTTAAATCGAATAATTTGCGTATAAGCCCTTTAGAATCAAATTTTTCCCCGGGCGATGCCCTGTTAAACCCGTTGGAATCAAATATGGACATTTAAAAACATAAGAGGGGGGATCCTCCCAGGCAAGCAAAAGGCCCCGCCATCGGGCAGGGCCTTGGAACTGCATGTTCAACCTTGAGGTTTAGGCTGCAAGCCAATCAAAAATAACTATTTTCCGGTGATGCGCACGCCCATCCCGTTCAGCTTGCGCCGTGCCTGGTCGGCCTCCGGCGTCTGCGGATGCCGGTGAACCAGCGACCGCAGCTCGGAAACGCCTGCATCCTTCTTGTTCTGCGCCAGAAGGCTCAGAGCCTTGTGCAGTTGCGCCGCCGGAGCCTTCGCGTTGCCGCTGAAGCCCTCCAGCACCGCGTTGTACGCCTTGATGGCGTCGTCGTAGTTCTTCTGCCGGTAGGCAATCTCGCCCAGGTAGAACTGCGCCGTGCCCGCCGTGTCGTCCATCGGGTAGTAGTGCACCACGTCGCCAAACTCGCTGCCCGCAAGGTCGTACTTCGCCGCGTTGAAGTCCCGCACCGCGGCCTGCATCGTCGCCTCCATCGGCGGAGCCTGCGTGCCGGACGGCTGCCCGGCGCCCGGTGTGCCTGCTGCCGGCATCGCACCCGGCGCTGCGCCCGGTACGGCTGCCTGCGGCGGCGTCTGAATGTTCTGCAACTGGCCCTGTACGTCCTGGATGGACTTGTCGAGCTTCGCCATCCGCGTCTTCAACTCGTCAATCGAGTCGTTCAGGCTCTGGATCTGTCCGCTCACCGCATCCAGCTTGCCGCCCGCGTTCTCGCTCTGCGTGTTCAGCTTCTGCTGCATCGAGTTCACGGTCTGAGTCATCTGGTTGGCCTGGTCGGCGGTCTGCTCCACCAGGTGTTGCAGCACGCCAAAGCGCGAGTCCACGGTCGACTGCAAGCGCTGCACCATGTCCATCAGCTGCTGCACCTGCGTCTGCAGCGCGATGATCTCCTTCGACGCTGCGTGGGCGCGCATCGGTGCAAAGGCCAGCAAGGCCGCCAGTACAGCGGCGGCCGCAATCCGGTTCCGAACAGTTCTACGAGCTCTATCCATCTCTCACCTGTGTGCGGTTAGAAATCAGCGGCAGCCCGCCAAGCGAGCTGCCGCCGTTGTCTGGTCGCTGCCGCTCCAAACGGCAGGCGGTCCTCTTCAGTTTAACGGTCGATCGAGAATCCCGCGCGGCGATTCTGCTGCCAGCACTCTTCGGTCGACTCGCTGCAGAACGGCTTCTCCTTGCCGTAGCTGATTACGCGGATGCGGCTGGCCGCAACGCCCGCCGTCACCAGCGCGTTCTTGGCCGCGTCGGCACGGTTCTGGCCCAGCGCCAGGTTGTACTCGTTCGAGCCGCGCTCGTCGCAGTAGCCGCCAATCACAACCCTGATGTTCGGATGGCTGGCCAGGTATGAGGCATCGTGCGACAGCGTCGCCTGCGCATCGGCGCGGATGTCGTAGGTGTCGTAGTCGTAGAAGATGTCCTGCACGTTGGCGCGGAACTCTTCTTCCTCGCTCATCGTGTTGGTGGGCACCGCGACCGCGGGCGGGGGATTCACCGTCACGCGTGCGCTGGCCTCGGCCGATCCGCCGTCGCCCTTCGCCACCAGGTGATAGGTCGTCGACTCGGTCGGCGTAACGGTCTTCACGCCCGAGCTGGGTACATCGCCGAGGCCGTCAATCGACACGCTGGTTGCGTCGGTCGTCTTCCAGGTCAGGGTCACCTGATCGCCGGATGAGATCGACGTAGGCGTGGCCGTAATCTGCGCTGTCGGGGCCGGAGCCGCGACGGCAGGCGGTGGAGGCGCAACTGGCGCCACTTTCTTTTTGCAACCCGCTACTGAGACCAAAGCAATCAGAACAGCAGCGGAAACCAACATCTTTTGTCCGAATTTCAAGAGAGTGCTCCTTCAAATGATTTTCAAAAACAATGCCACGGAAACGATTCCATTCTATTCCTGCAAAAACTGCACCTGCTACTTCCAGCTCCAGTTGGGCATAAAGTTGCTTCCCGTTGTGGTCAGCTGATGCTGCTCGGTTCCATCGGCCAACATCGACCAGATCTGCGTCCTGCCGCCCACCTGACGCTCGAACACAATGTGCCGTCCATCCGGAGCCCAGGAAGGGAAGTCGTTGCTGCCCGCGTCGTGCGTCAACTGCAGCCAGCGCTTGCTGGCAATGTCCATGATGTAGATGTCCTGCCCGCCCGGCGCGCCCGGACCGTACTTGCGGTTCCAGCTGAAGGTCAGGAACTGCCCGTTCGGCGACCACGAAGGCGAAATCGCATAGCCGCCATCGGTCATGCGCTGCACGTTCGCCCCGTCCTGGTCCATCACGTAAATCTGCGGCAGGCCGGTGCGCCCGCTCACCCACGCAATCTGCGCATTGGTGCGTGGATTCCACGTCGGCGCAACATCGGGTCCGCGGAAGGCCGTCACACGGTGCAGCCCCGAACCGCTCGCGTCGGAGATCCAAATCTCCGGATCGCCAGAGCGCGACGACGAGAAAGCCAGCTTGGCTCCATCGCTCGACCACGCCGGCGACTGGTTGGCTCCGCCCGCCGTGCCGGCAGGGAAGCTGACCATGCGATTAAGGTCCAGCGAGAACATGCGGATCGACCAGCCCTCTTTGCCCAGCGAGGCAAACGCAACCCGCGAGCCATCGGGCGAAATGCGCGGCGAAATCGAGATGGTGCCCAGATGCGTCACCTGGTGCTGATTCTCGCCGTCATAATCCATCGCCCACACTTCCTTGGAGCCGGAGCGCGTGCTGATGAAGTAGATCTTGGTCTCGGCAATGCCGCTCACGCCGCCGCCCAGCCGCGCGATAATCTCGTCGGCAAAGCGGTGCGCAATGGTGCGCGCCATGTCCATACTGGCAGCTTCGTTGTACTGCTTGCCCAGCACCTGCGGATTGGCCTGGTTGTGCACGTCGAACAGCCACCCGTACACTGTCAGCCGTCCGCCGCTGGCAGAAAGCGCGCCGAAGGCCGCCATCGAGGCATTCACCGGCTCATTGGCATAGGACGAGAGGTTGATCTCCTGCGGAGAGCCCGGCGTGCCCGGAGGCAGAAAGCTCTTCGACACCATGTCGAAGATGCCCGCGTTGCGCAGGTCGTTGAAGAGCGTCGAGTCGAAT
>DASVLI010000086.1:0-3577 GCA_036384955.1 Occallatibacter sp.
GTGGCATGTGTGTTAGTTTGTGCGGGTCTTGGGCGCGGTATTCAGGTTCGCCCGCCTTTTTCAGCCTGTCGTCCCAATACTCTTGCAAGGCCGCCTTTTCTTCTGATGTCAGCCGGTGCGTTGCTTTCCGGCCTATCTTCAGTATTTGTGCCTCTGTAAACCCGTGTGTTTTACTTGCTCTTGCCATCTTGACGTATCTTATACTCTTGTTAATGTACAAAGTCAATAAAGTCTTATTAGTGACGCGCTACCGTGACGCCTTAACGTGACGTAAGGGTCTTATTATCTTACACTTGCACTTGACACGCATTTGCGCTTGGGTGCAATCTGTCTTTGCTTTCCCGACAACCTTGGAGGTGCGGCCCAATAGGAGGGGCCGGTCATGGCGTGTTACAAGTTCAATGCTACTGAAGAGCTGAAAAAGGTTGCCAAGGGGCAGAAGAGCAAGGCAGCAGAACACTTTGGTGTGGGCTTTCTGGTATACGAATCACTCCGGGACTACCCGGCAGCACAGAAGAAAATCGGCAAGATATTCGACATATCCAATCGCTAGGATGGCCCGTAATCGCACCAGGAAGCCCGTAGGCGCATCGGCAGGAACATCAAGCCGGGTAGCCTACGGGTTTCTTTTGTCTGACGCCCCGCAATCCCGCTCGGATAGAATCTGAGCAACGTTACGAAATGGAGCCATCATGAGAACTGAGTCACTGAAAGCATTTGTGACCGTCCTGAAACACCGTCTCGAAGGTGCGGAAAGTAGCGTGCGCACTTTGGAGCAACACCCAGACGTTCACATGACACCGGACGTTCAAGAGCTGCTAAAGGCAATTCCACAAGCGCACGCCAATGAGCTTGAGTACGTGATTGAAGAGCTGGAGCGGATAATTGACGAAGGGTAAGTGATGTTCGGAGGCTGAGCGATGGGAGCTGAGCAGATACTCGGAATCGACATTCACGACGTGGTTATGGGACTGAAACGGGCGATTGAGAACGGACGGCTGCAAATCAATTCGCCGTTCACGATTCGTGCGCTGGAGAAAGCCCAATTTGGCCCGGACGGGCGGATTGACCCATCAACCGTAGGGCCGGAAGTTCGTGCAACGGCCCGTGCTTATATTGGCGCTCACCCCGATGATTGGGCAACGCGGTGACAGGCTCAAACTCGCGTACTCAAAATGCGCGGTCCAACGCGCCACGATGCCCCGTGCTGCTACAGGAAGGCACCTTCTAGGCGTTGGCACGGGGCGGGTGGTTGGGTGGTGTGTGGTTTGTTTGGTGGCTGTTCTGGTGGCTGTTGGAGTTGGAATTTGGTGCGTTCTTGCGTGACACAATGCAAAGTTGATACCTGATTCAAATGTTGCAAATAATAGGTTTATTCTTCATCGTGCGACGATGCGTGACATCCTGCAAAGTAGCCAAAATCTGACTCATAATCCCTTGGTTGGGGGTTCGAATCCCTCCGGGCCCACCAAATCAGCGTGTCTGGGCGACTGCTGGTTCTTAGAGGTGAATCCACCCTTTGAGGATGGCGCCAAGCGTGACCGTGCTGACAACGCACCACAGCACAACGCCCTGAATCATTGGCCGTGCACCAACCTCGCGCAGCGTGGCGCGCGTAATGCCTGTGCCGATGAGGAAGAGCGTAACGGCAAGACCCAACTTGCCCAAACGCGCCATTTGCACAAACTCCGGCTGCAGAACCACAACCCAGCTGCCCAGCGCCGCCGCGATACAAAAGAAGAGAATGAACCACGGCAACTGAATGCGCGAGTGGTTGCCGCGCAGTGCGGCAGTACCGAGTGAAACAGGCACAATCCAGAGAGCGCGAGCCAGCTTGACCGTGGTGGCGATGCCCAGTGCCAGCGTGCCGTAATGGGCCGCCGCGCCAACCACCGAACTTGTATCGTGAATGGCCAGCGCCGCCCACAGGCCAAACTGCGTTTGGGTAAGATGCAGCGCGTGGCCAATGGCGGGAAAGAGAAGCAGCGCGACCGAATTGAGCACGAAGACCGTCCCCATGGCGACAGCCATTGCCTCGGAACTGGCATTGGTGACAGGCGCCAGCGCGGCGATGGCGCTGCCTCCGCAGATGGCAGTGCCCGAACTGATGAGGAAGCCGGCAGTTCGGTCTACCTTAAGCAGGTAGGCCAGGCCCGTGCCCAGTGCCAGGGCGAAGCTGATGCCGAGCGCGGTGTAGAGAAAGCCCGATTTGCCGACGCGGATTACGTCATTGAGGTTCATGCTGAAGCCCAGGCAAACAACCGAAGCCTGCAGCAAAAACTTCGAGAGCCGCTTGGCATCAAGATGAAATCCGTGCGTGACGGTTAGCCCGTACGCAATGCCCGCGGCAAGCGCCAGCGGCGGAGAAAGCACTCCGCTGGCCGCCAAAATGATTCCAAGAAAGAAAAGGTTCTTCAACATGGAACCATGGTGCAACGGCTGTCCGTGCGCGTGCCAGACGGAAATTATGATGGGTGATAAGAAAAACTTATCTCGTCCAGGCGCTGTTGCCGTCCAGCACGAAGCGCTCGAAGGTGGCTACCGGATCCTGCGGCGGGCCAGGATGGCGCACCAGAGTCATGTCGCGGCGAATGTCGAGGCCCGGCACATCAAGCACGCGGACGGTGCCCAGGCGCAGCTCCTTGCGCACCGCCCACTCGGAGATGAAGCTGGCGCCAATGCCCGCTTCCACGGCCGAAATAATGGCCACGATGGAGTCGAGTTCAAGAACAACATGCAGCTCGCGGCGAGCGACGCCGGCACGCCGCAGCGCTGTCTCGACCACACGGCGGGTCCCGGAGCCACGCTCGCGCATCAGCATCGGCAGCTGTCCCAGCGCATGAAGAGGCAGGCTGGGCTTCTCAGCCCACTTTGAGTTGCGGCCTACGATGAACACGAGGCGATCCTCGAAGAAACGCTGACGAAAAACCTCGCGGCTGGAGACGGGACCTTCAATCAAGCCGAGATCAATCTGCCCGCCGATAAGCGCCTCCACAATCTGCTCGGAGTTGCCGCTGCGAACCGCGAGCCGCACGCGCGGATGCGCGGCCAGAAACGCACCCAGCATGCGCGGCAGAATGTACTGCGCAACCGTCATGGAGGCGCCGATGCGCAGCTCGCCGGCAATTTGCCCCTTGGTCTTCTGCACGGCCTGCATGGCCTCTTCGGCAAGCTGTGCACCACGCCTTGCATAGGCCAGCAACGCGGTTCCAGCCGCGGTGAGCGAGACGCGGCCGGGGGCGCGATCAAAGAGCGAGACATCGAGTTCAGTTTCGAGGGCGTGGATTTGCTGGCTGACCGCGGGCTGGCTCAGGTGGAGAATTTCCGCGGCGCGCCGAAAGCTATGCTCTTCGGCGACGGTGCGGAAGACCTTGAGCCGGAAGTTCTCCATGCATGCCTCGCTGAATAGATGCCGCCTTCATCCTACTGGATGGCACATTGCGGCGGGTGCGTGCGGCAGGTCCGGAATGCGGCTTTCCCCGTATACTCAGAGCATTCATGGCTACGCACCTGGACACAATTCTTGAGTCGACACGAGCCACGGTGGCTGCAGCCAAGGCGCGCGTTTCGCGGGCCG